>JBKDQC010000221.1:0-38662 GCA_046342295.1 Deltaproteobacteria bacterium | reverse complement strand
CGTCTACTACGCCTCGATGGTCCCTCGCTCCGCACCAAGCACCTCGCTGGTGACACCAGCCTCGATGACGATCAGGATGACCCCGGAGACCGCAGAGTTTCCGGAACGAACACCGCAGAGTTTCCGGAACCTACAGCAGGGCGTGCGTACGACGAAGGGAGTCGGCGATGCAACCCGTATCGCCTCGGGAGCGTCGAGCAGGGTCACCGGCGCACGACGCAGAAGCGCAAGGGACCGCGCGCATCGCAGGCCCGCGCGGCCGAGGTCAGGCGGTCATATGCCCGACATGAGGAGACAGTCGTCGAAGCAGCTCATGCCTCCCGACCACTCGAGGCATTCGAGGAGCCGGCCCTCGTCGCAGACGTATCCTCCTCCGGAACGCTCGCCGCAGATCGGTACAGACCGGCCCCGGCTCCGGTATCGCCCGCTCTCGTCGAAGAGACAGCCGCGGCCACCACGTCCGCGACCGTGCTCGATGCAGGCGCCGAGCGCCTCGCGATTCTCGAGGGCGGCTTGTCGGTTGCAGCGGATGTCGGTGCCATCGAGGCGTGTGCCACGCGCATACGATGCGGGCTCGCGATCTGCGTTGCGTCGCCGACCCACGATGTGATTCCAGGCGGCCTCGACGACGTTCACCTCCTCGTCCGCGGCGTAGGCGATCGCGCCCCCGCGGCAGAGCCCGGCGCCGTGCGCGAGCGTGACCGTCCCCCAGAATCCCGCTTCTCCCACTTCCTCCGGAAGCGAGCTCCAGATCACCCGCCAGCGACCTCCAGAGACCACACCCGCGTCGGTCCCCCAGAACGCCTCGAGGTAGAAGGACAGGGAGCGCCAGTCGCCGTCGAAAGGGATCGGAATGGAGACGCCGGCGAGCAGCCCCGCGTTCGTCCCGACGCCCTCGAGCAAGTGCTGGATCTGGTGCCGAGGGAGCCCGACGACCGCGCCGAGGGCCCAGGCACCGCCCCCGCCGAACATCAGCTCGAGGCTGCTCGAACCGTCCTCGTGCGCGTGGTCGATGGCGACGATCAGCTCCCCCGACAGCTCCACCCCGCGCGCGCGAAGAAGCCGCATGCCGCGGCCGAGCGCGTGGCGTGCAGGACCCGGCAGCTCGCACTCGCCGAAGACACCGACACCGAGCTCCGACTGAGAAACGTCCTCGGGCGTGCCGGGGTACGCGGTGCCGCAACCTGCGAGGAGCGCCGCCAACGCCCACACGCAGAAGAATCCAGGCGTGGCGCGGCGGGAGACGATCGGTCGCACGGGGGTCCTTGTGCCGTCGGGTCTGGAACCGGCCGCCGGCCAGCGCCGAGCAGCACTGAACGTGCCGGCACCGAAGTCCTACGAAAACGAGGAAGAACCGCTTCGGAGACCGGTCACTCCTCCTGCCGGTGGCGACCGGACCCTTCAGGGGCCGAACCGACGAGCCGCGTCGGCGGTGCGCGGCGCCCGTCTCACCGCCGGGCCGGGCACGAGGTCAGAACAAGCTGAGCTGTGTCCCGCAGAGCTTGGCGAAGCTCGTGCCGAGGAGCGGCAAGATCACGTCGCACGCGGGGGCGAGCTGCTTGTCGAGGTAGTGCGCGTGGTCGATGACGACACCCGGGCTCGCCGCGAGCTGCTCGATCGGGAGGGGACCCTTGTGGGTCATGACGTACTCGATCTCGCCCTCGGAGACCTCGCCGGCGCTCTCCTTCATCCGCGCCGCGCGCACATGCGGGGGCGCGGCGCCGTAGGCGTCGAGGTCGCGGCGCAAACGCTTGCGGTAGATGAGCTCTCGGTCGAGCTTGCCGCGCACGAGCTGCTCGCGGAGATCGACGAGCCAGCTCTGCCAGGGTGTGTTCGTGAAGACGCGCTCGAGGAGCTCTCGCTGCACGCGGCGCGCGAGGGGCGTCCAGTCCGTGCGCACGGCCTCGAGGCCGCGCAGGACGAGCTCGAGGGTGCCGCCCTCCTTGTAGACCGCGCCCGCGTAGCGCTTCTTCGAGCCCACGTCCGTGCCGCGCATGGTCGGCATCAAGAAGACCGCGAAGTGCTGGTCCAAGCGCAGCTCGAGCGCGCTCTCGAGCGCATGCTCGCGCGCGAGCTCCGCAGCGAAGACTTCGTTCGCGCGGCGCGCGAGCTCGACGCCGAGGGCGCGCGCCGCAGGACCGCGCGCGCGCGGCTCGACGTGCACGAAGAGCGAGTCGGTGTCGCCGTAGAGCACGCGCAGGCCTTGCTCCTCGAAGAGGCGCTTGGCCCGGTGGATCACGGCGTGCCCGCGCCGCGTGATCGAGCTCGCGAGACGCGGGTCGAAGAAACGACAGCCCGGGGTGCCGAGCACCCCGTAGAAGCTGTTCATCTGGATCTTGATCGCGCGCGCGAGCGCCTCGTTGCCCTCGGCCTGTGCGCGCTTGCGCGCCTCGGCGAGCCGCTCGACGAGCGGAGGGAGGATCGAGGGCTCGCGCGCGAACGAGGCGCCATCGAAGCCGGGGATGGTGTCGCCCGCGTCCTCGGCGTGGAGCGCGAGCTGCAGGCCGAGCGGGTCGATCCGGAAGGTGCGGATGATCGACGGATAGAGGCTGCGGAAGTCGAACGCGAGCACCTCGCGGTGCAGACCGGGCACGCTCTCGAGGACCTCGCCGCCGGGGCTCTGCACCGCCTCGAGCTCGACGCCCACGTCGGGCGCGACGAAGCCCGCGCGGTGCAGGCGCGGCAGGTAGAGGTGATCGAAGGCCGCGACCGAGCCGCCCTGCCGGTCGAGCGGCAGGCCCACGAGCTCCGCGCGAGAGAACGCGAAGCCGAGGAGATCTGCCTTCTCGAAGACGTCGGCGACGAGGCGTGCGTCCTCGAGGTTGTAGGCGGCGAGCGCGCGCGGATCCTCGCGCGCCATGCGCCGGATCTCGTCGATCTTCTCCTGCTTCTTGCGCGCGCCCTGGTCGATCTTCTTGCCGCGCCCGAGGAGCTCACGTCCCACGTGCTCGAGCGTGTAGCGCTCGAAGCTCCACGTGGCGTTCTTCAGCGTGGCGATTCCGTCGAGGACCACGCGGCCCGGGATGCGCGCGAGCGAGACCTGACCGCGGTCTCCGGGCAGGATGCGCGCAGGCTCGGCGTTGCGGCCCATCACGAAGGGCACGCCGAGCGCGCGGCAGCGCGCCTCGATCACCGTGAGGTCGAACTCGATCACGTTCCAGCCGACGAGCACGTCGGGGTCGAGCAACGCGATCCGGTCGAGCAGCGTCTGGAGCAGCGCCCTCTCGTCAGGCACGAAGGAGAGCGCCGCGTCGTACGGCGCGTCCTCGTCGCCCGAGAGGCGCGGAGCGTCGCTGGCGCGCACGACGACGACGGCCTCGCGTGACATCCCTTCGTGCCGAAGAGGCCCGCGCACGACGAGGGCGAACGAGAGCAGCGCGCCCCCAGGCCCGTCGGTCTCGATGTCGAGCGAAGCCATGGTGAGGAGCGGCAGCGCCTCGCGGCCCGGTCGCTCGATCCCGCGCACGCGCGCCTCGCGTACGACGCGGACCTCGGCCCCCTTGCCCGCGCGAGCGCCCGAGACGCGACCCCTCACCTCGAAAGAGCCCGTCACGAAGCGCTCCATGAGGAAGCGATCGCTCGGCTTGAGATCGCTCTCGAACGGGATCGAGAGCTCGGCGCGGAGCTGGTCTCGCGCTTGGAGGAGCGCGCGCTGGCTCGCGAAGTAGAGCGCGTCGACGTGCCCGCCGGCGAGCGAGCGGAGCGCGACCTCTTCGCGCCTCGCGCCGAGGGCATCGGTGCGCACGCGCGGGACGTGGCGCGGGACGAACATCACGGCCTCGGTCTCGCAAATCGCCTTGACCGCGCCGCCTTCGGACAAACCCCAGAGCGTGACCTCGACGCCCCGGCGCCCATCGCGCCACTCGCGGGAGAGGAGAAAGCACGAGATCGGCTCCGGCTCGCTCATCGCGCTTCCGCGCGGGGCTCGGCGACGAGGAACGGCGTGACGTCGAGGGGGCCCTCGCCTCCGTTCGCGAGGGCAGCCCGAAGCGCGCGCAGCTCGGTCGCCTCGGGTGCGAGCGCGAGCGCCCGGTCGGCCGCGGCTGCCGCGGGCTCGCGCGCGCCGAGCCGCGCGAAGAAGATCGCGTCCATGTAGTGAAGCCAGAGGAGCTGCTCGCGAACATCGCGGCTCGCACCGACCTCGTCGCCGAGATCGGTCTCGAGGCGCCGCACGATGGCCTCACGCACGCGCGCGCCGCGCGCGACGTCGGTGTCCGCCGCGCCTCCTGGCTCGACGGCATAGAGGAGACCGGTCGGCACGATCGTCTCGAGGAGCGAGGGGGGCACGCGCGGGTCGAGCTCGAGCAGGAGCGGACGCTCCGCGGCGAGGCTCTGGAGGTCGGGCTGGCGCAGCTCGCCCTCGAGGAGGTAGCCCCGCAGCATCGCCGAGAGCGCCGGCTCTCGCTCGATCAGCGCGTCGATCATGCCCGGGTAGCGGAGAAAGGGCATCGGCACGACCGTGACGTCGGGGCGGCTCGCCTCGATGGCGCGCGCGGAGAAGTAGCGAAACACGGTCTGCGGGCCGTGGGCGAGGACGACCGCGCGGGCCGGTAGGTCGCGGTAGCGCGGGCCGTCGAAGGTGTCGGTGCTGTGGAAGGTCCGCAGGCTCGCGCTCGCGGCGCCCTCTCGAAGCTGCCACGCGCCGGCAGCCAAGGTGACGAGCGCGAGCACCGCGCCCACGAGCGGCGGCCGCGAGGGGCGGGGCGACAGCGTCGCCTGCTCGGCCTCTGCCGCGGCGAGCACCGTGACGGCGCCGAAGAACGACGCCGCGAGCGCGACGATCGCGAAGAAGGTCGGCATGAGGTAGCCGAGCGCATCGGGGTTGCCGCTGACGAAGCCGAGCATCGCGCGGCCGAGCACTCCGAAGAGGGCGGTGGCGATCCACACGAGGCCGATGCGGCGCGCGCCGTCGGCGCGCACGAGCACGTACGCGCCCGCGAGCGCGGCGAGGAGCGTCACGACGTGGAGGTTCTCCGCGAGCGCGACGGTCACGTCCATGAGGCGGATCGCGAGCGGGTCGCTCTCGAGCGCGTGCGTGCTCTGGAAGGCGCGCGCCGAGACGACCCAGAAGAAGCGCGACGGGTCGGTCGGGTGCCCGAGATCCATGGGCGGCGCAGTGCTCGCACGGAGCGGCAGGTAGACATAGGTCGAGAGGCCGACGAGCACGGCGCCCGCCGAGATCGCGATCGCGCGGGTCCCGCGCGCGCGCCAGACGCGCACGACGGTCGGCAAGAACGCTGGCACCGTGAGGAGGGCCATGAAGTGGTGGTTCGCGAGACCGAGGCCGAAGGCGAGGCCCGCGTGGTGGAGCGGGGCGAGGTCGAGCGTCGGCCAGCGCGCCTCGAGCGCGACGACGCGCTCGAGCACGACCGCGAGCACCATCGCCTCGAGCGCATAGACCTCCGGGCGCACGGCCTGGATCCAGAATCCATAGGAGAGCGTGACCAGCCAGCTCGCGCCGAGGCCGGTGCCGACCGCGACCGCGTCGTGCCGCACTCCTTGCGCGCGGAGCGTCGTCACGACCGCGCGGTGGAAGAACATGCCCGCGATCGCCGCGCAGGCGGCCTGCCCGACGGCCACGCGGAAGGCGAGCGGCCCGATCGGGAGGAACGCGAACGCGCGAGAGACGAGCGAGCTCAGGGGGTGGCCGGGGGGGTGCGCGATGTCGAGATCGACGCCCGCCGCGAGCAGCTCACCGCTGTCGAGCCAGAACGCGAAGCCCGAGGCCGTCGCGACGTACGCGAAGAACGGCACGAAGCCCGCGAGGATCCAGGCGACGCGGTCCAGGCTTCCATCACGATCTCCGCGCACGAGCGCCATAGGGCGCGGAGCGTAGGATCGGCGCACGGCCGAGTCGATGATCTCGACGTGGCGCGCGGTCCATCAGGCCTCGGGCTGCGACGGTCGTGGTGGGAGCGAGACGCGATCGCGACCCTCGCGCTTGGCCACGTACACGGCACGATCGGCGCGTTGCACGAGCCCAGCGCCGTCCTCCCCTGCGCGCAGCTCTGCGACGCCGATGCTGAGTGAGAGGTGGCCGAAGGGCTGCTCGCGCGACCAGGGGGTATCGATGTCGTTGACCGCGGCGCGGAGCTTCTTGGCGACCTCGACCGCCTCGGCCTCCGCGGCGTGCGAGAGCAGGACCACGAATTCCTCCCCACCCCAGCGCGCGATCGTGTCGACCTCGCGGAGCGAGCGACGCAGTCGCTCGGCGACGAGCACGAGCGCGGCGTCGCCGATCGGGTGTCCCGCGCGGTCGTTGAGCTTCTTGAAGTGATCGATGTCGATCATGAGGAGCGAGAGCGGGTGGCCGTAGCGACGCGCGTTGGCCATCTCTCGCTCGAGACGTTCGTTGAGGTAGCGCCGGTTCGGAAGCTTCGTGAGCTCGTCGGTGCTCGAGAGCTCCTCGAGCTTCTTGAAGAGCTGTGCGTTGTGGATGGAGAGCGCGACCTGATCGGCGAGTGCCGAGAGGAAGCGGCGCTCGAGCTCGGTGAGCGGATCGCTCGGCGGGCGCGTCACCGCGATGGCGCCGATCACCTCGTCGCGCACACGGATCGGGACGCTCATGAAGGAGCCGACGCGCGGCACCTCGTCCCAGAACGCGAGGTAGCCGGGCTCGAGGGCGACGTCGTCGATGACGATCGACTTGCCTGTGGCGATCGCGCCGCCCGTCACACCCTCTCCCGGCCCGAGCGTGCGCCCGAGCACCGCCTCGGGGCTCGAGAAACCCCAGGAGGAGCGCACCACGAAGCGCCCGTCCCCGGCGGCGAGGAGGACCGCGAGCTCCCGGAGCTCGAGCGCCGGGCCCAGCCGGCTCGTGAGGCGATCGAGAACGAGCTCGAGGTCGAGGCTCGTCACGCTCTCGCGGAGGAGCTCGAAGAGCAGAGAGCGCTCGCGCAAGCGCTGCTCGAGCTCGGCCGTCTTGAGCGAGAGCGTCGTGGCGAGGTCCAGCTCGCGCTGGCTCTCGTGGGCCGCGGGGCGCACCGTGCGGATGCTGCCGGTCTCCTCTCGGGCGTGCGACGGGCCCGCGCCCTCGGCGCTGCGCGCGCCGGTTCGGCGCTCGGCGCCGGGATCGTCGCGGAGCGTCGGACCGAGGGGGGTCGTCTGCTCTGCGTCGCCCTCGTGCGAGCTCGCGTCAGGACCCACCTCGGCCTGCGCGAGGAGACGGTCGACCGCCGCGAGCATGCGGCCGAGGTCTTCGTGCTCGAGGCGCTCGGCGCGCCGTCCGCGGCGGCGCTCGAAGAGCGTGAGGAGGCGGCCGAGGCGCCGGCCGAGGACCGCCGAGACGACCCAGAGCGAGACCAGGCCCGAGAGCACGGAGCTCACCATGATCCACACGTGAAGCGACCGATCGTGGTGACCGAGGCTCGAGAGGAGGAGGCTGAGGAGCCCTCCGGAGGCCGCCCCCGCCGAGGCCGCGCCTGCGATCACGCTCGCAGCCATCGCGCGTGAGGGCTGGCTCGAAGGTCGCTGCGAAGGTTCGGTCACGTGCGTGTCGTTCGGGCGAGTGTGGCCGCCCATTCTGGTCTGTCGTAGCGCAGTTGGGAACGTCCCGCGCGCGAGGCCCCGGCGAGAGCCTACCTCCCGCCGCCCGAGCCCGCTCGCGCGGCGTTGGGCCCACACGAACGAGGCGCGCTCTCAACCGCGCCGAAGGCCGAGCACCCAGCGGCGCTGGCTCTCGTCACGACGCGTGACGACGACCTCGACGGCGCGTCCGAGCGCCAGCACCGCGCGCCGCGTGTCACGCTCGCGCAGCACCACGCCATGCTCGTCGGGCTCGAGCCATACCGGCGGCGCGCCGCGCGGCGCGAGCTCCTTGCCGAGGTCGCGCAGGTAGAGCTTCACGTCGATCGGCGGCGCATCGAGACGCACGTGCACCTTGCCGGACGCGAGGCCCATCACCGTGCCCGCGAAGCGCGTGCGGGCCTCGGGCATCTTCGCGAGCTCGGGGCGGAACACTCGGTCGATCACGACCTCGTTCGCGAGGTCGGAGGCGCGGCGCTGCGTATCCTTGGCGCGGTTGGCGATCTCGACGACCTCCGCGCGCAGGGCTTCGTCCTCCTCCGCGCTCGGGTGGACACCCGTGAGCATCTCCGCGGCCTCCTTGTGGAGGAACACGCCGACCATCTCCCGCATCGGGGCCGAGAAGCGCGCGTACGGCTCGGCGCCGACGCCGACGTGCGGGCCCGGCTCCGTCGAGTACGCGCTCCGCAGGTTCACCAGGATCGCCTGGCGCGTGATGGCGCGCGCGAGGCGATCGAGGCGCGTGCCCGGCTCCGAGACGGGGAGCGCAGCGAGGTAGCTCGCGAGCGAGTCGCGCGTGTCCTGCCACACCCACGGGACCTCGGGCAGCCCGTGCACGCGCGCGAGCTCCGCCGTGAGCGCCGCGAGCGCGCGGAGGCGGTCCGGATCGGGACCGCCGTGAACGCGGTAGATCGGCTGCACCGCCGGCGCGGGGTGCTCGCGGAGCAGACGCCCGCCCTCGGCGTTGCAGAGGAGAGAGAGCTGCTCGTTCCAGAGCTCGACCTCGTCACGCACCTGTTCCACCACCGAGAACGACGCGCCGCCGTCGGTGAGCGTGACCTCGACCTCCTCCCGCCGGTATCGCACGAGCCCTCGCTCGGTCGCGCGCTGCATCCGCTTGCGCCCTACCTCGCCGAGAAGCGTGAGGCTCTCGGCGAAGGGCTCGTCCGCGAGCGTTCGGTCGGTGCCGTCGACGAACGCTTGAACGCCCGAGAACGAAAGCTTCGCACGCGAGCGGATGCGCGCGCGCACGAGCTCGGTCGAGAGGACCTCCGCGCGCGCGTCGAGGCGATGCAAGAAGACGAGCGCGCGTCGCGGACCCTCGGGGTTGAGCGAGACGAGGCCCTCCGAGAGCGCGCGCGGCAGCATCGGCACCGAGAGGCCGGGCAGGTAGTACGTGGCCCCACGCCGCATCGCCTCGCGAAAGAGCGCCGAGCCCGGTCGCACGTAGTAGGACGCGTCGGCGATCGCGTACGCGACGAGGTAGCCATCCCCCTCTCGCGCGACGTAGAGGGCCTGATCGAGGTCGCGCGAGGTCGCGGCGTCGATCGTCACGAAGGGCGTGCCTTCGTGGTCGGCGAGCGAGGGATCTTCGAGGCCGGGCGAGCGCACGAAGTCCTCGACCTCGCGGAGCACCTCCGCCGGGAAATCGACGGAGAGCGCGAGCGCGCGGACGATCTCGGCGAGCGGCGCCGGCAGGCTCTGGCTCATTCGCCGAGGGTAGCCCCGTCCATCCTCACAGAGAATCCTGCGCGCGCTCCCGTGCGCCTCGCGACGCGGGGCGCGCGGCGCGCGCTCGTCTCCGCACGAGCGCGAGACCGAGCGCGACACCGAGCCAGGCGCTCGAGGAGGGCGCGCCGGCGGCAGGCGCAGCGGCGCACCCACCCGAGGACGCCGCGGGCGCCGGGCTCGGCGGCGCAGCAGGAGCCGGTTCGATGGCGGGCGCGGGCGCCGGGCTGGGCGCGGGCGCCGGGCTGGGCGGCGCGGCGGCGCGGCAACCGATCTGCGTCCACACCGAGGCGCCTCCGGAGCGGCAGATCTGTGTGTAGCCGCCCTCGCTGAGCTCGGTGTCGCAGCGGGTGGCCTCCGCGAAGGATCCGTCACACGCGATGCAGCTCTGGCCCAAGTGCTCGGCCTGCACGCGCTCGAGCGTGCACGTCTCGACGGCGTCGGGGATGACGACATCGGCCGACGCCGGTGCGGCAATGAGGAGCAACGAGAAGGGGAGCCAGCGGTGCGCAGAGGCGATCATGACGCGAGCGTCGCACGAAGCGCGACGCGACGCTTCTTCGTTCGTGTCCTCCCGCGGAGCGCCTCGGAGGCGGCGCTGCGAAGCCGACGGTGCGGCCGCGCGGGGGGCACGGTAACGTCGGCTCCGTGACCCACGTCCAGCGCCCCGTCGTCCTGCTCGGAAAGACCCCGCTCACCCTCGAGCACGTCGCGGCCATCGCGGACGGCCGCGCGACGATCGCGGTCGACCCCGATCCCCCCGTCCGCGCGCGCATCGCGAGCGCGAGCCGGCTCGTCGAGGATGCGCTCGCGAGCGGCCGGACGATCTACGGCGTCACGACGGGCTTCGGCGCGTCGGTCGAGTTCCAGGTCTCGCCCGACGTCGCGGCGCGGATGCCCATCAACCTCGTCCGCTACCACGGCTGCGGCACCGGCGAGCTCTTCGGACCGCGCGAGGCCGCGGCGATCGTCGCGGTGCGCGCGAGCTCGCTCTCGCTCGGCGCGAGCGCAGTGCGCCAGGAGCTGCTCGACCGTCTCTGTCTCTTCGTCGATCGGCGCGTCGTGCCGTGCATCCCGGAGGAAGGTTCGGTGGGCGCGTCGGGCGATCTCACCCCGCTCAGCTACGTGGCCGCGCTCCTCGCCGGCGAGCGCGAGGCCTGGGTCGATGGGCGCGTCGTCTCGGCGCCCGAGGCGCACGCGGTGCTCGGCGTCGAGCCGCTCGTGCTCCGCCCCAAGGAGTCGCTCGCGATCATGAACGGCACGAGCGTCATGAGCGCGCTCGGTGCGCTCTCGTGGGTGCGTGCCAGGAAGCTCGCGCGCTTCACGGCCGTGCTCACCGCGATGGCCTCCGATGTCCTCCACGGCGTGCCGGGCCACTTCGACGATCGCATCTTCGAGCTCAAGCCGCACCCGGGGCAGCGCACGCTCGCGCGCTGGATCCGAGAGCGCGTCTGGGAGAAGAACCCGCCTGCGCGCGTGCAGGACCGCTACTCGATCCGCTGCGCGCCGCACGTGGCGGGCCTCATCCTCGATTGCCTGCCGTGGATGCGCACGATGCTCGAGACCGAGATCCACGGCGTCAACGACAACCCGATCATCGAAGGCCCGAGCGAGGGCTTCCCCGAGGGGCGCATCCTCCACGGCGGCAACTTCTACGGCGGCCACGCCTGCCTCGTGACCGACACGCTGAAGAACGTGGTCGCGAACGTGGGTGATCTGCTCGACCGGCAGGTCGGGATGCTGTGCAACCCGGCCACGAACGCGGGGCTCCCCGCGAACCTCAACGCACGCACGGGCCCCGACCGCGCCACGCACCATGGCTTCAAGGCCATGGAGATCAGCGCGTCGGCGCTCGCCGCCGAGGCCCTCAAGATGTCGATGCCCGCTTCGGTCTTCTCGCGGAGCACCGAGAGCTACAACCAGGACAAGGTCTCGATGGGCACGATCTCGGCGCGCGAATCGGTGCGCGTGCTCGACCTCGTCGAGACGATCTCCGCGATCCATCTCCTCACCGTCTGCCAGGCCGTGGACCTCCGGAGGCCGGAGACCTGTCACCCCGCGAGCCGAGAGATGCACGAGGCCGTGCGAGCGCACGTCGGGATGGTGACGGCCGACCGGCGCATGGACGTCGACATTCAGAAGGCGCTCGAGCTCTACCGCTCGGACGCCCTGCCCCTCGGCGCGGTCGAGGCCTGAAGGGCGCGCACGCGCGCTCGGTGTGATCCCGAGCGGCCCCTGGAGCTCACCGCCGGCGCGTCAGGCCTCGAGTCGCTCGACGATCCACTCGACGAGCGGCGCGAGCCGGTGGCCGTTCTGCTGGTACTCCCGGTACAGGTGCGCGCGCTCGTGCTCGCTGCCCTCGGTGAGGGCGACCCCGGAGCCGAGATCGAGCAACACCGCGCGCTCGCGGCGTGGGCCCGCGATGCGCCAGACGCGGCTCGCGTGGCGGGCGACGGCGCGCCAGTTGTCGCCCGCTTCCTGGACCTTGGCTTCGATCGACGAGAAACGGCGGATCCACGTCTGCACGCCGGCCGTTCCGGTCCCGAGATCCACGAAGCCGCACTGCGCCTCGGTGACCTCTTTCGCGAACATGGTGCGCTGCATCACGCCGGAGATGAGGCGGATCCCGAGCAGCGGCGGCGAGGTGGGCGCGAGCGCACCGTGCCACGGCGGCAGGCCCACGAGGGCCTCGAGCTCGTCCGCGACGGCCGTCGGGCTCGTGGCGAGCGCGGCGTCGGGGTAGCGGAGCGCGCGCCACCAGAGCAGCTCGGAACTCGCGCGTGGCTCGGCCACTGGATGCGTGACGAGGCTGCCGTCCCCGAGGCCGAGCACGAGCACCGGCGCCCACGTGTCGCGCCGCACGAGGCAGAGCGACGGCCACGGCGCGTCCGCATGCTGGGAGGTCGTCACGGACAGATCGAGACCTGGTCGCCGCCGACGCAGCAACACCTCGGTGACCTTCCAGAGAACCACCGAACGAACAGGAAGAGACAGATCCACGGCGGGCCTCTTAGCCCAAGCCGTCCCATCGACCAGCCCCCCCACCGCCGGGTCTGGTTCGTCAGGCTGGGTCGGCGGACGCGCTCCTTCGTGGTAGGGATTCGACCGCGAGCGATGCGAGCGAGTCGCGCCTCGCCAGGCTGTTCGTGATCGGACCCAAGGTGCCCGAGCTCCTCTTGCCCCGAGGTTTGCGATGACCCTGGCGTCCCGCAGCTTGGTCATCGTGCTCGCGAGCTTCGCGCTCACCGCGTGCGAGACGCGCTTTCAGTCCTCGTGGAGCTCGGGCGTGGGGCTGACGTGCGCGCGCCTGGCCCCCGCAGACCGCGCCAGCGGCGGGCTCGTGCTCGAGGGAGATCTCGCGTTCGCGAGCCTCGAGGATGCGCAGCGCTTCTACGCAGAGCGGATGCGCGCGGAAGAGGGACCGCCCCACCCGGACACGCAGCTGGTCGTGGCCGCACGCGGATGGCCGCACGCGATCTATCCCCGCTCGGTGCGAGACGACGTGACGTGGTGCGTCTCGTCGGAATTCGGCGCCGAACGCGCGGTCGTCGAGGAGGCGGTCGGCGCCGCCATGGCGCGTTGGACGGAAGTGACGGGCGTCGTGTTCCGGCGTCTCGAGACCGCACGGTGCGAAGAGCGCGGCACGGACGCGCGTGTCGTGGTGCTCGCGCGCTGCCTGCCGATCCGCGTGCTCGCGCAGGCGATGCTGCCGTACCGCGACGGCCTGCGAGGGCAGGAGCTCGAGCTCAACACCTGCTACGTCGAGCGCGAGCGACTCTTCGAAAGCGCTGACTCCCTCGGCCGAACGGCGCTGCACGAGGTCGGTCACCTCCTCGGCTTCGTCCACGCATGGAACACCGAGGACTACGTCGGCGCGTGCGCGTGCAACGCAGGCACCGCCTTCGAACCGATCTCCGGGTACGACGCGGACTCGATCATGGGCTACCCGACCTGCGGCGCGCGGTGGGGTTACTACGATGCCCCCTCGCTCAGCGACCAGGATCAGCGCGACGCGGTCGAGGTCTATTGCCCGCGGTCGCGCGACCCTCTCCGCTGCGAGGAGCCCTGAGGCTCGGCGGGGTGGTCGCGTCCGGCTCCTCACTCGGTGGGAGCGTCCATGCCTTCGAATGCATCGGGCGGCTCGAACGCGTCCGGAGTCACGAACGCGTCCGGGACCACGAACGCGTCCGGGGTCACGAACGCGTCCGGAGTCACGTGCGCATCGGGGGCCACGAACGCATCCGGCGACACGTGCGCGTCGGGCACGACGAACGCGTCGGACGAGACGCGGGCATCGACGGGCGAGAATGCGTCGATCGGCGAGAACGCATCGGGCGAGACGAACGCGTCGGGCGAGACGAACGCATCGCCAGGCAAGGTGTCGGGCACGGAGAACGCGTCGGCCCCGGTGTCCTCGGCAGCGCCCGCGTCGAGAGCCGCATCGAGACCCCCGTCGGCGGGGCCCGCGTCGAGAGGGCCGGAGTCCACGCCGGCGCCGGCGTCACGCCCGGCATCGGGACCGACACGCGAGCGATCGAAGTCGACGACGAAGGAGCAGCCCGCGAGAGCGAGCAAAGAAGCACAGAGGGCGGGGGTCGCGCGACGCATGGGCCGAATCGTATCCCCGAAAACGAGGCCCGCGTCGAGAAACACCTCGCGGACCGTTCCGGCGCGGGACCGTCACGCGCGTGGGTCGAGCTGCGCGAGGGCTTCCGGCGCGGCGCGGTAGGTGCCGTGGCCCTCCACGCGGGCGCAGATCAGCAAGGCCCCGTCGCGGTCGCGCGCGCGCAGCGGCAGCACCCGAGCCTCGGGAGGCCGCTCGCAGAGCTGCCAGCGCGGGTGCTCGTCGGCTTCGAGCGCCCGCGCCGTGCGCTCGAGCGCGGCGCGGAGCCTCCACGCGCGGACCGCGAAGAACACGGCGGCGAGGACCGGCAGCGCGGGAAGGACGAGGTGGCGTGTCCACGCGATGTCGAGCCCAGGAGGCGCCTCGCGCACGAGGGCGGGAAGGAGGGTGGAGAAGAACGTCTCGCAATACGGGCCCTCGAGCGGATACGAGAGGAACAGCGCGGCGAGGCCCGCGACCCCGAGCAGCATCGCGCCACTCTGCCATCCGATCGCGGGGCCCTCGTGGCTCGGCGCCGTGAGCGCGCGGTGCGCAGGGATCGACCCGCACGAGAAGATGATGCCGAAGACCAGGCCGCAGGGTACCCCCGCGACGGCGGCGAGGACGGAAAACACGCCGAGGCCCATCATGTCGGGTAGGCTCAGAAGCCACCACGGGCCGAACACGGCCATCGGATAGAGCCAACCTCCGAGGAGAGACCGGGACATCACGGCGCCCTGCCGCCGCGAGGATCGAACGCCCGTGTGAAGGACGCCACCCGCGACCAAGGCGCCGAGCGCCGCCGCCCATCCAAGCCAGAGGGCCAGCTCGCGAAGCGTGAGCGCGGAATGAAAGACCGTTCCGACCATCAAGGCGCACACGAGCGGGCACAGGGTCGCGCCTGCGATCGCGGCCGCGATCACGAGCGGCCGACGCGTACGGGCTTCGAGGGTCGTGGCATCGTCGAGGTGCAGAAGCATGTGTGCTCGACGCGTACCGTGACCGAGGAGCTTCCCTACACGACCTCGATCGCGGTGGGCGGTCGCGCCGAGGGGCCCGGCGGTCGCGGAGCGGCGCCCGGCGGTCGCGGAGAGGCGCGTACGGTTGGGGAGGCGCGCCGACCGTGGGCTCGATGCCGCAGGTCGTCGCGGGCCATCGAATCCTTCTGCGCTCGAGGGCCGCCGCTGCCCGCGCCTCTGCCCGAGCGCGACCGGGGCACGAAGGGCTGTACGAGGCCGCGCGATTGCGTCATGCCTCGCGGCGCATGACCTCGCTGCCTCCTCCCAAGCTCGACAAGACCGTCGCCTTCCTCGGCGCGGGCAACATGGCCGGCGCGCTGATCAAGGGCCTCCTCGCCGCGGGGGTGCTCCTGCCGGAGCAGGTGATCTGCACCGACGTGCGCAAGGCGCGGCTCGAGGAGCTCGCGAAGAAGCATGGCGTGCGCGTGATGACGTCGAACGAAGAGGCCGCGCGTGCCGCCGAGGTCGTGGTGCTCGCGACCAAGCCGCAGGTCTTCGACCGCCTCTTGCCGGAGGTGCGCAACGGGGTGCGGGCGGACGCGCTCGTCGTGTCGATCGCCGCGGGCATTCCGATCGCGGCCATCGAGGCGCTGCTGCCGGCCGGTACGCGCGTCGTGCGGACGATGCCCAACACCCCTGCGATCGTGGACGCGGGCGCGACGGCGATCGCCGCAGGGACCCACGCCACCGACGAGGACATCGCGCTCGTGCGCGCGCTCTTCGACAGCGTGGGCGTGACCGTCGTGCTCGACGAGTCTCTCCTCGACGCGGTGACCGGCCTCTCGGGCTCGGGGCCCGCGTACATCTTCCTGATCATCGAGGCGCTCGCGGACGCCGGCGTGAAGGTGGGCCTGCACCGCGAGTCCGCGCAGCTCCTCGCAGCGCAGACGCTTTTCGGTTCCGCGAAGTTGCTGCTCGAGACGGGAGAGCACCCCGGCAAGCTCAAGGACATGGTCACGAGCCCCGGGGGCACTGCGATCGCTGGCCTCTCGTCGCTCGAGGCCGGCGGCCTGCGCACCACGCTGATCAACGCGGTCGAGACGGCGACCGCGCGCGCCAAGCAGCTCGGCGAGGACTACGGGCGAGGCCGGGCGCAGGGCGTCACTGGCAAGAAGCCGGGGGAGTGACAGCCCGCCAGAGGTCGAGAGTCGACTTCCTCCGCGCGCAGCATTGGCGTCAGCGAATGGAGCGGGTGGGGCCCCGCTCTGCGGGGGAGGGAACGCGACGAGCCCGTCCTCACGCTCCGCGCACCGGGTGCTCGGGACACACGGGCCGAGACCTGCGCAATCGTCTCGGGTGCGCGAAGCGGAGAGCGTGACAGCATCGCGCCCGTGCGTGCCCTCCGTGGACACAGCGTCTCCCTCGTGCGCCTCGCCGTCGCCCTCGCGCTCCTCATGGGCGTGAGCGCGCTCGGGGCGCGGGCGCAGGAGTCGCTCGCCGTGCCGGACGCGCCGCCCTCGGTCCACGCCGTGTCCACCGAGGGCTCGAGCATCGCCGTCGACGGCAGGCTCGACGAGAGCGCGTGGGCGCGGGCGCCTTACGCAGACGGCTTTCGCGAGCGTCTCCCGCATCCCGACCGCCGCCCGCTCGTCGACACGCGCTTTCGCGTGCTCTTCGACGAGGGCGCGATCTACTTCGGTCTCGAGATGGCCTACGTGCCCGAGGAGGCGCCTCGACAGATCGAGCGCACCCGCGACGGAACCGACATCTACTCGGACGACGTCATCACCCTGAAGATCGACGCGCGCCGCGACCGCCGCACGACGCTCGGCTTCGCGCTCAACCCGGCCGGCACCCAGCTCGACTACCTCGCGATCGACAACGGCCGCCTGTTCCGCCGCGAGGTCGACATGGTCTGGGAGTCGGCCGTGGTGATCTTGCCGGATCGGTGGATCGCCGAGGTGCGCATCCCCGCCGTCGCGCTCGGGCTCTCCGATGTGGAGGCCGGCGTCGAGAGGACGCTGGGGCTCAACGTCTCGCGCGACCACGCGGCCCGCATCGCGACGTACGACTGGGCGCGCATGCCCGCGGAATTCGGCCCGTGGTCGGCCCTCCATTACGGGGAGATCCGTGGAGTGACGGGTCTGGGGGGAGGCGCGCCGTACAACGTGACGCCCTACGCGCTCATCGAGCACCGCAGCGCGGGCGCCGATGGCACCACGCCCGACGCGCTGCGCCTCTCCGCGGGTGGCGAAGCGCAGATGCGCCTCGTGAACGACACGTGGCTCGAGACGACCGTGCTGACGGACTTCGCACAGGTCGACCTCGACGACGCGCTCGTCAACCTCGACCGTTTCCCGCTCTTTTTTCCGGAACGCCGGCCCTTCTTCCTGACGGGCCTCGACGTCTTCGACTTCGGCGTCTCGGGGATCCTCCAGCCGTTCTACTCGCGGCGCATCGGCCTCGACCGAGGGGCGCGCCCGATCCCGGTCCTCGCCGGCGTGAAGCTCTACGGGCGCGAAGGCCCGGTGAGCTTCGGCCTCCTCGACACCGTGACCGACGAAGGGGGGCGCAACGTGAACTCGCTCGCAGGCAGGGTGCGCGTGCGCCTCGACCGGGGCGCCTCGTACGTCGGCGCGATCGTGGTCGGGCGCCAGCCCTTCCTCGAGCGCGGCCCCTTCGACGGCGAGCCCGGCAACCACACGACGGTCGGCGCCGACGCGCTCTGGCGCACCCTCGAGGAGCGACTCGAGCTCTCGGCGTTCGTGCTCGGCACGAGCCGCGATGGCCCCGACGAGGCGCCCCTCACGCGCGATCCGCTCGGTGGCGGCGAGGGCTTCGCCGCGTTTGGCCAGGTGCGGTACCTCGGGGAATGGGCCCAACCGCGCGCCTATTTCCTCTACCAGGATGCGGGCTTCGCGCCTTCACTCGGCTTCGTACGGAGGCGCGGCACGCCGCGCGCGGTGCTCGAGCTGCCGCTCGTCGCGCGGCCGAGCCACTTCTTCCTGCGCCGCCTGACGCTGCTCGCGACGGGTGTCCTCGAGACGAGCCCCGAGCTCGACCGCGCGCTCACGACGACCGGCTCGGTCTCGCTCGACCTCGAGAGCGACGCGGGCTGGGACCTGATCCTCTACGGCGCCTACGTCGAGGACACGGTGCAGCGCGAGTTCGAGCCCGTGCCCGGCGTCGTCGTGCCGGCGGGCAGCTACCGGGGCGTCTCGAGCTACGTCGCGCTCTCGACCCCGGACAATTTCAATCCTTCGGTCTACGCCCTCTACGGCCTCAGCAACGCCTATTTCGGCGGCGAGAGGCACAACGGGTACGCGCAGGTCGCGTGGAGCCCGCTCCCGGAGCTCCGCGTCGTGCTCTCGGCGGACGTCTACCGCGTGGCGCTGCGAGGCGCCGACCCCTTCTTCACGTACGCGGTGAACGGCCTCGTGCGCGTCACGCCGCTCACGACCTTGCAGGCCGATCTCGTCGCACGCGTCGATCAGGAGAGCCGACGCGCGATTGGCATGCTGCGCATCCGCTGGCGCTACGCACCGGGCTCGGACCTCTTCCTCGTCTGGCGCGAGGACCTCGTCTACGAGCCCGTCCTGACGACCGAGCGGACCCTCACCGTGAAGGTCACCTACCGCCTCGACGGCCTTCTCTGACGCCCCGTCGCGCGGCGGGCCTGGCGCGCGGACACGTGGTAGCTCCGCGCGATGCAGACGCTCACCGGCAAGCAGCAACGCCATCTCCGCGCCCTCGCACACGCGCTCGATGCGGTCGTGATCGTCGGCAAAGAGGGCGCCAGCGAGGGCGTGCTCACGGCCACCGATCGAGCGCTGCTCGACCACGAGCTCGTGAAGGTGAGGCTCCCCGACGTCGAGCGAGAGGAGCGCGCGCAGATCGCAGAGCGCCTGGCCGAGGGCACACAGGCCGCGCTCGCCGGAACGATCGGTCGAATCGCGATCCTCTACCGTCGACACCCGAGCGAGCCGAAGATCAACTTGCCGAGGAAGTGATCGACCCGTCTCACCCGCGGCTCGCGCGCAGCGAGAGCAGGAGCTCGCTGCGAAGCGCGGCGTCTTCTCGGGCCCGACCGGTGAAGGCCGTCGTGATCGCGTGCGCGCCGTGCGGTCGCTCGCCCCGCGCGGTGAGGCAGCTCGGTACGAGGTCGACGACGACCCCCGCGGCCTCGGCGCCGAGGTGCTCGATCAACGCGTCGGCGATGGTCCGCGCGATGTCCTCCTGGAGCGCGAGGCGGCGCGTGTAGCACTCGACGAGCCGCGCGAGCGCGCCGAAGCCCACCACGCGACGTCCGGGCCAGTAGCCGACGTGCACCCGCCCCGATGCAGGCAGGAGGTGGTGCGGGCACATCGTCGTGGCCGGAATGTCCGCGAGCACCACGAGGCCCGTCGAGCTCGAGTCCGTCCCCTCGGCGAGGATGCGCGCGGGGTCGGCGGCGTACCCGGTGAGCAGCTCGTCGACCCACGCATCGGCCACCCGCGCGCCCGTCCCTCGGAGCTCGGGGTCGGCATCGAGAGGCGCGCCGACCGCGCGGAGGAAGGCCTCGAGGTGCTTGCCGGCCGCCAGCTTGTCGATCGCGCTCATGGGCGAGTCATACCGCAGCCGCGCCGCCGGGGGGGTGGCGTCCGCCAGGGGGGGTGGCGGCGGACACGCCAGAGAGGCCTCGAATTCCGCAGAATTCGAAGGCCCGGAGGCCGGATCGAGACTTGTAAGCGGCTCCGGGTCATGACCACCCGCGTCCGTTCCTCTTCGCTCGTCGGCGTCGATGCCCAGCCCGTCGAGGTCGAAGTCCACCTCGGCAAGGGCTTGCCCGGCTTCGACCTCGTCGGCCTCGCCGAGGCGGCGGTGCGGGAGAGCCGGGTGAGAGTGCGCGCGGCCCTGGCCTACTCAGGCTTCGAGCTTCCTCCGCGGCACATCGTACTGAACCTCGCGCCCGCCGACACCAAGAAGCGCGGGACACACTTCGATCTCGCGATCGCCATCGGGGTGCTGGCCGCGTGCGGTGCCTGCGCGCCGAGCGAGCTCGAGCACACGCTCGTCCTCGGCGAGCTCTCTCTCGGCGGTGAGCTGCGCGCGGTGACGGGGCTGCTCCCGATGCTGCGCCGTGCCCGGGAGCAAGGCCTCACGCACGCGATCGTCCCGCTCGCGCAGGCCCGCGAGGCCGCGCTCGTCACGGGCCTCGAGGTGCGCGCCGTCGCGACGCTCGGCGAGTGCGTGGGCCTGCTCTCGCACACGTTCCATCCACCGGTGCTCGAGCCGCCCGGGCTGATTCGACCGAGCCCGCTCGAGCCCGACCTCTCCGACGTGCGGGGGCAGGTGGTCGGCAAGCGCGCCCTCGAGATCGCGGCGGCCGGCCAGCACGACCTCCTCTTCGTGGGCCCGCCGGGCGCAGGCAAGACCATGCTCGCGCGTCGCCTGCCCGGCCTCCTGCCCGAGCCCACCGCGGACGAGCGCCTCGAGGCCGCGACGATCGCGAGCGCCGCGGGCCTGCCACCGCCATCGATGCGTCCCTTCCGGGCGCCACACCACACCGCGAGCAGCGCCGCGCTCGTCGGCGGAGGCGAACCGATCCGACCCGGCGAGGTGACGCTCGCGCACGGCGGCGTGCTCTTCCTCGACGAGCTGCCCGAGCTGCAGCGCAACGCGATCGAGTCGTTGCGAACGGTGATGGAGGGCGGCGAGGTCGCCGTGGCGCGCGCACGCGAGCGCGTCGTGATGCCCGCGCGCTCGATCGTCGTCGGCGCGATGAACCCTTGCCCCTGCGGCTACGCGGGCGATCCACAGCGCGTCTGCAAGTGCTCGCCCGCGCGCGTCGAGAGCTACCGCGGGCGCCTCTCGGGGCCACTTCTCGACCGCTTCGATCTCCGCGTGTGGCTCTCTCCGGTGCGCATGGCCGACGTCGATCGCGGACCGAGCGGCGAGAGCTCGTCGATCGTGCGCGCGAGAGTCGAGAGGGCGCGTGATCGCGCGCACCGCCTCGGTGATCTCGAACGCGGGCAGCGCCCCTCGAACACCGCCCGCCTCTTCGCCAAGCACCTCGTCGAGCTCGAGCCCGAGGCCCGCGCCCTGCTCGACCGCGCCGGCGACAGGCTCCGCCTCTCGATGCGCGCGCTCGGCCGGACCCTGCGCGTGGCCCGCACGCTCGCGCACCTCGCCGAGAGCGAGCCCATCGCCGTCGTGCACGTCGCCGAGGCCCTTCGCTACCGAGGCGACATCGATCGGGCGGGAGACGAGGCCTCCCTGCCGAGGAGCGGCCCGTAGCCGCACACGGCCTCGCCGCCCGCCTCGCGGCGCCCCACCTCGGGCTCGACCGGATCGAGCCGAGCGCGCGTGCGCGTCTTCCCGTGCGCCCGCGCGGTTTCTTCACCCAGCACCCAAGGAAAGAGAGTCGTCATGTCCCTCAAAGAGAAGCTCAAGGCCATCCAGTCCGCGGTCTCCGCCATCGAAAAGCAGTTCGGCAAGGGCGCGATCATGGCCCTCGGCGAGCCGCGCGATCTCGAGCCCATCGCGACGATCCCGACGGGCTCCCCCTCGCTCGACGCAGCGCTCGGCTGCGGTGGCTATCCGCGCGGCCGCATCGTCGAGGTCTTCGGGCCAGAAGCGAGCGGAAAGACCACGCTCACCCTACACGCGATCGCGGAGTGCCAACGGCAGGGCGGCGTCGCGGCCTTCGTCGACGCCGAGCACGCGCTCGATCTCCGCTACGCCGCGAGCCTCGGCGTCAAGCCCGAAGCGCTCCTCGTGAGCCAGCCCGACTCGGGCGAGCAGGCGCTCGAGATCGTCGAGACGCTCGTTCGAAGCGGCGCGGTCGATCTCGTCGTCGTCGACTCCGTCGCCGCGCTCGTGCCGCGCGCCGAGATCGAGGGAGAGATGGGCGATCAGCACATGGGCTTGCAGGCGCGGCTCATGAGCCAGGCCCTGCGCAAGCTGACGGGCATCACCCACCGGACGGGCACCACGATCTTCTTCATCAACCAGCTCCGCATGAAGATCGGCGTGACCTTCGGCTCGCCGGAGACCACGACGGGCGGCAACGCGCTCAAGTACTACTCGAGCGTGCGGCTCGACGTGCGGCGCGTGGGTCAGGTGAAGGTCGGCGAAGAGGTCGTCGGTCACCGCACCCGCGTGAAGGTGGTGAAGAACAAGATGTCGCCGCCGTTCCAGGTGTCGGAGTTCGACATCCGCTACGGGGTCGGCATCGACGCGGTCGGCGATCTGCTCGACACGGCCGTGGGCCTCGAGAAGATCGAGAAGAACGGAAGCTACTACGCCTTCGGCGGCCAGAGCCTCGGGCAAGGTCGCGAGAAAGCGCGCCTGGCCCTGATGGAGGACACGAAGCTGCGCGACGCGGTCGAGGCGGCCGTGCGCCTGGCGGCCGAGAGCGGCGCGCTCCAGCAGCGCCGCGCTCCCGCCGAGGAAGCCGCCGCCTGACGGGACTCGGCACCGCTTCGAATCGGAACGCAGGAGGCCTCGTGTCCTCGGGGGCCTCCGCGTGCGGCTCGCCTCGGCACGCCCGAGGCGAGCTCGCTCACGGACGACAGCGCTCCATGCTGAAGCCGGCTGGGACCTGGCAGGAGCGACCGACGTCGAAATCCCCGGGGCCCGAGGAGCCCGAGGTGAAGTTCACCGTCGTGCCTCCGGCGGTCGCCACCACCGCGCCGGCGCAGTACGGGTCGCACTCCGCGTCGTACTCGCCGTTGAGGTTCACGTCGAAGTAGAGCTCGAGCGCGTGCGAAGAGCCGACATCGAGGATCCCCGGCAAGACGTAAGGCCCGGGGTCGCAATTGTAGATGACGCGCATGTAGCCCACGGTGCGATCCTGCACGCTCATCCGGAGAACGAACGGCACGCGCCCGAGCACTTCGGCAGCGGTAGCCATCAGCCCGAAACCGAGCGCGACCTGAAATGCATCCACGGTGACGGTGAGATCCGCACCGTTGGCCTCCGGCTCCACGGGCACGTCGAAGCCCGTGTTGTGGACGAAGAAGACGTCACCGTCGTCGCACACCGGGCGCACCCAGCTGTGATCGCCGGGCTCGCGTCCGGGGCGGCGATCGGTCTCGGACCAGAAGTCGATCCGGAAGGGGCCGCCGTTGGACGAGTCCGGCGGCAAGAAATCCGCGATGGTGAAGTCCATCGTCAGCGAATCTGGGGCCAGCGCGGCGCACCGAGACGCGTCCGTCACGACGGAGATGGGGTAGTCGGACGCCGCGAACGAGGGCGAGATCAGGGCCCGACCGCGGAGGATGTTCCGCTCTGGCTCGGCAGGGTTGGTGCGACCCCCGATGAGCGCCAGGAAGGTCGGCGCGCCCGCGTGCGCTTGCATGTCGGCGAAGACGAAGTGCGCGTCGCGCACGACCTCGGTGTCGCCCCCCTGCACGCACGCCTCGCGGTTGAACTGCACGCCACCGATGTCGGACACGACCGCGCTGCACCCGAGCGCGAAGGTGGCCAGTGAGGAGACCGCTCCGAGCGCGGTGCGGGAGCTTCGAAGAGCGATCATCGCAGACCTCAAGGAAAGGTGAGGGTGAGGGACGCGTGGCAGCCGTCGCCCGTACACGAGGCGCTGAGCGGTGGCGCCGCCGACTCGCCCGCGAGCTCGTCCGGCAAGAGCAAGGCGAGGACGAGCCCGCTCAGCGCCGCGGTCGCTCCCGCGATCCAGAGGACGTCGCCGACGAGCGCCTGCGTCACGATGCCGCTGCGGTTCGGAGCCTCCGCCATGCTCCGGCAGCGCAGGGCACCGTCGGGCTGCGTGCATCGGAGCCGTACCGCGTCCGCCTGGGACGCCGCATCCACGCCGAGCGGAGCTCCGACGCCCGCAAGCGCGAGACCGGCACCGAAGACGACCCACGGCCACCACGGCCTCGCGCGCTGGAGCCGCGCCGCCTGGGCCTCCGCGCGACGTTGCGCGGCTTCTGCGTCGGCCCGGGCCTGCTCGGCGGCGGCGAGATCCGCGGCGGCCCGGGCCTGCGCGCGCTCCTCTTCCGCGATGCGGGCTTCGAGCGCCTCGAGCCGCGACGCGAGCTGGAGGCGGTTCGGTACGTCCGTCACCTCGGCGAGGTACTGGCGGAGCGCGTCGCGCGCGCGCACGAGCTGCGAGGAGTCTCGGTAGGCGATGTAGAGGTTGTAGAGAAGCTCGGGGCGACGAGAGAGATCGTAGGCCTGCTGGAACTCGGCGGCGGCCTCGGAGAAGCGACCGGCGTCGTACATCGCGCGGCCGACCGAGAAGTGCGAGCGGGCCTGCTGGTCGCTGAGGTCCTGCTCGCTGGCTTGGCTCTGGGCCATCGTCTCCGTGTCTTGGGCGCGCGCTCCGCCGGCGACGGCGAGCACGACCACGAGCGTGAAGAGCCCGACGAACAAACGGGTCGCGTGAAGCAAGGACACCTCGAGGTCGATGGTACTGCAAGCACGGTCCCGACGAGAAACGAAGCGCAGATCCAGACGGCCGGGTGGGGTCAACCCGGGCCGCCGCAGCCCCACTCCACACCGAGGAGACGCAAGACCGGCGCGGTCCGCCGCGAGCTCGAGCGCAGCGTGACCTCCACCTCGACGAGGCCGCCGCCGGGCAAGTCGAGAGGCATCCGGGAGCCGTCCTCGGGCAGCGAACCAAGCGCCTCGAAGCTCCGCGCCGCGAGCGCCTCGAGGCTCACGGCCTGTCGCACGGCGACGTCGATGCGCGCGCCTTCCGGGAGCTCGCCATGCACGTGCACCGCGACCCAGTCGGTCGCGTCCCCCTCTTCGCATCCGCGAAAGACATGGCGCGCGCGTCCCTCGGGCTCGCGCTCCGCGACCCGCTGCCAGCCGGTGAGATCGCCCTGCGCGTGCGGCGCGCGGCCGACCTCCACGTAGGCATCGACGAGGCCGCGCTCGAGGTCGATGCGGCTCGCGATCCCGTTGCCCCCCGGCCCGCCCGTCTCACTGACCATCCACGCGTGACCAATCGAGTCGATGGCGGCGCCGATGGTCTGCCGAGGTCGCGGCCCGCCGTCTCCGGCGTCGAGATCGATCGTCCGGAGGAGCGCGAAGGGCTCGAGCGAGATCTCGCTCGCGAGCCCTCCGGTGTGGGCCACCCACAAGCGGCCGTTCCAGAGCGCCGCGCCGCGCGGGCTCGGGGGCACGTACAGCGTGCGGAGCTCGCCGCGCGAGGGGTCGAAGCGCAAGACACTGTCGCATGCAAAGCCCGTCAGATACAGGCGATCGGCCTCGTCGATCGCGAGCGAGTAGGTCTCGAAGCAGTCGGCCGGCAGCTCGATCCGCGTCGCGTCGGGGGGCTCGAACGAGGGATCGACTCGGACGAGCACCCCGCGCTGCGAGCCCATCCAGACGTTGCCGCGCGAGTCGATCGCCGCGAGATAGGGCTGCACGTCGCCGAGCGGCACGCGCGCGCGCTCTTGCCCCGTGAGACCGTCGAGCTGGATCGTCAGGTTCTCTCCGTAGAGGCCGATCCAGGGATTTCCGCCCGAGGCCCCGTCGAGGCCTCGGTCGCCGTCGATCGCGATCGCGCGGGGCACCGAGCCGTCTTCGCCCAGAGCGGCAGGTGCGCCGAGCGGCACGTGCAGGAGCACGCACTCGTCGCGCTCGAAAGGCACGGGGCTGCTGCTTCGGGACGAGGTGATCGCCCCATCGCCGTCACGATCGACGCAGCGCGCGGGCTCCCCCGCGATCTTCGTCACGCTCCCCTGACCTCCGAACGATCGGTTGAGGACCCACGCGTCGCCGTTCCACTCCACCGCGACGCGCGAGGGCTCGGGTGCCACACCGTCGATCGGCGCGCTGAAATGCCGCGCGCGCTCGAGCGCGTCGCTCGCGTCGATCCGCGACACGGTTCCGTCAGCGGTGTTGGTGACCCAGACGGACGCGCTCGTCACCGGTCTCCGACCGAGCGTGAGCGCGCCCTCGCTCGTCAGCGCGAGCGGCGCCTCGGCGACGAACGGAGCCTCCGCGGCTCCCCAGACCCCGCCGGTGCACGACGCGTCACACACGCCGCAAGGGCTCGTCACGCGCTCGTCGACGCGGCCGTCGCAGTCGCCATCCTCGAGGTCGCAAGCCTCGAAGAGCTCCGGCACGACCTCTCCGACACAGAGCCCGAAGTGTCCGTTCACGCACCGCGCTCGCCCAGCGCGGCAGACGCCCACGCCGCGTGTCTCGGCGGGGCCGCGGTAACAGGTCGCCGTCTCCTCGGCGAGACACGGGCATCCCGGGGCGGACGGGACCGCGACGCAGTCGGGTGCAGGCACGAGCGCACAGTCGAGCGTGCGCTCGGGGTTGGTGTCATCGCAGTCGAGGCCCATCGCGCACCGGAGACCGAAGCCGTCCTCGTCTCGGTCGAGGCAGCCCTCGGGGCCGCAGCCGGTCGCACATGCGAGCACGGCGGCCACGAGTCCCAGCGCGATCGAGGTGCGCACCGGCCGAGCGTACCGCACGCCCGCGTCGATCGGCGGCGCACCACCCAGACCTCCGACACGTTCGTGGCCGCTTGGCACGGAGCGCGGCCTCGCGGTACGCCCGGGGTCCCATGAGCATCGACGACACCGGACTTCGCCACGACTGGTCCCTCGACGAGGTCCTCGCGCTCCATGCGCTGCCCCTCACCGATCTCCTCCTCCGCGCGCAGACGGTGCATCGCGCGAACCACGCGCCGGACTCGGTACAGCTCTGCACGCTGCTCTCGGTCAAGACCGGGGGCTGCCAGGAGGACTGCGCCTACTGCCCGCAGAGCTCGAAGTACGAGACCGAGGTCGGCGTCGAGAAGATGCTGTCGGTCGACGAGGTGCTCTCCAAGGCGCGGCAGGCGCGCGCGACGGGATCGACGCGCTTCTGTAGGGGCGCCGCGTGGCGCGACGCGAAGGACGGTCCCGCGTTCGAGAGCGTGCTGTCGATGGTGCGCGGCGTGCGCGAGCTCGGCCTCGAAGCCTGCGCGACGCTCGGGATGCTGACCGACGAGCAGGCCCGGCGCCTCGCGGAGGCGGGCCTGACCGCCTACAACCACCACATCGACACCTCGCCCGAGCACTACGGCGAGATCATCTCGACACGCCGCTTCGACGATCGCCTCCAAACCGTCGCGCGGGTGGTCAAGGCGGGCATCTCGGTCTGCTGCGGCGGCATCATCGGCATGGGCGAGAGCGTCCGCGATCGCGCCGAGATGCTTCGAACGCTCGCGAACCTCGAGCCGCACCCTGGCTCGGTGCCCATCAACGCGCTCGTTCCTGTCGAGGGCACGCCGCTCGCGTCCCAGCCGCGCGTCGACCCGCTCGAGCTCGTCCGGATGTGCGCGGTCGCGCGGGTGCTCATGCCGCGCTCGATGGTCCGCCTCTCCGCGGGCCGCACCGACTTGTCGCGCGAGGCGCAGGTGCTCTGTTTCATGGCAGGCGCGAACTCGATCTTCTACGGCGAGAAGCTCCTCACGACGGGAAATCCCGACGTGCTCGAGGACCAGCGCCTCCTCGCCGACGCCGGCCTCAAGCCCATGCCTCCCTACGCCTCGAGCGACCCGACGGTGCAGGCGACGCGCGAGCGCGGACCCGAGCCGAAGAAGGGTGCGCTGCCCCTGGCCGCGCGGGCGATCGAGCCCGCGCAATGAGCACGCGGTGATCGAGCACGCGGTGATCGAGCGCGCGGTGATCGCACCCGAGCCGCGTTCGAGCCCGCGCGGTGATCGCGCCCAAGCCGCGGTCGAGCGCGCACCGTGATCGCGATCCGCGATGCCGAAGCGGGCGACCTCGCGGAGATCGAGCGCGTGCAGCGCGGCGCGAACGCGATCTACGCGCCCTACGGCTTGGCCGAACACCTCGGGTCCCTCGCGACTCCCCGAGACGAGCTCGAGCGCGGCCTCGCGGAGCGGCTCCTCTGGGTCGCCCACGACCCAGCGCTCCGCTCGCTGGTGGGCTTCGCGCTCGCGAGCGACTGGGGCCCCGACCTGCACCTCGACGAGCTGGGGGTCGTGCCGTCGAGCGCGCGCCGCGGGCTCGGCTCGCGCTTGCTCGCGCGGGCCCTCGCAGAAGGCCGCGCGCGCGGCGCGGCGCGCCTGACGCTCCTCACCGTCGACTTCGTCCCCTGGACGCTCGGCTTCTACGCGCACCACGGCTTCCGAGCGCTCGCGACGCGAGAGCTCGACGCGCGCCTCCTCACGCTCCTCGCGCTCGAGCCCGGGGCCGACCCTCCGTGGGCCCGCTCGTTCGGCGGGCGGATCGTGCTCGAACGGAACCTCCAAGCTGGCGGGGCGTCGGCGGGTTGAACGCGAACGCCACGCCTGGAAAGGGACGCTCGAATGACCTCTCGCTCGGTGCCTGCCTCGCTCTGTCTCGCGCTCTGTCTCTCGCTGGCGGCCGCGGGGTCCGGCTCCGCCCGCGCCGACATGGTCGTCGAGGAGCCGCCGCGCCTCGAGGTGCGCGCCGAGCCCGCGACGTACGGCGACGCGCCGACGTCGGTCGCGCTGGTGGTGACGAACCCGTCGCGCGAGCCCGTCGAGCTCCGAGGCCCCCGGCTCGTCGTCGTGACCGGCGGGGTGCGCGTGCCCCTTCGGATCGTCCGCTTCGAGGTCGACGGACGCGCGCGGCGCCTCTGGGACCCGCTGACGGTCCCGCCGGGCGCGTCGATCCGCGTCTCGCTCGCGTTCGACGCCCTACCCGCCGCCGCGCTCGCGCGCGGCCGCCTCGAGCTCGCGCTGCGCTTCGAGGGAGCGCGCGAGGCCTCCTTCACCCTCCGGCGAGGATGAGGATCCGCGCAGGCTCGGTCCGGCGGGGCGGCAGTCAAAGCTAGAAGTTGAACTTCTCACTTGCCATGAGGGCGGAGGGTGGGCTAGAAGGCGCGCCATGCGAACCCTTCGTGCTCCTCTCTTCTGTCTTCTCCTCGCGGCCTGTGGCGGGGAGTCTCCCGCGGTCGACGCCGCCTTCGTCGTCATCGACGCTGCCGTGCCCGCCGACGATGCGTTCACGCCCGTGGCCGACGACGCATTCACGCCCGTGGCCGACGACGCCGGCGCGGTCGACGCCGCCCGCCCGAGCGGTGGCTCCATCACGGGCCGCATCACGCGGAGCGCGATGCCGATGGCCGGTGGTCGCGGCAACCTCTACATCGCCGTCTTCACGAGCGATCCGGTGACCGACCGGATGGGCGCGCGCAACGTCGCGAACGCCAGGATCGAGAACGTCGACATGCGCGCCCGGGACGTGAGCGTCCCCTACACCGTCTCCGGGATCCCGCCGCGCGCCGAGGCCTACTACGTCACGGCGTTCCTCGACGACAACAACACGGTCGACACGAGCGACCCCGCCACCGCCGGCCCCGACCGCGGCGACCTCGTGGCGCTCTCCGGCTTCAGCTCGACCCGCGTCACGGTGGCCGACACGCGCCCGGTGAGCCTCGACCTCGATCTCAACTTCAATCTCCCCTTCTGAGTCGCCCCCGCGGAGCGCGGTCCGATCCGGTCGGCGCAGCGCCCGCGCCTGAATCTCCAGCAGGAAAAAGCAGAGCCTGAATCCATCCAGGTGGTTCATGCTCCGAGCGCGAGGTCTCCCATGAGCCACCCATCCTTTGGTCGTCGCGATCTCTTCCGCCTCGTGGGCGCCTCGGGCGCCTCGTACCTCTTCGGACACGCCTTCGGAGGCTGCGTCGGCGCTCCGGCGCTGCCGGGCTTGCCCATGGATCCGATGGGTCGGTGGTGGCTCAGCGGGAACTACGGTCCGGTCCCCGACGAGATCGAGTCGTTCGACCTCGCGGTCGAAGGAGCCTTGCCGCCCGAGCTCTCGGGGACCTTCGTTCGCAACGGAGCCAACCCTGCCGGCGGCGAGTCGCTCCACTGGTTCACCGGCGACGGCATGCTCCACGGTCTTCGGCTCTCGGCCGGGCGAGCGCTCTGGTACCGCAACCGCTTCGTCGCGACGCATGCGCTCTCGAGCGGGATGCCCGACAACCTCGGCGCCAACCGCGCGAACACCTCGATCCGAACGCACGCGGGCAAGCTCCTCGCGCTCTACGAGGTCGCCGTTCCGCACGAGATCGACCCCGAGACACTCGAGACCATCGGTGAGTACGACTTCTCTGGCGCGCTCCGCCGCCCGATGTCGGCGCATCCGAAGATCGACCCCGTCACGGGCGAGATGTTCTTCATCGGCTACGCGCCGTTCGCGCCTTTCCTGACGTACCACGTCGTCGATCGGAGCGGCGCGCTCGTACGGAGCCTCGAGCTCGACATCGACCACAGCTCGATGATGCACGACTTCCAGATCACCGAGCGCTGGGCCGTGATCTTCGACCTGCCGATCCACTTCGACACCACGCAGCTCGCCGCGGGCTTCCCGTTCCGCTGGGCTCCCGAAGCCGGGGCGCGATTCGGGCTCGTCCGACGCGACGGAAGCTCGCCCACGGTGCAGTGGTTCGAGATCGACCTCTGCTTCATGTTCCACTCGTTCAACGCCTTCGAGACCGCCGACGGACGCGTCGTGATCGAGGGCTGCCGGCTTCCGTCGCTCTGGGCGGACGGCATCTCCGACGCCTCGCAGACGCCCTCGCCGTGGCGATGGGAGCTCGACCCGAGCAGCGGTCGCGTGAGCGAGTCGCGGCTCTTCGACGGCTCGGCAGACTTCCCGCAGATCGACCCGCGCCGCGCGGGCCGCGAGCACGGCGTCGCCTACGCACTGCGCTTCGACGAGAGCGGCACGAGCGAGATCGCGCATCCCAACGGGATCACCAAGCATGACCGCCGCTCGGGGCGCACCATCGCGTGGAACGCCCCGGCCGGCCACCAGCCGGACGAGGCTCTGTACGTTCCCTTCGGCGAGGCCGAGGACGACGGCTACGTGCTGAGCACGATCTTCGACGCCTCGCGCGCGCAGAGCTACGTCGGCGTCTTCGACGCCACGATGCTCGATCGCGGCCCCATCGCGCGCGTCTGGATGCCGCGCCGCGTGCCTTTCGGCTTCCACGGCACCTGGTTGCCCGAGACCGCCTGAGGTCAGCCCCAGAGAAGGCGCATGGCGCGGGGCAGGTCGGGGCGGCCCATGACGTCGCAGCCGCGGCACTGTGTGGGGAAGCGATCGCCTGGGCATGAGCCGCACTCGCGGATCATCGTGACGGTCTGCGCGAGCTCCTCCCGGAGCTTGCGCAGGCACGCGATCTTCGCCTGCATCTCATCGATGCGCCGGTGCAGGACCGAGGTCATGCGCTCACTCGCCTCGAGCGAGGTGCCCGCGTGCTGCTTGAGCTCGAAGAGATCCTTGATGTCCTGGAGCGAAAGGCCCGCTTCCCGGAGATCGAGGATGAGCGAGAGCCGCGGCACCTGGTGCTCCGCGTAGAGGCGATGTCCGCCCTCGGACCGCGAGACGGGCTCGACCAGCCCCGCCTCTTCGTAGAAGCGGACGGTCCGGACCGTCGTGTCGCACGCGCGGGCGAGATCTCCGGAGCTGAGGGGACCGCGTAGGCTCGGCACCGGCTGTGCCGCCGCAGGCTCGGTCACGACCGGGAGGGTCGCGCGCTCGCGGCATCCCCCGGCGGGCTGGTTGGAGCCGCACCGCTCGCAGGCGCCCGGTGCAGGGGCTTTGTCCATCATCGTGGGCACAGAAGACCTCGGCCGGGCTCGGATGCTATGGGGAAATCGGGGGCGGCATGTCAAGGCGCCCGAGGGGGCGCAACCGGATCGAGGAGCGCTCGATACGTGGGGCTCGAGGAGGTTCCCATGACGATTCGAGTCGATGCATCCCAGCCGCGCGTGAGCGCGCAGCCCGCCACCAGCCGGATCACCGCACCCCCACCGGAACGACGATTCCGCGCCGCGCTCGCCGACGGCGCGAGCGTGCTCCTGGGCGGTGTCGAGGTCGCCGCGCGCGCGCTGCCGGGCGGTCAGGTGATGGCCGCGGCGCTCGGCGGCGCCCGCGCGCGCGGCGCGGCATCGGTCGCCGGCGCCGGGGCCGTCGAGGCCGACGCCGCGGGAAACGGACTCGATCTCGGGGGCAATGACGCGATGGATCTCCTCGCGCTTCAGCAGCAGATGCAGGACGAGAACCGCCGCTACTCGACGCTCTCGAACGTCATGAAGGCTCGCCACGAGACGGCCAAGAACGCGATCGGGAACATCCGATGACGGCGCGGCCGCACCGGAGGCCCCGCAACGAGCACGTTGCGGGGCGCCTCGGCGATTCGATACGCTCGGGCACTCCATGAGCGACTCCATCCGAATGGTCGGCGCGAACCCCGGCGTGTCCGGCGGGTCCGACGTCGGGAGCACCGACGGCGGCGCCTTCCGCACCTCGCTCGAGGCCGCGCGCGAAACGACGGGCCCGAGCGAGGCCAGCGCAGGGCGCGGCGTCGGCGCGCTCCACGCGCTGTCGGAGGGGCTCGCTGCGGGGACGCTCGCGCCGAGCGCGGTCGTCGAGCGCTTGGTCGAGCGGGCGCTCGCGGCGCCCGGAGCGCGCGGTCTGACCGAGGCCGGTCGCGCGCAGCTCGAGCAGTCGCTCCGGACCGCGCTCGCCGAGGACCCCACCCTGCTCGCGATGCAGGCCGAGCTCTCGGCTGGCGCGAAGCGACCCTGAGGGCCCGTGGAAGGAGATGCGAGCCGAGTGTCCCGAACGCCGACCCTTGCGCGGGGATCCGGGCTGCTGCTCGCGGCCGCGGTCTTCTTCATCTCTCCTTTCCTGGGCGAGCGCGCCGCGGCGCAGCCGAGGCGGGTCTCGCCCGAAGAGCTCGCCGCCGCTTCCGACGAAGAGGCCGCGCCGAGCGAGGCACGAGCGGCGGACGAGGACGAAGGAGGCCCAGCGCAGGCACGCAGCACGGCGTCCTCGCGCCCGGCCGCCGCGGGCCAGCCGGTCCGCGTGTATGTGGTGGCCGTGCCGATGGAGGACGGCCTCGAGGCCGTGGCGCAGCGGGCCGGCTCGGCCGCGCGCGCCTCGCTCCGCGACATCCCCGACGTCGAGTGGCAGGACGCCGATCGCCTCTTCCTCGGCTACGACGAGTCGGCCGTGCCGACGCTGGCCCGCGCGCGCGAGCGCCTCGAGGCAGGTCGGCAGGCCTACTTGAGCCTCGAGCTGAGCCAGGCGATCGAGTCGCTCACCGCGGCCGTGGCGGACTTCGACGCAGCGGCGGCAGCGCTCGAGGATCCGAACGACCTGGGCGAGGCGCTGCTCTTCCTCGGAGCCTCGCTCGCCTTCGAGGGTCGCACGCGCGACGCGCAGCGGGTCTTCGCGCGCCTGCACGTGCAGATGCCCCACGTCCAGCCGGATCCGAACCTGTTCAACCCCGACGTGATCGCGCGCTTCGAGGCGGCGCGTCCGCGCAGCGCGCCGTCGTCGTCCATCGTCGTCGAGAGCGACCCGCCGGGGGCGATCGCGTACGTCGACTTCCTCGCCCGTGGCGTCACGCCGATCACGGTCACCGGACTGTACCCGGGAGACCACATCGTGCGGGTCACGCGCGCGGGCGCGATCCCATCGGTTCAGCCCGCGACCGTCGCGGCACGCCGAAGCGCCAGCGTGTCGGCGATCCTCGTCGACGAGCAGGCGGCCGCGGGTCTGCACGACGCGCTCGCGGGGGTGCGCGACGCCGACGTGGCCTCGATCTCGCCCGGCTCGCCGATCCACAACGTGGCCGCGCTGCTCGGTGTGGAGCGGATCGGCCTCATCCGCGCTTCGGCCGGTGAGAGCGCCGAGCAGGTCGAGCTCGAGCTTCTCGTCTTCGACCTGCAGACCGGGCGCCGGCTCGTGCGCGGCGCGGGCGCCGCCCCCGTCGCGGTGGGCGAGCTCGAGCCCGCCGTCGAACGGCTCGTCTCCGGAGCCCTCGAGGCGGCCGTGCGAGCGCGCGCCAGCGAAGAGAGCCAAGCGGCCCGTGAGCGCGATCGGCAGGAGCAGGAGCTGCCGCCGGTGCTCAGCCGGCCGACTTCGTCGGGGCCCAGCCTCTTCGAGGACCCGGTCTTCTGGATCGTCGTCGGAGGCGTCGTGGTGGCTGCGGGCGCAGGAGTCGGGATCGGCGTCGGCGTCGCGAGCCAGGGCCCTGGGCTCGGCAGCTCTCCGCAGGGTCAGGTCGTCTTCGAGTTCTGAGGGCATGAACCGCGATCGAGCCCGCTCCACTCCCGTTCGATCCACGCGCGTGCGCTGAGCACGCCAGGTCTTCCGATGCGTCCCACCGCTCGCTCTCCGCTCCGCGCCTGCATCGGGTCGGTCGCGCTTGCCGCTCTGGCCCCGGCGGCCCGGGCACAGGAGGTGTCGGCCGTCGCGTCTTCGGTGCTGGTCATCCCCGACGCGAGCGTGTCCGAGGCGGAGGCATCCATCGCATCGATCGGGCTGCGGCGCGGCATCTCGGAGGTGCAGGGCGTGCGCTTCGTGCACCCGGTCGACGTGCTCTCACCTCCCGAGATGGTCGAAGAGCTGCAGTACGGCCTCGAGGAGCTCGAGGCGCGGGCCAACCAGCTGCGCGACGGGGACGCAGCCGACGTCGCCGAGAGCACGGACGCCCTGATCGGCCTCTTTCAGGCACACCTCGACGCGGTCCGCCGCGAGCAGCTCGTGGACGCGTTCGTCATCAACGCACTCGCGCGCTGTCGCGTCGGCCAGCAGCGCGAGTGCGAGAGCCGGCTCGCGCGCGTCTTCGTGTTCCGCGAAGGGCTTGTGTTCGACGATGAGCGCTACCCGGCAGACCTGCGTCCGGTCTTCGAGCGCGTGCAGGACCGGGTCACGAGCGGCGTTCGAACGCGGCTCGAGGTGATCACCGACCCCGAAGGCGCCGAAGTGTACGTCGACGGTCGCTCGTATGGTCCCTCCCCCGCGCGCGCCGACGACCTCCTGGTCGGGGAGCACTACGTCACGATCAAGATGCTCGATCGGGTGCGTGTCGTCCGGCGGGTGACGGTCTCACGCAACGGGACGGTCGAGCGCATCGACCTCGAGCCGAACCCGCGCGCGAGGATGATCGCGTCCCCGGAGGCGCTCGCCGTGATCTCCGCGGAGCTGGGCGAGGACCGGGCCGGCCAGAACATCGTGAGCCTCGGACGCACGCTCGGGACGGCGCAGGTGGTGATCGCACGTCTCGGACGGGCCGAGGGAGGGACGACGACGCTGGAGGCGTTCCTCTACGATGTGCGCACCCGCTTCCTCCTCGCGCACCGAGAGTCCTCGCTCGACGGCTCGGAGGAGGGTATCGAGCAGGCGCGCCTGCTCGGGCTCGAGCTGTACCGGGGCGTCGACCTCGCCGGCACGGTGCAGGTCGTCGAGGAGGCCGGCCCGGAGCGGCGCGCGGAGCCGTGGGAGGAGTGGTGGTTCTGGACCTCGATCGGGGGTGCGGTCGTCGCGGTCGGGATCGGAGTGGGGGTCGGGGTGGGGATTGCGTCCCAGGGACCCGCGATCCCGGAGGGATGGACACGGATCGAGGGCACGACTCCTTGAGGCGCAGATGACGTGGACGGCGCGCGCCCTCGCCGCCGCGGTCATCTGCGCGGGGTGCGAGACGGCTCCCGCCCGCATCCCGGCGCAGCCGCCGCCCGCGGAGCGGACGGTCGAGCAGTGGCGTGGCGAAGAGACCGCTGTGGAATCCGAGGACGAGGAGCCGCTCGAGCCGATCCCGTTCGCCCTGCCGTCCACCGAGGTGACGCCCTCGACGGCACCGGCCGCAGCGCGCGACCTCGCCTACGACAGCGATGCGCCGCTCGCCGTGCGCCGCTACGTCTATCGGGTGCGGCTCGCGATCCCCAGCGCCCTCGGCGACGCGGAAGACCTCATCACGCCCGGCGCGGAGCTCTACGTCGACACCTCCGAAGAGCGAGCGCGGGCTCGGTTCGTCGGACAGAGCTGGCCGCTCGAGGCGGGCGCCGAAGTGCGCCTCCGCGGCGACAGCCCGGGGACCTACGTCTTCGACGGCGCGGGCGGGCGTCCGCTGCTGCCGTCGGAGCTCGGCGAGTGGTTCGAGGGCGGGGAGCGTCGGCCCGGGCCGAGCCTGTCGGTGCGGCGCGATCCCGCCGCGGCGGCAGGCGAGCGCGGTGCGCTCGTGTGCGCGCTCCTGGCCGAGTGGGCGGGCGAAGATCGCGAGGCCGTGCTCCGCCGATGCGACGGCCGCGCTCCGATCGCGTTCCGGGTGGGCCTCTGGCGCGCCGAACGGACGGCGGATCTCCCGATCGAGATTCCTCGGCGGTCTCTGCGCGCCGACGAGATCGACCCCCCTTCGACCATCCCGCCCTCGACGAGCCGGGCCTTCTACGAGCCTGGAACCCTCGCACGGATCGAGGGCGCCGCCGTACGCGGCGAGGAGATCGAAGCCGCCGACCCGGAGGCTCCGGGCGAAGGGCTTCTGTTCGTCAACGAGAGCCCGACACGCGTGGTGGTGACCGCGCAGGGCGTGCCGATCGGCTGGGTGGCGCCGCGCTCGAGCGGTCTCTTCGTCGGGCTGCGACCGGGGCCGATCTGGGTCGGCGCGATACGACCCTTGGGCTCGATCGCGCTGCGTCCTCGCCTGGTGTCTGTCCCGGCCCGTACGGTGCTCCGCGCGGTGCCTCGCGGAGCACAGACGCGCGCATCGCGCGGGGAAGGGCTCGTACCTCGCGAGGCGACTCTGGTACCCTAGCGCGCGGATCCGGAGGTGTTGGATGGATGCTGTTCGACGATCACGTCCCGCGAGTCGGCCGGAAGCCAACCCACGAACACCCGCGGTCGCAGCCTCGTTCGCCGCGCTCTTGTCGGCCCTCACGCTGGTACCGGCGTGCGGCGAGGACGGCGGCCGCAGGCCACCCGGTTCGTGCACTTCCTCCTCCGAGTGCACCGGAGGCCGGGTGTGCCGCGACAACCGATGCGTGGTCCCGGATGGCATCGATGGAGGCCCCGACGAGCCTGGAGACGACGCGGGCGCGACCGACGCGTTCTTCGAGACGACCGCCGACTCGGGCACCTTCGAGATGCCCGACACGAGCATGGGTTGGTCGGCGACCGACGACAGCGACGGGGACACGATCGGCGACTTCGACGAAGGGCGCGCCGGCAGCGTCGACACCGACGCCGATGGGATGCCGGACTACCTCGACCCCGACGCCGACGGCGACGGCGTCAGCGACGCGCTCGAGGCCGGCGACGCGATGATCACGACTCCGCCGATCGACACCGACGCCGACGGCACGCCCGACTTCCGCGATCTCGACGCCGACGGCAACGGCGTGACCGACGCGATCGAGGGCGGCGAGGATCTCGACGCCGATGGGCGGCCCAACGCGCGCGATCGCGACAACGACGGCGATGGCCTGCTCGACACAGCCGAGATCGGAGGAGATCTCGCGAGGCCCCGCGATACGAACTCCGACGGCACGCCCGACTACAACTCGCGCGACTCCGACGGTGACACGATCTCGGACACGGACGAAGACCTGGTCGACACCGACGGCGATGGCATCCGCGACGGCATCGACCTCGACTCCGACGACGACGCGCTGCTCGACTCCCTCGAAGCCGGCGACGCGAGCCTCGACACGCCTCCCGCGGACACGGATGGAGACGGCGCGCCTGACTTCCGCGACGCCGACAGCGACGGCGACGGCCTCTCGGACGAGGCCGAGGTCGGAGCCTACGGCACCTCGCCGACGCGGCCCGACACGGACGGCGACGGGGTCTTGGACCTGATCGAGGTCGGCGCCGGCACGAGCCCGACCGACGGCTCCGTCAGCCCGCGCACGCGCGGCGACTTCGTCTTCCTCGTGCCGTACATGAGGCCGCCCGAGCCGCTGCGCGACACCCTACCGTTCTCGCCGCACCTCCAGCGCGCCGACGTCGACGTCCTCCTGGACAACACGGGTTCCCTGGGCGGGACCATCGCGGCCTTGCAGGCGGGGCTCACCTCGACCGTGATTCCCGCGATCGTGACCGACATCCCCGAGGCGTGGTTCGGCGTCGGCGGCTTCGACGACTACCCGAGCGGTGGCTACGGCCTCAACCCCTGCGGCTGGACGGGCTACGGCACGGACGGCCCGGATTCGGCAGGAATCAGGCATGACGTCCCGTTCTTCCAGTACACGCAGATGACGTCCGCGGCGCCCAGCGCGCAGACCGCGGTCAATCGCTACCAGGTCAACTGCGGAGAGGACGGTGCCGAGTCCGGCGTCGCAGCGCTCTACGCGCTCGCGACACGCGACACTCTGGGCGACCTCACGCGCTTCGCGACGGACGGTGAGCCCTCGGCAGCGCCGCCTTCGTGCCCGGCCGGGCATCGCGGAGCGGCGTGCTTTCGCCCTGACGCGGTGCCGATCGTGGTCGTGATGACGGACGTCGATCAGCACAACTCGCCGACCTGCGATCCAGGAATCTACGGCGCATGCGACTACGGCGGAGACGCGCCCGGCGCGCCCTCGTGGTCCACGATGATCGACGCGCTCAACCGCCTGAACGCGCGCGTGGTGGGCATCGAGACCGACGACTACGACGGCGACGGGTCCGTGGACGGCTACGCGCGACCTTTCCTCAACCGCCTCGTCGAGGAGACGACGCTGGCGCGGGGCGCGACCGGAAGCTCGATGAGCTACATCTTCAGCGCGCCGTCGGGCGCAGGGTTGTCGGGGGCGATCACGACGCTGGTCTCTCGCGCAGCGCTCGTGCCGCTCGACGTCTCGGCGCGCGCGGTGGACCTCGCGGATCCGGGCGAGACCGTGGATGCCGTCGCGGCCTTCGTCGATCACCTCGAGCCCAACGCGGCGGGCGCACCGGGCCTCACCTGCACGGGCGGCTTCGCCACGAGCGACTTCGCGGGCATCGATGGAGACTCTTTCCCGGACACCTTCCTCGACGTCACCCCCGGCGCTCCGGTCTGCTTCGACATCCTGCCCAAACAGAACGACACCGTGCCGGCGACGCTCGTGCCGCAGATCTTCCGCGCCCAG
>JBKDQC010000220.1:0-1648 GCA_046342295.1 Deltaproteobacteria bacterium | reverse complement strand
CCCCAGGATCCAGCATGAGCCAGCGATCCTGCTGCTGCCGACTCCGAAGGCGGCGGAGCTCGATCTGGACGCAGCCGTGGACGACATGGCGAGCGCCCTTCTCGATCTGGAGAGCGAGCGCGCTCGTCGCCAGGGCCCCGTCCCGGAGGCGCCCCTCGAGCGGCTCGCGGTGCTGCGCGGCATGGCCGCGTCGCTGCTCACGGCGAACGACATCGAGGTCGACCCAAACCAGGTGGGGCTCGACCTCGCCCCGGACGGGCCCGCCCTGCCCGCGCCGAGCCGCATTCCCGTCCGCACGGGCGCGGGCTTCTTCCATGCGGAAAGCGGCGTGACACCTGTTCTGAGGTTGGTGGCCTCCGACGGGCTCGGGATCGCCGAGGTCGAGGTGAGCCCCGCTTCGCACGAGGGTCAGCCCGCCCGCGTGGGGGTGCTCCAGCTGCGGCGTCCGGGCGGTGCGCGAGGGGTCGTCGTCGACGTCCGGGACACCTGGCTCGTGTGGACGACTGCCGATGCCACGTGCGACGCGGACGTGCAGCACTGCGCGATGCGGAGCGCGGGGCTCGGTCGTCTGCTCGAAGGCAGCCGCGTGATGAGATCCGAGCATTGGCTCGCCGCGCACCCGGCGGGGGCGATCCAGCGTTCCGTCGCGATCAGCCCGACGCACTTCACTCTCGCCGCGCGCACGCCCGAGGGTGGCGTCGAGGCCCGCGTCTTCGAGCGCGGAGAAGCGATTCCCCCGCCGCCGCCCAATGAACATCCCCAGCCGCCCCCGCCTTCGCGTCCCATCGCGATCCGGACGATGACGGGCGCGATCGACTGGATCATGGGCGATGGACGTTTCGCGATCCTCGAGCGCAGCGTCGCCGGCGCGACCCTTCGCTCTGGGCTCGTGGGGGCCGATGCCGCGTCGGACGTCGTGGTCACCGTGCTCGGTGACGCCGAAGAGCTCGAGGCATGCGGCACCGCGTTCATCGTCATCGGTGCCGACCGCGCGCAGATCGTGCGCGGTGGGGTCGCGTGGCCGCCGTTCGAGCACCAGGCGCGCGCCCCCCACCGGGGCGCCTCGCACGCGGAGTCCTCGATCCACCTCGCCTGCGACGACGACGACGTTCTCTTCGGAGCACTGGACCGCGCGGGTTCCCTCGCACTTCATCGATGCACCGCGAGCGGCTGCGACGCGTCGCGCTGGCCGGTCGCCGGCGTGCGCGCTTTCGACGTCGCCTTGCGAGGGGGGCGCGCGTGGGTCGCCTCGAGCGGAGAGGCCAGCGTCTCTTCGATCCGTGTGGGCGTCCTTGGAGAAGAACCGCGCGCGGTCGCCGCGTGCTGGAGCTCGGGCCATGGCTTCTGCGGACCCGGACGCTGGGCGGTCCCCGCCGAGGGCCGCGAGGGTCCGCTCGTGCTCACGGCGCGTGATGGCCCCGACGTGCTCGCGCTCCTGCTCGCGGACGACCGCTTCGTTCCGCTGCCGGGGCTCGCGTCGGGCTCGTGACCGGTCCCCGACGTACACCCGGACGCCGCTGTGACAGACTGCCGAGCGATGTCACAGCCCGAGAGCAGCGCCTACCCTTTCCATTCTCCGATCGTCGGCCGCGAGCGCGAGCTCGGAGACCTCGACGACGCGCTCGGGCGCGCGCTCGATCGCCAGCAG
>JBKDQC010000219.1:0-17622 GCA_046342295.1 Deltaproteobacteria bacterium | reverse complement strand
CGCGGCCGAGGGCCTCAGCCCCTACATCCGGCGATACAACTACGAGAACAACGTCGTCGGATCGATGACCGTCCTCAACGCGGCGGTTCGACACGACGTGCGACGCTTCGTGTTCACGTCGTCGATCGCCGTGTACGGCACGGGCGAGCTCCCGCTCCGAGAGACCGCCGCGCCGCGCCCCGAGGACCCCTACGGCATCGCGAAGTACGCGGTCGAGCTGGATCTCGCAGCCGCGAGCCGGCAGTTCGGCCTCGAGCACACGATCTTCCGACCGCACAACGTGTATGGAGAGCTGCAGAGCATGCGCGACCGCTACCGCAACGTGGTCGGCATCTTCCTGAACCAGGTTCTCCGAGGCGAGGCGCTCACGGTCTTCGGCGACGGCCTGCAGACCCGCGCCTTCACCTACGTGGGTGACCTCGTGCCGACGCTCGTCGACGGAGGCTTCGCGCCGGCCGCGAAGAACCGCGTGTACAACGCCGGGGGCGACGCGACGTCGTCGGTGCTCGAGCTCGCGCGGACGTTGCGCGAGGTGACCGGCGCCGACGTCGGCATCACCCATCTGCCCGCCCGGCACGAAGTGGTGCACGCGTGGTCCGACCACAGCCGCGTGCGAGCAGAGCTCGGCGCGCGGCTCGACGCGACCCCGCTGCGCGAAGGCCTCGCGCGAACCTGGGCCTGGGCGCGCACGCTCGGTCCGCAGGAGACGCCGCGCTTCGGCGCCATCGAGATCGAGCGCGGCCTGCCTCCTTCGTGGGCTCGACGCGACGCCGGTTGACGGGTGCGACCGGAGACGACGAAGCTCGCCGCCATGAGCCACGAGATGCTGAACCTCACCGCCGGCGAGACTCCATTCCGCGCCGCGCTCTTTCCTTCCGCCAAGGCGCCGAACGGCCCCGGTCTGGTCGTCGTGCACGAGTGGTGGGGGCTGAACGACGCCTTCACGGCCTTCGCAGGCCGCTTCGCGGACGAGGGCTTCACGGTGATCGCGCCCGATCTCTACGGCGGCGCGATCGCGACCGACGCGGCGCGCGCGGGCGAGCTGATGCAAGGCCTCGCGCCCGAGCGCGCGGTGGCGATCCTCGGTGCTTCGGCCGCCGAGCTCCGGCGTCGCACGGGCAAGAAGGTCGCCGTGACCGGCTTCTGCATGGGCGGAGCCCTGACGTTCGCGGCCGCGACGAGCCTCGACAGGCTCGCCTGCGCGGTGCCGTTCTACGGGATCCCCGGCGGTGACTACTTCGACGCGACGAAGGTGCGCTGCCCGCTGCAGGCGCACTTCGCGAAGAAGGACGACTGGGCGCAGCCCGAGCGCGCCCAGGCCTTCTGCGGCGAGGTCAACGAACACGGCGGCGCCGCCGAGCTCCACGTCTACGACGCGGGCCACGCCTTCATGCGTGAGGGTGATCCGAGCGTGTACAGCCCCGAGCAGGCCAAGATCGCGTGGGCGCGCGCCACCGCGTATCTCCGTGCCCACCTCGCCTGAGGCGCGCGCTCGGCACACGGGGGCGCGCCTCGGGCTCTCGCTCGGGACGCTCGTGCTCTGCCTCGCCGTCGCCGAATGCGCCGTGCGCTCGATCGGTCTCGAGCCAGCGCGCTTCGCGGAGACCCGACACCTCGAGCGAGAGGACAAGCGGGTGGGCCTCGACCTCTACCCGACCGATCCGGAGAACCGCTTCCCGCTCGACCTGAGGGAGCCCGCGACGCGTGCGGCGTGGCAGGACCGGGTGGCGGAGCTCGATGCCTGGGCCGCGCATGCACCGCACGCGGTGCCTGGCTTCTACTCGCCCGAGCTCTGTCGGGTCGCGCGCGAGGGAGAGGTCCTTCCGGCGCGCGATCCGGCGCGAGCGCGCGTCGTGCTCGTGGGCGACTCCTTCGTCGAAGGTCAGGGCGTGCCGTTCGAGGACACCGTGGGAGCGCGCCTCTCGGCCGCGCTCGGGGGCTCGACCGAGGTGCTCGCATGCGGTCGCCGCGGCTACGACTTCGCGATGGAGGAAGACCCATCGCTGCGCGCCCTCGGCCAGTGGATGCGCGCGCACGTGCTCGAGGCCGACGTGGTCGTGTACGCGATGACGCTCAACGATCCCGCGCGCTCTCCGTCGTTCCAGGCAGAGCAGACGTACGTCGACGACTGGATCGTCGATCGGCGGCGCATGCGCGGGCACGATCAGCCCGCGCGCTCTCCGTGGTCGCCCCGCCTTCTCGCGCTCGCGGAGGATCGGATCGAAGCGCTCCGCATCGGAGGCGCGACGATGCGCTGGTACGCGGACATGGTGGAGGCCCCCAACGCCGAGGGCTGGCGGGCGACCCTCGCGCAGCTCGGGCGCTTCTCGGCCGAGCTCGAGCGCGGGGGCCGGCGGCTCGTCGTGGCCCTCTGGCCTCTCCTCGTCTCGCTCGAGGACGCCCGCTCCTACCCGTTCCTCTCGACGCACGCACGGATCGAGCGGGACCTCACCGCGCTCGGGCTGACCTTTCTCGACACGAGCCCTGCCTTCACGGGCGCCCAGACGGCCAGCCTGTGGGTGCACGAGGTCGACCACCACCCGAACGCGGAGGCCCACCGCCGCTTCACGGCGGCGATCTCGGGCACGGTGCGCGACGCCCTCGCGCGGGCCCGTGGTATCCCGTCACCGTGAGCGCCCCGGGAGCACAGACCGAGCCCGACGTGCCGCGGCGCGCGACGCCTCGCCTCGGCGGCTCGCCCGAGGCCGCACGCGCGGTGTGGTCGCCCTACACCTCTGCGATCACCAAGCGGGCGAGGCCGCTCTGGATCGAGGCCTCCAAGCGCGCAGCCGTCGCGGCGCTCGTGGCGATCGCGCTCGCGCTCGTGGGTCGCGAGGCCATGGCGGCGCTCGTCGCGAGCATCGCCCTGCTCCTCGTGCTGCTCGCCGCGGTCGCGCCCCGGGCCTACCGGGGCCTCGACCGCTTCGTCGATGCGGTCTCGCGTGCCGTCGGCCGCGTCCTCGCGTACGCGGTCCTCGGGCCGGTCTTCTTTCTCGTCGTGACACCGCTCCGGCTGCTCCTTCGCCGCGGCCCGCGCGCACGCTGGGGGAGCGGCGCCGATCCGGCACGTGCCACGCACTGGAAGCCGCGGCCGCGCCAAGCCCCGCGCCTCGATCGCCCGTATTGACCAGCCGTGGGTGCCGCCGCCGAGAATTGCCAACCCGGGGTCGGCCCGGCTCGGTCATGCTCGGCGCTCCGTGAGCCGCCCGGTCCGCACCCTCGGCATCTCCTGCCACTACCACGATGCGGCCGCGTGCCTCGTCGAGGACGGCGTGCTCGTCGCCGCCGCACAGGAAGAGCGCTTCACGCGCAAGAAGCACGACGAGTCGATGCCGCTCCAAGCGCTTCGCTACTGCCTCACGGAGGCGAGCGGGCCCGAGATCGACGCGGTGGCCTTCTACGAGAAGCCGATCCTCAAGCTCCACCGCATCCTCGAGACCGCCCTCGGGACCGCGCCGCGCGGGCTCGTGCCCTTCGTACATGCGGTGCCCTCGATGCTCGGGCTGCCGGGCGTGATGGGCGGCAAGCTCTTCGTCGAGGGCGAGATCCAGAGCGCCCTCGAGTCCCTCGGGGTCGAGCGCGATCCTCCCGTGCTCTTTCCCGAGCACCACGTCTCGCACGCGGCGAGCGCGTTCTTTCCATCTCCCTTCGAGCGCGCCGCGATCCTCACGCTCGACGGCGTCGGTGAATGGTCGACGTCCACGTGGGGCTCGGGCGAAGGCCACACCATCGAGCTGCGCGCAGAGCTCGAGTTCCCGCACTCGATCGGCCTCCTCTACTCGGCCATCACCCACCACTGCGGGTTCAAGGTCAACAGCGGCGAGTACAAGCTGATGGGCCTCGCGCCCTACGGCGAGCCGCGGTTCGAGCCGCTGATCCGCGATCACCTCGTCGACATCAAGGAGGACGGGTCGATCCGGCTCGCGCTCGAGTATCTCGGCTACCTCGACGGCCTCGTCATGACGAACGCGCGCTTCGATCGCCTCTTCGGAGGCCCGGCGCGCAGGCCCGAGGAGCGGATCACGCGGCGCGAGATGGACCTCGCGCGCTCGATCCAGGTCGTGCTCGAGGACATCGTCCTCCGCATCGGCCGGCACGTGCGCAGAGAGACGGGCCTGCGACACCTCACGATGGCCGGGGGCGTCGCGCTCAACTGCGTGGCCAACGGCGAGCTCCTGCGCTCCGGCATCTTCGATGGGATCTGGATCCAGCCCGCCGCGGGCGACGCCGGCGGCGCGATCGGCGCAGCGCTCGCGGCCTACCATCTCGGCCCGGAGCGCCTCGGTCTGGGCAAGCCCCGCCGCGTGGCGCGACGCGACGACGGCTCCCCCACCGACGGCATGCGCGGCGGCTACCTCGGCCCCGCCTTCTCGGACGACGACACGCGCTTCTACCTCGAGCGCGAGAAGGTCGTCTTCGAGGAGCTCGAGAGCGACGAGGCCTGGGCGGCGCGTCTGGCGGAGCTGCTCGCGTCGGAGAACGTGGTCGGTCTATGCCACGGCCGCATGGAGGTGGGGCCCCGCGCGCTCGGCCACCGCTCGATCGTCGGCGACCCGCGCTCGGCCCGCATGCAATCGGTGATGAACCTGAAGATCAAGCAGCGCGAGAGCTTCCGTCCGTTCGCCCCCGCCGTGCTGTCCGAGCGCGCGCACGAGTGGTTCGAGCTCGAAGTCCCCTCGCCCTACATGCTGCTCGTCGCGCCGGTGCGACACGACAAGCGCAAGCCGGACGGTGACGTCCCGGGCTCGACCGAGCTGCTCGAGCGGGTGAACCGCGTGCGCTCGACGGTCCCCGCCGTCACCCACGTCGACTTCTCCGCGCGTGTCCAGACGGTGCACGAGGACACGAGCCCACGCTTCCATCGCCTGCTCCGCGCGTTCGCGGAGCGCACCGGCTGCCCGGTGCTCGTGAACACGAGCTTCAACGTCCGCGGCGAGCCGATCGTGTGCAACCCCGAAGACGCCTTCCGTTGCTTCATGGGCACCGAGATGGACTATCTCTCGGTCGGACCCTTCCTGATCGAGCGCAAGAAGCAGCCCGGCTGGGACGACGCGACGCGCTGGAAGCGCACGTTCGAGGCCGACTGACGGGATCTGCCGTCTCGGGACGAGCCGCGGTCCTCGTGGGCTCGACGCGAGACCGTGGTGGCCCCGCGGGGTCGGTGTCGCTACAACCGCGGGCGATGCGACTCCGATCCATCGCGAAGGTCTTCGGCGATCTCGTGCGCTTCGCGGCCGAGAACAAGATCTGGTGGATCGTTCCGCTCGTCGTGGTCCTGGCGCTCCTGGCGCTCGTGATCTTCACGGGCCAGGCGGTGACGCCTTTCGTCTACACCCTCTGGTGAGCGCAGGCGTCCTGGGGCGCGGGACTGCGCCTTTCCTTGACCGCCCCGCGCCATGGTGGCGACCATCGCAGGCGTGACGCCCGTCGTCCTGCGAGACCGCTACGAGCTCGTGCGCGAGATCGCCTCGGGCGCGATGGGCGCGGTCCACGAAGCGCTCGACCGAACGAGCGGAGCGCGGGTGGCGGTGAAGGTCCTCCGGCCCGAGCTCGCCGCGGACGCCAACCTGCGCCGCCGCTTCCGCCGGGAGTCGTCGATCCTCCGCTCGATCGCGCACCCCGGGATCGTCCGCATCCTCGACGCCGGCGAAGACGACGACGAGCGCGCGTTCACGGTGATGGAGCTGCTCGCCGGCGAGACGCTCGCGACTCACCTCGCGCGGAGCGGCGCGCTCCCGCCAGGGGCGGCGGCCCCGATCCTGCTGGGCCTCGCGGACGCACTCGGTGCGCTCCACGCGCGCGGGGTCGTTCACGGGGATCTCAAGCCCGACAACGTCTTCCTCGCGGCGGAGCCGCCATTCGTCAAGCTCGTCGACTTCGGCCTGAGCAAGGTCGAAGGCCTCGATCGGTTGACCCGCACGGGCGAGCTCGCGGGCACGCCCGTCTACATGGCGCCGGAGCTCTTCACGGGCGAGGGCGGTCGCGAGCCCGACGCGCGCCTCGATCTCTACGCGCTCGGCGTCCTCGCCTACGAGACGCTCTCGGGAGCGCTGCCGTTCGATCGGCGCAAGCACCCGGGGCAACTGATGTTCGACATCGTCATGGGCAAGGTCGTGCCGCTTTCGAGCCGCGCGACCGCCTTGCCGAGCGCGCTCGTGGCCGAGATCGAGCGCGCGATGGCGCCCAAGCGCGACGGGCGGCCCGCGAGCGCAGGCGAGCTCGCCGAAGCGTGGATGCGCGCGTTCGACCTCGCGTGACGGGGCAGTTGCGCGGACGGGCGCCGATCGCACACGCGCTTGGTCGCGCCCTGCTTCGTCGTGGGCAAGCTCCGCGTCGTCGGTTATGCTCGCGCCGCACGAGACGACTGCATGGCCAAGCCCTCCTCATCGAAGAAGCCCGCGCCGAAGGCGGCACTGAAAGCGCCACCGAAGGCGGCCGCGAAGGCGAGCCCGACGGCCGAGGCGAAGGCGCCGCGCAAGGGCGTCCCCGTGGTCAAGGCGGCGTCGAAGTCCGCAACCACCCAGGCGAGCGGTGCCAAGCCCGCCGCCCCGAAGCCCACCGCTGCGCAGAGCCCCGTCGGCGGGAGGAAGGACGAGGCAGCTGGGAACCGGGCGGCGAAGCCCGCGACGCGCGCGGCTCCTGGCAAGGCGACCGGCGCGTCCAAGGCGCGGACGGCGCCGCTGCCGAAGCCGCCGCCGATCATCGCCGCCAAGGTCGAGCTCCGCCCGCCGCCGCCCCCGAAGCACCGAGCGGTCCTCGCAGCGGCCGCTCATGCGGCGGCCACCCACGCGGCGGCCACCCACGCGGCGGACACCCACGCGGCGGCCGGCGCGGGCTCGGCAGGTGCGGGTGCCCCCAGCGTCGATGTCTCCGGCGCGCTCGGTGGCAACAGCGCCGCGGGCGCGGCGAGCGGCCTCACGGGCAGCCCGGACCTGGCCGACGCGACGATGCTGCGTCCCTCGCGACCTCCCACGCCGGTCACGGGGACCGCCGCCATGAAGAACCTCGCGCAGCGGAACGCCGCCGCGCTTCGGCCGAGCACCGACCCCGCGGAGATCTCGAGCGAGGCCCAGCGCATCCTCGCCGAAGGCGACACCGCGGCGGTCCAAGCGCTCGGCGAGGCGCTCTCTGCGGAGCGCTCGATCCCGCAGACCTGCAAGGTCCTCGACGACGTCCTCGCGGCCAAGCCCGATCTCCTCACCGGGCTCGTCGATCGTTTCGTCACGCTGGTCGCCTCTCCGCACAAGCGCACCGTCCAGACGGCGGCCGCCGCGCTCCCGGTCATGGCGCGCCTCGCGCCCGCGCGCGTCGCGAGGCACCTCCAGGCCCTGACCGAGCGCTTCCCCGCGTGCAGCGAGACCGGCAAGGACGGTCTCGTGTCGACCTTCGCGGCGCTCTGCATGGCCTCGGTCGCATACCAGAAACGCCTCGAGCCCGTGCTGGAGCTCGCCCTGTCGAGCGCCGACCCGAAGTCGCTCCAGCGCTGGGCGGAGATCATCCTGCCCTCGCTCAAGGGCGAGCCCCATGCGCGCGCGCGCGCGGTGGTGGAAAACCGGCTCCCCTCGATGCCCCGGCCGCTCGCGCAGCCGATCGCGACCTTCCTGGGCATCAAGCTCCGGCCCGCGGCCTCGTGAGCGAGCTCGACGACAAGGTCGCCTGGATCACGGGCGCAGGCAGCGGCATCGGTCGCGCGCTCGCGCTCGAGCTCGCGCTCCGCGGCGCGTCCGTGGCCGTGTCGGGCCGTCGTGTCGCGAACCTCGAGGCGGTGGCCAAGGACATCGAGCGCGCGGGCGGACATGCCCTCCCGGTCGCGTGCGACGTCACCGACGAGGAAGACGTCGCGCGCGCCGTGCAGCAGGTCGTGCGAGAGCTCGGTCGCCTCGACGTGTGCGTCGCGAACGCGGGCTTCTCGGTCGCGGGCACGGTCGAGAAGCTGAGCGCGGAGGATTGGCGCAGACAGCTCGACACGAACGTGATCGGCGCGGTCATCACCGCCAAGCACGCGCTCCCGCGGCTCCGCGAGACCAAGGGACGCATCGCGCTCGTCGCCAGCGTCTCCGCGTTCGTACCGGCGCCGGGCCTCGGAGCCTACAACGCGAGCAAGGCGGCGCTCCGCGCGATCGGCCTCACGCTCGCCGCGGAGCTGCACGGCAGCGGCGTGAGCGCGACCTTGCTCCACCCCGGCTTCGTCGAGAGCGAGATCGCGCAGGTCGACAACCAGGGACACTTCGACGCTTCACGCGCCGACAAGCGCCCGAAGAACCTGATGTGGCGGGCAGACGACGCGGCGCGGGTGATGGCAGACGCGATCGTGGCCCGCAGGCGCGAGGTGGTCTTCACGGGCCACGGCAAGCTCGGCGCGTTCCTCGGCCAGCACGCGCCCGGCCTGGTGCACGCGGTCTTGACGCGCGGCCCGGGGGCCAAGCAGCTCAAGGCGATCACGAAGTAGCGAAGCCCGCGTCGCGTGGTCGACTTCGACGCGGCGCGCACGGCCTCCGAGGGACCGAGCTCGCAGGGCCCGCTCACGGCACGGCGGAGCGCGCGCGGGCCGGCTCGGGGCGACGCTTCGCGGTGAGCACGTGGTCGCGCCACGCGCCATCGAGGAATAGATAGTCCCGCGCGTAGCCCTGCACCTCGAAGCCCGCGCGGCGCAGGAGCGCGGCGCTCCGGAGGTTCTGGGGCTGGTGGTTCGCTTCGACGCGGTGGAGATCGAGCGGGCCGAAGGCGAAGTCGACCGTGGCGCTCACGGCCTCGAGCATCAGGCCCCGGCCCACACATCCTTTGTCGAGCCCGAAGCCGAGCTGCGCGTTCTGGAACACGCCGCGCACGACGTTCGTCAGGCCGATCGAGCCGACGACGCGCCGGGGCTCTCGCTTCTCGAAGAGATGCAGGCGGTACGATCCACCCACCAACCAGTGTTCGCGGTACTGCGCCAGTCGCTCGCGCCAGAGCGCGACCGTGAAGAAGCCCGGTGGACGCGCCGGCTCCCAAGGGCCCAGGTGTGGCTCGTTCCTCACGAAGAACTCGAGCACTGCGTCCGCCTCGTCGGGGCGCGCGGTGCGCAGCAGCAGACGCTCGGTCTCGAGCACCGTCTCGTCGGAGCCAGCGATCTCGGGCATGCGGGTCGTTCTCGCGCGGCTCAGGGCGCGCCGGCACGCTGCCCGGGAGACGCGCCGGAAGACGCCCCGGGAGACGGCGGCTGCGCGGGAGCCGCGGCGCCGTCCGCGACGGGCGTGAGGCTCGAGACCGGGACGACACCCCGGATCGCCACACCGTCGTCGACCGCGATGTAGACGTCGGCCTCGTCGCCCTGCCGCGGCGAGAGCTCGCGTGCCCAGGCCTCACGCCGCACGGTGGCGACGTCCTCGCCGTAGAACATCACGTGCGTGCCCGCCTCGACGCGGAAGAGCGTGCCTGTCTCGGCCGCGATGCGCGCGGGCATCGCGCCGCTCGCCGCAGCGCGGCGTGGACGCGCTCCGAGCGCCTCGGCGGTGGAAGGCGAGAGCTCGCCCTGCACGTAGCCCACGAGGTACGGGCCCACGCCGACGCGCACGCCGTTCCAGCCATCGCGCGTGCGGAGCACCACGACGGTGAGCGGCGGACTGAGCGCCGGAAGGCGGGCCACGACGGTGCCGCCCGGGCGATCGTAGATCGGGACCTCCTGACCCTCGGGCAGTCGCCTGAACTCGCCGGGGTTCAAACCGGCGTCGGCCTCGAGCCCATCCCCGTCGCCGATCCAGTCGGTCCCGATCGTGCCGGCGTAGCCGGCGAGCGTCTCGTCGACCTCGGGCCGGCCCAGACGAGGACGGACGATGATGCGGTAGGTCGTCTCGTTCTCGCGACCGACGAGGCTCACGGGATCGTTGATCCCGACGTAGACGGGCGTCCCTTCGATGCGCCCGCGGCGCGACGTGAACGCCGCGAGACGGTTGACCTGGGCCCACGCATGGACGACGAGGCTGCCCCCGACGGTCACGGGAACGCGCTGGCCTTGGATGGGACCTTCGACCCGGACGCGCGCGCCCTCGCCGAGGTGACCGAAGGCGGGCGCAGCATCCTCGGCGCCAGCGAAGAGCGCGGGGGCGCGACCGCCCGTGGTCACGAGGACGGCGGGCCAGCCGGTGGGCGCCTCGCCGCGCGGGATGTTCAGACCGGAGGGTGGAGGGGGTCGGCTGCAGCCCGCTGCGGACGCGAGCAGGGACAGCGACACGAGCGCGCCACGGAGGGCTTGACCAGGGATCCCGCTGAGTCGAAGCATCCCGCGGGGTTATCACGCGTCCCATCGATCACCAAGGAGCCCCGCGAGGGCTGCGAGATCGAGCGGCGTAGGTGAGGTCAGTGGCGCACGAGGTCCCAGAGGAGCTTCGCCATGCTCGCGACGACGGCGAGCACCACGACGCGGCGCGTCCACACCTCGCCGACACGCACCGCGAGGTCGGCGCCGAGGAAGCCGCCGACCGCGGCCGACGCGGCGAGCACGGCGCCCCGCACCGGATCGATGGCCTCGTGTCGCGCGGCGAAGACCGCGAGCGCCACGACGGTGAGACCGAAGGTCGCCGTCACCTTGACGACGTTCGCGGCCACGAGGCTCGTGTCGAAGAAGCGGGAGAGCAGGAGCAGCGCGAGGATTCCGACGCCGGCCTGGAGGAAACCGCCGTAGATCCCGACGCAGAAGAAGCCGGCGACCATCGCAGGCGTCGGAGGAGGCAGCGCGTCGCGCGGCGGCGGAGCGCCTTCCGCACGCGGCTTCCTCGGAAGCAACGTCAGCACGAGCACGAGGCCCATCGCGCACACGATCGCGACCTGCATCTGCGCAGGCGCGAGAAGCGTCGCGAGCCAGGATCCGACGAGACCGCCGAGCATCGCGACGGCCGTGAGCCGGAGCTCGGCCGGCCCGACCGACAGGCCTGCCCGGCGGAAGCCGAGGATCGCCGCGCCGGTCTGCACGAGGATGCCGACGCGGTTCGTGGCGTTCGCCGAGCTCGCGTCGAGACCGGAGAAGATGAGCGCCGGCAAGATCAGCAGCGAGCCCGCCCCCGCGACCGTGTTCAGCGCGCTCGCGACCAGGACGACGACCGCGAGGAATGCGAGCGCTGACGGCGGCACCGAGGAGATCGCTTCGAGCACGGCATCCACGGCGACGAGCATGCCCCGGAACGGCCGCGGCCGAAGGGACTCTCGGGCGTATACCCGAGAGGTGCCGGTGTTCCCCCGAACGACCACCGCGATCCACCCGCTCTCCGGTGTAGTGTCCGGCGCATGCGATTCGGCCAGCTCGGTGCTCTCTCTCTCGCGACGCTTCTCGGCGGCGTGCTCTCGGCGAACGTCGCCGAAGCGCAGGAGCGCGCGCGCGCGGCGGACCGGGCGCCGCCCCCCCAGCCGCGCGGGCCGTTCGACTCATGGTTCCCGAGCGCGCCGCGCGTGCGCACGCTGCGCAACGGGCTCGACATCGTCACGGTGCGCTGGCCGAGCCCTGGCATCGTCGCTTACTACACGCTCGTGCGCGTGGGCTCACGCGACGAGGTCGAGCCGGGGCACAGCGGCTTCGCCCACTTCTTCGAGCACATGATGTTCCGCGGGACCGAGCGCTTTCCGCAGCATGCGTACGACGCGGCTCTCCAGCGCGTGGGCGCCGACAACAACGCGTTCACCACGAACGACTACACCTGCTACACGGTTACCGGGCCCGCGAGCGCGCTGCCCACCTTCGTGGAGCTCGAGGCGGACCGCTTCCAGCACCTCTCCTACACCGAGGAGACCTTCCGCACCGAGGCCGGGGCCGTGCGCGGCGAGTACCAGGTCTGGAGCTCGAGCCCCGAGCAGCCTCTCTGGGAGGCGCTGAGCGAGGCCGCGTTCACGCGGCACACCTACGGGCACACGACGATCGGGTACCTGCGCGACATCGATCTCATGCCCACGCGCTACGCGTACGCGCAGCAGTTCTTCCGCCGCTACTACACGCCCGACGACGCGACCTTGATCATCGTGGGCGACTTCGACGAGGCCGCGCTCGACGCGCTCGTCGATCAGCACTACGCCGCCTGGCGCGGACGCCGTGACCGACCGCGCATCCCTGCCGAGCCCCCGCCGACCGGAGGGCGCCGCGACCTGCCCTGGTCCGGCGCGAGCGCGCCCCGGATGATGATCGGCTACCGCGGTCCTGCGTTCGTGCCCGAAGGAGCGACCGCGGCACGCACGGCCACAGCGCTGCGAGAAGCGGCCGCCTTGGACGTCGTGCACGGGCTCGCGTTCGACAGCGCGAGCCCCCTCTACCAGCGCCTCGTCGTGAACGAGCGCAGCGTGCTCGAGCTCTCCTCGTGGGCCGGCGAGCACTCCCGCGATCCGGGCCTCTTCGTCGCGCTCGCGACCTTGCCTCCGCCCGAAGGCGCGCCGACGCCCGCGATCTTCGACCCGACGATCCAGGCGATCCAGGGCGAGCTCGACCGCCTCGGTCGAGGCGAGCTCGGCGCCGAGCGCGTGGCCGCCGTGCGCGACCACCTGCTCTACGCCGTGCCGATGACGCTCGAGACCCCGTCTTCCGTCGCCGTCTTCCTCGCGAGCCAGCTCGCGGTCGCGGGCTCGCTCGAGGCGGTGCGCGGCTACTACGACGCGCTCGCGGCCATCACCCCCGCCGACGTCGCGCGCGTAGCGCAGAGTCACCTCACGGAGCGCCAGCGCTACGTGGTCACCTTGCGGGAGGTGCGAGAGCCAGCGGCGGCAGCCGAAGCCGGAGGTGCGTCGTGAGCGCGCGCGGCGTGCGAGCGGCTTCGGTCGCCACCTGCCTGGTCATCACGGCGTCGTGCGGCGGCACGCGCGCGGCGCCGGCCGAGTATCCGCCGCTCGGCCAGCACCCCGAGCCGACCGCGGAGGTGCGCGTGCTCGAGGCGCCCTCGCGCGAGCCGCTGCGCGACGCGCCCGCGCTCCTCGAGCAGCGCTCGGGCTCGTCGATCGTGACGATCCGCGTCGTGTTCGACGCGGGCTCCGCGGACGACCCCGTCGGTCGCGAAGGCATCACGCGGCTCGCGGCCCAGCTCGCCGTCGAAGGCGGCGCGGGGGAGCTCACCTACGCCCAGCTCGAGGAGCGCCTCTATCCGATGGCCGCCGCGCTCGATTTCCAGGTCGGGCGAGACCAGACGGCGATCGTGGGGCGCGTGCACCGCGACCGGCTCGATGCGTTCTACGCGCTCTTCCGTGACGTGCTCCTCCGGCCGCGCATGGCCTCCGAGGACTTCGAACGGATCCGCGCCCAGACGAGCAGCGCGCTCCGCCTCGAGCTCCGCGGCAACGACGACGAGGCCTTCGGCAAGGAGGTCCTACAGTCGATGATCTACGAGGGTCACCCGTACGGGCACCCGGAGCTCGGCACCGAAGCCGCGCTCGCGCGCCTCGGGGTCGACGATGTGCGCGCGCAGCGCGCACGCGTGCTCTGCGCCGGTCGGGCCACGGTGGGCCTCGCCGGCGGCTACCCGGACGGCTTCGCAGAGCGCGTGCTCCGCGACGTCGGGGAGCTCTCGGGCGACGCGTGCGTCGGCCGCGAGGTCCTCCGCGCGCCGACGGCGCATGCGAGCCGCATCACGATCGTCGACAAGCCCGAGGCGAGCTCGGTCGCCGTGTCGATGGGCATGACGATCGACGTCAGCCGCGAGGACGAGGACTACGCGGCCCTCGTGCTCGCGACGGCATGGCTCGGCCAACACCGTCAGTTCGTCGGCCAGCTCATGCAGCAGATCCGCGAGGTGCGCGGCATGAACTACGGCGACTACGCGTACCCCGAGCACTTCGTGCAGGAGGGCTGGAGCACCTTCCCGCGACCCAACGTCGCGCGGCGCCAGCAATACTTCTCCGTCTGGCTCCGGCCGCTCCGCCCCGAGCAAGCACACTTCGGCGTGCGCCTCGCGGTCCATCTGGTGCGCCGCTTCGTCGAAGCGGGCCTCACGCAGGCGGACCTCGATCGCATCCGCGCCTACCTCGACGGCTACTACGCGCTCTTCCTCCAGACCGAGAGCCGGCGCCTCGGCACCGCGATCGACGACCGCTTCTACGGCGTCGAGCAGGCCTGGCTCGAGCGCCTGCGCGCGCGCTGGCGAACGCTGACGGTCGACGAAGTCAACGCCGCCATCCGCAGGCACGTCGATCCGGCGCGCCTGCAGATCGCCATGATCGCGCCGGGCGCGCAGGGCCTCGCGGACGCGCTCGGCAGCGAGCGCGAGTCGCCGATGACCTACGCCGAAGGGCGCACGCTCCCCGAGGAGGTGCGCGCGGTCGACCGCACCGTGCAGTCGCTGCGCATCGGCGTCCCGCGAGAGCGCATCACGATCATGCCGGCATCGCAGCTCTTCGCCCGCTGATCTCCGCGCGACCGAAGGCACGGGATCGAGCGCGGGCACGCGCGCCGCGCACGGGCTCCCGACGCTGACGCGCAGCGCGGCCGGGGTCGCGAGCGATTGACTTGCATGTATACCGAACGTTCGTTATAAGAAGACCATGCCCAAGGTGGTCGACCACGACGACATGCGGAAACGGCTCCTGGACACCGCCGGCGAGATGTTCGCTGCGCGCGGGTACGCGGCGACGGGGATGCGCGATCTCGCCGCGGCCGCCGGGGTCTCGACGGGGAGCCTCTACCACTACTTCCCGGACAAGCGGGCCCTCTTCGAACAGCTCGTCGAGCGCACGGTCGAGGCCGACCTCGCGGACCTCGAGGAGACGCTCGACTCGCTGCCGCGCTCCACCTCCGCGCGCCTCGATGCGTTCCTGAAGCTCGTGCGGGAGAGCGAGGACGTGCTGCAGCTCCAATCCGCCGTGCTCGTCGAGTACGCGCGGCTCGCACGGACCGAGCGCGGAGTCTCGCTGGCTCCCTCGCGCGCCGCGCACGTCCGCTACGCAGCCGCGCTCGCCCGGCTGCTCGGCGTCTCGCCGGAGCGCGCGGATTTCGTGCTGCATGCGGTGGGCGGCGTGCTGCTCCAGCGCTTCTCCGACGGCGGCGCGACGCCTTTCGCGCCGCTCGAGCGTCAACTGCGCGCCTTCTGCGCGAGCGAGGAGAACCGATGATGGACCGATGCCCCGTCCCCCACGACCAGACCAGCCGCACCGAAGCGCTGCGCGTCGAGCGACGAGGAGGTCTCCGCACGAGCCTCGCGTTCGCACGCGACGCATTCGCTCTGCTCGAGTCCGTCCCGCACACGGCCGATCTCGTACACACGCGGATCCTCGGCACGCCCACGGTCGTGCTCGCGCATCCCTCGCCCGTCGCCGAGATGCTCCGCGAGGCCAAGGGCGCGTGGATCAAAGACCGCATGTCCAGGCGAGCGGCCGACGTGTTCGGCAGCGGGCTCCTGCTCAGCGAGGGCGACGTGTGGAAGCGGCAGCGCAGGATGCTCAATCCAGGCTTCTCCTCGACGCGCTTCGAGGGCTACGCCGCGACCATGCGCGAACGGACCGCCGCCGCGGTGGCGCGCTGGCCGGCCGCCGGCGTCCTCGACGCGAGCGCGGAGCTCTCGAGGCTCACCCTCGATGTCGCGGTCCGCACCCTCTTCGGCGCGCACGTCTCCGACAGCGACGCACGCCGCGTCGCCGATGCCTTCGCCGCCGTGAGCGACTTCTTCGCGTCGCCGCTCGCGATGCTGCCCGTCCACATCCCGTCGTGGCTCCCCTTGCCCCTCGTGCGTCGCCACGCCCGGGCCGTCGCGGAGCTCGACGCGGTCGTGCACGAGCTCATCCGGGCCCGCCGAACGGATACGCGTGCCGGCGAGGACCTGCTCTCGATGCTGCTCGCGGCGCGCGACGAGGAGGGCGGTCTGTCCGACCGCGAGGTGCGCGACCAAGCGGTCACCTTCCTGCTCGCCGGGCACGAGACCACGGCGCTCGGCCTCACGTTCGCGATGTTCGAGCTCGGCCGCAGCGCGCCGCTCCGCGCACGCCTCCTCACCGAGGTCGACGCCGCGCCGGGGGATGCGGAGGCCGAGGCCTACCCGTTCGCGGCCAGGGTCTTCGAGGAGAGCCTGCGCCTCTACCCGCCTGCCTTCGCGCTCTCCCGCGAGAACGTGCGCGACGTCGTCCTCGGCGGGGTGCCGATCGCCAAGGGGACGGTGGTGATCGCCGCGCCGTGGACGCTGCACCGCGACGCCCGCTGGCATCCCGAGCCGCTCGCATTCCAGCCCGATCGGTGGAAACCGGCCTACGACGCCGCGCTGCCGGTCGGCGCGTACCTGCCCTTCGGTCTCGGCCCACGCAAGTGCATCGGCATGCGCTTCGCGATGATCGAGGCCGTGCTCCTCCTCGCTGGGATCGCGCGGGCCTTCGACTGGTCGAGCGTCGACGACGCGCTGCCTCCTCTGCAGCCCGCGATCACCTGTCGACCGACGCGGCCCGTGCGGATCGCAGTGCATCGTCGGGGCACCCCGGGCGGAGCGGCGTCGTGACCGACACAGCGACACGGACGCCCTCGCGGATCGTCGCGATCGACGTCCTCCGCGGCTTCGCGCTCCTCGGCATCCTGTTCATGAACATCCAGGCGTTCGCGATGCCGGTGGCGGCTTACTTCAACCCCCTCGTGTACGGCGGCTTCGAAGGACCGGATCGGATGGCCTGGTTCGTGACACGCCTCCTCTTCGACGTGAAGTTTCTCAGCATCTTCTCGACGCTCTTCGGCGCGTCGCTGCTCCTCGCAGGCGAGGGTCCGCAGGCGATCCGGAGGCTGCTGTGGCTCATCGTGTTCGGCCTCCTCCACGGCCCCCTGCTCTTCTTCGGCGACGTCCTCTTCACGTACGGCGTCGTTGGTCTCTTCGTGCTCCAGGCGCGGGCCTGGCCCGTCGCGCGGCAGGTGGCGCTTGGCCTCTCGCTCGTCGCGAGCGGCGCGGTCCTCCACGCCGCCCTCGGCGCCGCCTACCCCTTCGTGCCGTCGTGGTTCCAGGACGAGCTCGCACGGGCGGTCTCGGGGGACGAGGTCGTCCGACACCTCGGTGTGTTCCGCGGAGGCTGGCTCGCGCAGCTGCCGCTCCGAGCTGCGCTCAGCTTCGAGAATCAGATCGTCGGGACGCTCCTCGAATCGGGGGTGCAGTCCGCGGGCTGCATGTTGCTCGGGATGGCTGCGGTTCGCGTCGGCTTCTTCGAAGGAGCCACGAAGCTACACCGCCTCGGACCGCTCGCCTTCGTGCTCGGCCTCGCGATCACCGGCCTCGGCATCGCGGTAGGGCTCGGCGGCTCCTTCGCGCCGCGCTTCTGGCTTCTCTCGCAGGCGCTCCACCTCGCGGGCTGTCTCGGCGTGGCATTCGGGTGGGTCGTCGCCATCGTCGCGCTCGCACGCGCCCCCTGGGCCTCGCGGATCACCGGGCCCGTGGCGCGCCTCGGGAGCATCGCCTTCACCGCCTACATCCTGCAGTCCGCCGCAGGGCTCGTCGTCTTCGGCGGTCAGGGTCTCGGGCTCTACGGCACCTGGAGCCGCACCGAGCTCCTCTTCGCCCCGATCGTGTTCTGGATCCTTCAGGTGGCGTTCGCCACGGCGTGGACCTCGCGTTTCCGGTTCGGTCCGCTCGAAGCGTTGTGGCGAGCACTCTACCGGGGCTCGCCACGGGAGGCCGCCGCAAGCCGCGGCCCGTAGGGAGAGGACGCGAGGGCCCGTAC
>JBKDQC010000218.1:0-3210 GCA_046342295.1 Deltaproteobacteria bacterium | reverse complement strand
AAGTGACTCATGCTCTGAGAAGAGCCGAGGCCCTCCGGCCAGCTCAGAACGAAGCGGACACGACCGGCACCACGACGTCCGACCCTTGCGAGACATGGAGGCGCTCGAGCTCCTCGGGCGTGTAAGTGGGCAGGCTCGAGACGACCGGAGCGCTCAACAGCACCGCGCCGCGGTGGAAGCGGAGCAGACCTGGCCCGCCCGCGTAGAGGGCGCGCACACGCCGCTCGAGGGAGGATTGGGGAGATTCCCCGCTGGAGTCATCCTGCACGGCCTCGACGCTGTCTTCCCCCCGACCCTCGACGGTCATGTCTTCGTCGGATTGCTGCGACTCCGAGGGCGGCGTGTACGCCGTCAGCGCGAGGGTCCCGATGATGGCAGGCACGAGCAACGCGACCCCGACTGCCATCATCGCGACGCTGATCTCGGGCTGGTTGCGGGTGGCGACGTCGAAGAAGTAGCCGCCGACGGCTCCGCCCGCCCCTCCGAGCACCGGGAAGACGAGGTACGGCCACCAGTCTCTGGCCCCGAAGATCGCGGGCACGATCAGCCCGAGCTCTACGCCCATCAGGCCGAACCCGATGGTGCCCTTCGGCAGGGACTGAACCACCGCGACCTGAGCCTCGGCACGTTCAGGCTCGAGGCTCGAGGAGGCCAGGGCCAGCGTGGCCCCGAGGAGCACGACCGCAGCGAAGCGAACCAGAAATCCACGGGCCATCGCGACCAAGGCAGCCTCCAGATCGGGTACGGGCCACGGACGACGAGCGGCCACGAACAGGACGGCCGCAGCCTAGAGGAACGGGCCCGAAGCAGCAACCGCGAGGCGGCCCCGCAGCCCGCGACCGCACGCTTGACGAAGCCGGCCGCGCAAAGATAGTTAGCGTACGAAACTTTCGGACGAAAAACTTCGGCAGTCCGACGACGTGAACTCCGTGGCCCAGGACTCTCAGAGCGTTCAAGAGGCGCGCGCGACCGAGCGCCGCAAGAGCGAGGTCGACCGCATCGTCGAGACCATCCTCTACCTCTACGCGGAGTCGCGCCGCGTCACCAAGACCGAGGCGCGCGATCGCGGCCTCACCGGGCCGCAGCTCTCGGTGCTGAAGATCCTCGAGGCCACGGGCGACCTCTCCCTGACCGAGCTCTCGGAGCGCATGAGCGCGAAGAACTCGACGATCACCGGCATCGTGGACCGGATGGAGCGCGACGGCCTCGTCGTGCGCGATCGGAGCGCGACCGACCGACGCGTCGTCCTGATCCGCGCGACGCCCAAGGGTCTCGAGCTCGCCCGCAGCGTGAAGGTCAGCGCGATGGAGCTGCTCACGGGAGCGCTCGCGTCGCTGCGAGAGAAGGACAGGCAGGAGCTGCGTCGCATCGTGCTCGAGCTCGCCGAGCACGTGCGGAGCGAGGTCGACAAGCGCGAGGGCGCGCGTCGCGAGGAAGACGGAGAGGAAGGCTGAGATGGCGAACGCGGACAAGGTGGTGATCACGTGCGCGGTGTCGGGCGTGCTCGCGAACCGCAGGCAGTGCCCCGGGATCCCCTACACGCCCGCGGAGATCGCGCGCGAGTGCAAGCGCGCCTACGACGCGGGCGCGGCGGTGGTGCACATCCACGCGCGCAACGACGACGGCTCGCCGACCTTCGAGCCCTCGGTGTTCGCAGCCATCAAGGCCGAGACGCGCAAGCTCTGCCCGATCATCCTGAACTTCTCGACCGGCACGCTCCTCGACGACGTCTCGCAGCAGGTGGCCTACCTGCGCGAGGTCAAGCCCGAGATCGGCGCCCTGAACATGGGAACGATGAACTACGCGAAGTACTCGGCGAAGCAGAAGCAGTTCGTCTTCGACATGATCTTCCCGAACCCGTACTCGAAGATCCTCAAGCTGCTCGAGGTGATGAACGAGGTCGGCATCAAGCCGGAGCTCGAGTGCTTCGACACCGGCCACACGGCAGGCATCGCGCCTCTGCTCGACATGGGCGCGCTCAAGCCGCCCTACCAGTTCTCGTTCATCGTGAACGTGCTCGGGGGCATCCCGCCGAGGATCGAGTCGCTCCAGCTCCAGACGAAGATCATGCCCCCAGGCAGCGAGTGGGAGGTCATCGGCATCTCCCACGGCCACTGGCGCATGCTCGCGTCGGCGCTCGTGCTCGGCGGCAACATCCGCACGGGCCTCGAGGATCACCTCTACCTGCCCAACGGAGAGATGGCGGAGCACAACGGCGCGATGGTCGAGGTCGCCGCGCGCATGGCGCGCGACATGGGGCGCGAGCCGGCGACCGTCGAAGAAGCTCGCGAGATCCTCGACCTCTACGCGACCGAGTCCGGTCGGCAGGCCGCCGCGGACGTCGGCCACGCCGCGAGGGGCGCGGCGAACGCGGGAGCCGCGTGATGGAGGCGCGCGCGTACCGCGCGATCGCCGTGTCCGTCGAGGGGCCGATCGCCACGCTCACCCTGAACCGCCCCGAGCGGAAGAATCCGCTCGGCCCCGAGATGGTCAACGAGCTCCTCTGGGCGCTCGACGACTGCAAGGACGACGCGGCGGTGCGCGCCGTCGTGATCACGGGCGCGGGCAGCGCGTTCTCGGGCGGCGGAGACCTCAAGCACATGGCCGGCGACGGCGGTCCTGCCCCGCTCGAGATCAAAGGGGACTACGTGGACCTCCTCCTGCGCTTCACCACGGTCGGCAAGCCCACGATCGCGCGCGTCAACGGCGTGGCCATGGGTGGGGCCCTCGGGATCGTCGCTGCGTGCGACTTCGCGATCGCGGCCGCGAGCGCGCAGCTCGGCACCCCCGAGATCAAGCGAGGCCTCTTCCCGATGATGATCATGGCGGTCCTGCGCCGCGTGGTGAGCAAGCGCCGCCTGATGGAGCTCATGCTGACGGGCGATCCGATCTCGGCCGAGGAGGCCGCCCGCATCGAGCTCGTGAACCGCGCGGTGCCGGACGCCGAGCTCGACACCGCGGTGAAGAGCCTCACCGACAAGCTCGCGGCGCAGAGCCCGACCGCGATGCGGATGGGCCTCGCCGCCTGGAACGCGCAGGCCGATCGAGACCTCGAGGCCTCGCTGCCGATGCTGCGCGATCAGCTCTTCGCGATCCTCGGTACCGAGGACGCGCGCGAGGGTCTCGCCGCGTTTGCGCAGAAGCGGGCGCCCGTCTGGACGGGGCGCTGACCGCGAGGCGGGTCGGCGCCCACGCGGCGCGCGAGGGTCG
>JBKDQC010000217.1:0-3871 GCA_046342295.1 Deltaproteobacteria bacterium | reverse complement strand
ACCACCAACATCAACACTCTCATACTCTACACGATCACGGCGAGCTAATATATCTCTCGCGACCGGCCACGCGAGGTCTCCTCCTTGGGGCCCTCCTTGGCCCCGAGCGCCAGGAGATCGACCAGGGTCGAGGTCTCGAACAGTACAGCGTCGAGCTCGCGCAATGCGCGCAGACTTTCGTGGCGGCTCTCGGGCGTGTCGTCGTCCGCGTTCTCGAGCCGCGAGAGCGCGACTTCGACGGCGGCGAGGATCTCGATCGAACGGCCGTGTGCGCTGCGGGCGTCATGTTCGAGGAAGGTCTCGCGGGCGTCCGCGAGCAAGTCGAGAAGGCCGGGGCCGAGATCTGGCGTGGGCGCGAGGCCCGGAGAGGTCGGCCGCGCCGTGAGGAATGGAGGGCGTCGGAGGCCGACCGAGCTCGAGCTCGTCCCGAGGCGAAGCGAGCGGTCGAGCAGCGCAAGGAGCGCGTCATGACCGTCGTCGAACCCAGGCGTCCCCACGATCTCAGAATCACGCAGGCGAGAGAGCGCGAGGCGCGCGGTCCACTCGCTCATTTCCTGCCCGAGGCGCTCCTCACGGAGCGAGAGCAGCGCCTCGATCGCATCGATCCCGCCGGAGCGGACGAGCAGAACGAGCATGCGCTCGGCCGCCTCGGGCTCGGCCTCCGCGGCCCGCGCGAGGCCCTGGATCATCGAGGCGGCGATCCCGCGGTCGCGCGCGAAGATATCGCCCTTGAGCAACTCCTCGCAGCGCGCCAGAGCACGCCGGGGCTCGATCGCGATCGTCGCTGCGAGCGAGGTCGCCGCGCGACGCCATTCGGTGGGGGATTTCGTCGGAGCGAGGTCGTCAGCGATCTCCTGGTCCAAACGCGGGAGGATGCCCGCCAGTTGCCCGCGGGCGGAGGCGACGTGACGCCAGACCAGCGGCTCGCGATCCGAGAGCAGCCGGGTCCAGGCGGCGAGCACGGAGGGTCGCTCGAGCAGACCGAGGGCGCTCTCGTCGCCCGCGACGGCCCGGCGATTGATCTCTCTCGCGGCCCGGTCGAGCAGGCGCGCCGCGAGGCGACGCGAGGGCAACGAGCCCTGCGAAGGCAACGTGAGCCACTCGGCTTCGAGGTCGCGCCGCGACACGAGCGCGAGCGCGAGCGCATCCACGCCGAGCCCGGCGCCGATCGGGAGATCCAGCGCCAGAGCGACGCGGGCCTTGAGGCCCGAGCCCGAGAGCCCACGCTTGGAGCTCAGGGCGAGGTGTGTCGCGAGCAACACGAAGGTCAGCGCGTCACCGTCGTACAGCCCCACGAGCACGCGCCGCCCGAGCTCGCGCTTCTCCTCGCATGGTGGCAACGCCGCCGCGATCTCGTAGAGGGCGGCGACCGCGTGTGCTTCGGAGAGCCAGTCGAGGTCGTCGAGCAGTCGCGCCGCGACTGCGGCCCGTACGCTCTCTCTCAGCGCGGAAGGGTCCACCCCCTCGAGCGGCGCAGGCGCGAGGTCCGCGGCGCGCGCCGCGAGGGTCGCGAACGCCTGACGGAACGCACCACGGCGCTCGTCGGGATCGGCGATGCGGTGGAGTCCGCTGAGGGCGTCGAGGCGGTCTCGGAGCTCGCGCATTCGGGCGCGGACATCCTAGCGGCACCGCCGCGCGTCTGCGGAGAAAACGGTGTTCAGTTCGCGAAGACCTGGGTCCAGTACATGTCACCCCCGCAGCGGTCGAGGCCGACGCCGATGCGGCCGTAGTCGCCGTCGAGGATGTTCCGCCGGTGCCCGGGGCTGTGCATCCACGCGTCGTGGACCTCCACGGCTGACCTCTGGCCCCAGGCGATGTTCTCCCCAGCAGACGAGAATCGCACGCCGCCATCGCGCAGCCGATCGAATGGATCGCGCCCATCGAGGCCGGTGTGGTCGAAGTATCCGCGCCGGCACATGTCGGTCGAGTGCTCGCGCGCCACCGCGGTCATCGCGGGATCGCAACGCACCGTACGGAGGCCCCGCGCGCTCCGGTCGGTGTTCACGAGGCGTATGGCCTCCTGCTCGACCGGGTCGTCGCAGCCCGATTCCGGCGGGCTCCATGCGTCGGGCGGTTGCCACGCATCCGATCGCTGCGCGGCGTCCGGCGGTGGCACCGGATCTGGCCGCGCCGCGTCGCTGGGGAATGTGCCCGCATCCGGAATGGAATTGAGTGACGGTCCCTCGCTCCGAAGCTCACCGGTACAGGCCACGACGCCCAGAGCGAGGCCGAGCCGTGAGAGGCCCATGGCGAGGGCGGACACGGCGAGGCGGGCGTGAGCGCGGGTGGTCACCCGTCCGTAGTGGCGCCGCGCACGGAAAACCAATCAACGCCGGACGGGGCGAACGGAGCGGGAGGGCCACGTCATGGCCGGAGAGTCCAGGCGGACTCACCCCGGCCCCCCATCCGCTCCACGCGCCGCTCTCCCGCGCGGGGTCCCAGCCCCGCTTGGGCGCCTCGCGCCACGCTCGGCAGAAGATCGAGTCCTTTCTCGAGCTCTCAAATCTCGCGGGTGAGGAGAAACATGAGGAACGAGAAAAGTGCTAGCAGCGACACGATCTCGATCCAGTTGAACTTGCCGTCGTCCTCGATGGCACGCGAGAGGATCGAGTAGGTCGGGTAGATGAACAACACCGACAGTGTGGTCGCCGCATTGATCGGGATGGTCGTGTGGTCGAGCACGCCGATCCAGTTGAACGCCGCGATCATCATGCAGCAGATCGCCATCGTGTTGAACAAGTTCTGTGTCAGCCCGCCGAAGGTGTTCGAGAGCGCGATGAGCGATTGCTTCTTGAGGTGTGCGTTGCCGACGATCACGTAGGTCGGCACGCCGGAGATCAGGGCGAGGATCAGAGCGACCACCATGTTCGACAGGCCTGGAAAGGTCTCGACGATGAAGTCCCCGACGTCGCTCATCGCGTGCCCGCCCAGGAACGACCCGACGACACCGACGCCCAGCAAACCAACGACGCCTGCCATCGTCTTCGGGACGCCCTCGTGCTCCTCGCCCGGCGCGGCCTCGCCCGGTGCCGGCGCAGGCGCCTGGGCCACCTCCTCCTTCGAGCTCTTCACGAGCGAGACGAGAAACGTGATGAACACGAGAAAGAGAGAGCCTCCGATGAACGCGAGCTCGGGCGCACCGAGGGTCGTGATCGGGCTGTCGAACTCGCGGAGCACGATCATCGTGCCCGCGAGCGCGAGGCAGAGGCCGCCGCCGAAGCTCAGGAGGTCGGTACCGGCCTTCACGATCGGCGCGGGGATCTTCGCTGCGCCGCGGTCTTTCGGGAGGAGCACTGCGTAGAGGGCGAACGTCATCGAGTTCGTGTAGACGCTCATCATTCCGATGATGAAGGCCATCGTCGGGTCATCGACCACGAAGAAGCCCAGCAGCGCGATCTCGGGGATGTTCGAGACCACCGCGGCGAAGGTCCCGCCCACGAACTTGCTCCAACCGAGCAGTGCGCTTCCCCCCTCGACCGAGATGATGAGCGCCTCGCACGAGCCCCCGATGAGGAGCAGGCCTCCGACCAGCTCCAGCACCGCGCCGAGGGCACCGGGCACGTGTACGAAGTGGAGCGTGGCTGCGAGCACGAGCCCCACCACCAGCACCCATCCCCACACGGGCATCCGGAACGATGCTGCGGTGTTTTTGGTCGTCTCTGCCATGGTCGCGAGAGCATCGCGGCGCGGGCCCGCCGCCGCAAGGGGCATGCGGCCGTGCGACTCCGGATCTCAGAGCATGAGTCACTTGGATTGACTCATGCTCTGACGTTTCTTGCCGGAGGGTCTGGCCGCAGCCCCTCCCTCTCGCCGAGTGAATCGGGTGCAGCTGGGGCCAGATCCAGCGCCTGAGGCATGAGGCCCTCGAAAT
>JBKDQC010000216.1:0-12548 GCA_046342295.1 Deltaproteobacteria bacterium | reverse complement strand
AGACCCTCTCGGCGGTGGCGAAGCACATCACCGGCACGCCCTGGAACGGCTTCCTCTTCTTCGGCCTGAAGAAGCGCGTCGAGACGACGAGCGAGGAGAGCGCGGCATGAGCGACATCCCATTCTACCGGACGCAGATGGGGCACCGCTTCTACGAGGCGACGGCGCCGTCCATCGCGCGCGAGCTGGCCCGCCTCAACGACAACCTCGAGCGGCTCCTCGCCGCCGTCGAGCGCGACGCGAAGGCTGACGAACCGCCGCCGACCGACGCGAAGCCCGAGGAGCCGCGATGACGAAGCGCACGCCAACTCCCGCACCCGCGACCGACACGAAGCGGTGCGCGATCTACACGCGCAAGTCGACGACGATGGGGCTCGAGCAGGAGTTCAACTCGCTCGACGCCCAGCGCGAGTCGGCCCTCGCGTACATCCAGCGCCAGCCCGGCTGGAAGCTCGTCGACGAGCGCTACGACGACGGCGGCTTCACCGGCGCGAACATCGACCGGCCCGCGTTCACGCGCCTGCTCGCCGACGTCGAGGCGGGGAAGATCGACGTCATCGTCGTCTACAAGGTCGACCGCCTGAGCCGCTCGCTGCTCGACTTCGCCAAGATGATGGAGCGGTTCACGGCGGCGGGCGTGTCGTTCGTGTCCGTCACGCAGAACTTCTCGACGGCCGACGCGATGGGGCGGCTCACGCTCAACATGCTGATGAGCTTTGCTGAGTTCGAACGCAGCATGATCGCCGAGCGCACGCGCGACAAGATCGCCGCCTCGCGCCGTAAGGGGAAGTGGACGGGCGGCCCGGTGCCCTTCGGCTACTCAGTGAAGGACAAGAAGCTCCTCGTGAACGAGGTGGAGGCGCAGGTCGTCCGCGAGGCCTTCACGCTGTTCCTCCAGCACCGGCAGATGGCGATGGTCGCGCGCACCCTCACGGAGCGCGGGCTGCTGCCGCGAGGCTCGAGTCGCCCGCCGAAGGAGGGGCTGCGCTGGACGAAGGACGCCATCGCGCGCGTGCTCCGGAACCCGCTCTACGCGGGCTTCATGATGTACGGCGACGAGCTGTACCCCGGCGAGCACCCGCGCCTCATCGACGAGTCCACGTTCCGCCACGCCGAGCGCATCCTCGCGGGCACGAGCCGCGAGCTGCGCCTCACCGGCACGAACCCCGACTACGTGCTGCGCGGGCTTCTGCGCTGCGGGCTCTGCGGCGAGGCGATGTGCCCGGGCTCGACGACGAAGAAGAACGGGAAGACGTCTCGGTTCTACCGGTGTTCGAAGCGCGACAAGCACGGCAAGGAGGCGTGCCGCGCGAGGCCGCTCCCCGCGGGCGCGCTCGAGGACTTCGTCGCGCAGCGCATCACGGCGGCGACGGCGGACGGCTCGCGCTCCGCGCACGTCGACGCATCCCTCAAGGCCCGCATCGCCGGCAAGCGCGAGGCGATCGAGAAGATCCGCGCCGACCTCCCGGGCAGGGTGGCCAGCGCCTCGGTCGCCGCGTCGAAGTACACCGAGGACCTCGGGAAGTTCGAGGGCCGTGCGCGCGAGCTCGTCGAGGCGAAGCTCCGCGCCGAGACCGACCGGCTCGTGGCCGCGGAGCGCCAGCTCGCGGAGACGGAGCGTGACCGCCTCGACCTCGAGGTCGCCGACAGGGAGGCCGAGTGGATCGGCGCTGCTCTCCGTGACTTCGCGCGCGTCTGGACGCTGATGACGCCCGAGAACCAGGGGCGCCTTCTCCGCGCGCTCGTCGCCGCCGTCCGAGTGAAGGAGGAGACCGGCGTCGTAGAGGTCGAGCTGGTGAACTTCGCCGCCGACGCCGGCTCGAAGGAGGCGGCATGACCCTCGATCAGCAGCAGGCGGCTCCGACCGAGGACGCGCCCAAGGACCGCCATGTCCTGACGGGCACGCTGTTCCGCAGGCGCAGCCCGCGCGTGACGTTGAGCGAGACGCCGCCGCCCCCGAAGCCAGAGCCCGTGCGTCGGCCCGCCAAGGTGGCCCGGATGCTCGCCCTCGCGCACCACCTGCAGAGCGCCATCGACCGCGGCCTCGTGGCCGACCGAGCCGCCGTGGCGCGCAAGCTGGGGCTCACGCGGGCCCGGGTTACGCAACTCCTCGACCTGCTGCTCCTGGCGCCCGACCTTCAGCTCGCGGTCCTAGCACTCGAAGCGGTCGACGGCGCCGAGCCCATGAGCGAGAGGGCCCTGCGGGCTCTGGCGCACGCCGGGAGCTGGGTGGAGCAGCGGGAGGCGTGGGAGCCTCGCCTCAGGTGATCGTACCGTCGCGGGTCGAAACGCCGGTTCGGGCTGTTCTCGGAAGTACATCGCGCAGTACAATGGCGCCCGGAGAACGTCCGTGGCGCTCGAAGAAACCGTCAAAGAGATCCGTGATGCCGCGGTCAAGGCAGGGCGAGAGCCCGTGCCGACCGTTCTTCAGGGCGTCACCAAGGAGCGGATCCGGCAGGTGCTGACGGGCATCGATCGCGTTTCCGACGATCTCGTCGACGTCGTCTTCGCGCTGCTCGACGACCAGCAGCCGAGCTGGTTCTCACGAGCGCCTGCGGGGGCAAAGTTCTGCGATGGTGCATCCACTGGCCACCTCGCGTGCCATGTTGGAATCCTTCAGCGGGATGAAAGGAAGCTTGATCGCGAGGGACGCGACTACTGGATCAAGCCGCTGCGGGAGGTAGGAGCGATCGAAGCCGTGACGCTGGACCCCGACAAACGAGTCTTCGTCGTCGGGCACCCGGTCGCGAAATCGTCGAACTCAGCATACCGACTCGCTGAGGACTTCAAAGCTCTACTCCGGGCATCCGCGAAGGACGTCAAGACGATGCTGGCGTCCTGGATCGCCGAAGACGCTGTTCGCCGTCGCCTGGACTTGCAGGCGCAACTCGCCGAGCAGACGCGCGCCGCGACGGACACCAAGCACAGCGACTTGATCACCGCTTCCTGCGAGTTCTACGCGCCCAAGTTCTTGCCTGGATTCGAAGTGCTGTACATCGACGATGGCGATGGCGATCGCATCCCGGAGAGCGCGAAGAAGCTACTCGCGGAGGCGGGACTCAAGCTGCTTCTCGAAGACGCGATGCCGGACGTGCTGCTGCTGAATCGCAAGACCGGTGCGTTCTGGATCGTCGAGGCGGTGACGAGCGACGGCGAGGTCGACCTTCACAAGGTTCAGCAGGCCACGAAGTTCATTCATCGCACGAAGCCAGGCGCGAAGATCGGCTTCACGACCACGTACCGCACTTGGAAAGACGCAGCAGCTCGGCAGAGCAAGCACAAGAACCTGGCACCGGGGTCGTTCCTCTGGATCCTCGAGGATCCTTCACGCCAGTTTCGAGTCGACAGCTTCGAGTAGTAGTCAGTCGAGCGGGTATCGCTCCTGAACTGCGGCTTCCAGCTCAGCCGAGCCGATGGTGAGCTTCAGCTTCCCGAGTTCGCGCAGGGCGTCGCGGCTCGGATAGCGAAGGCTGCGAAGATCCGTGGCGTTCACCTGCGTGTGGCCGTTGAACTGGCGGAAGTATCCGTCAATTGGCTCAGAGTTCAGGAAGGCGCAGAGCCCAGATGCTTCTTCCTTACTGAGCCCCTCGCCTCCGCGATGGAAGTAATTCAGGTGATTCTCGAATCCCACATACGGGGCGGTCATCACATCTGGATCGTAGACCGCAGCGACGAGACGCCGCCGCTCTTCCTTCGACGAGAACCGCTTCGTGACGACGTAGAAGCCGCGCGGCAGCAGGAGACTCTGAGTCTCGTCACAGCGGACAAGCGCATTCGGCTTCCGCGAATCCTTCTTCGGCCACTGGATCAAGCCCTGACTGAAGTGGCACGGATAGATGAGCGGGACAGTCTTGTCCTCGGGTTCCGGCCGCAGGTACTCCTTGGCGCGAAAGTCGACGACACGCCCAGTGGATACCGTGATGCCGAGGGACGCCAACGTGTCGGGCAGCTTGGCCATCCACCGGGCGATTCGGTCATCGTCGGCGTCGGTGGGCAAGTGGATGAACTGGTCGCCGTTCGTAGACCGAACCACTTCGGAGTAGTCGAGCACGCGTTCGACCACGGTCTCGTTAGTGCCACCGCTACTCGAGGACACCGTCAACTTCCGGGGGTTCTTGGCGCTCTTGCGCACATGAATGATGACGTTCTCTTGGAGAACGCCGTCTTCGCGAAACGCGTCTTTGCGCGACTCGAATACGTGGATCCGAAGCAGCGTGGTCTCCCTCAGCAGGACCTCACGAAAGGGGCGGAAGTAGGGGCCGTTGCAGAACGACCGCGGGATGATTGCGACGAGTTGCCCATCCGGCTCCAGGAGACGAACGGCAAGAGCGACGAACGCTGCGTACAAGTTGGTCGCGTCGAGGCCGACCTTCTGAACAAGCCGACGCTCTCGCGATGCCGTGCCGATCTTGCGATACGGCGGATTCATGATGGCCGCGTTGAAGCGCATCGGCTTCGACGCGAAGAGCGAGCTTTCTAGTCCGCCTACCGCCGCTTCGAGAAAGTCCTCGTGGCGAACATGACCTTCGAACTCGACGCGGCGCTCGCTGCACGTCCGCTTGCAGCTCGCGTAGGTCTCACGCAGGTGGGGAGCAAGTACATCATCCACTTCGAACGCGGTCGCGCTGAGCGCTCCTGTCTTGCGACCACGCGAGCACACCTCGGCGACGAACGCGGCGGTCAGTCCGCCAACCCCGGCACCGGCGTCGAGCAGGCGCACGTCCTGCGGCAGATCCCCAAACATGCTCGCCATCAAGCGAGCCACAGGGGCCGGCGTCAGGAACTGCCCGAGGTCGCTTCGGGTGTCCTGATTGAGCTCCGATGTCGCAGAACGGCGTCGCGAATCGGCGTCGGAAACAAGCGCTGAGATGGTCGGAGGCGGCGTCATGGTCTTCTCTCGTTCAGGCCAGGCGCACAGTCGCGTTCGGCGACCACGAAGTCCAGGCTCCTGCTCTCATCGGCCTCTGGTCGCCTCCGGTTGCGTACGATTTCACAGCCCTCGGGTGCCATCGCTTAGACCACCCTCAGCTGCCCGCGCCCTCGGCGGGGCTCGGGACTCGTTCGGCCACCTTGCATCGGCGTCATCACGAGGCCGAAGACCAGCGAATCGAGCTCAGTCGCATCGACGTGCAGGTGCTTGGCGATAGCGGGCTTCGTCATCCCCTCGTCGCGAAGTGCCTGGAAGACCTTCTGTAGGAGCTGAGAGGTCTCCCTCGGGATGCCGTTGGGCTCGCTGCGCTGGTCCCGTCTCTGCGCGATCTCGATGCAGATGGTTCGGTAGTGCCAGTCGCTCATCAGATTCAGCGCATGCATGCGATGAGCGAGTGCGGCGACGGACACGTTCCAGTTCCGTTTCAGCTTCACGAGGTGGTCGAGACTCGGCAACCTCGGCGCGTTCGCCAGAACGCTACCTCGAGGCATCAGGAACGCCGACGCAAACGCGTCCGCCTCTTGCTCGGCCTCGCGTCCCTGGGGGGCACCGTGGCGATGGAGCAGGAGATGACCGAGTTCATGGCCCGCGTCGAAGCGCCCTCTCTCGGCGCTCTTGATCGTGTTGAGGAAGATGTACGGGGTGCCTCCCCGCCAGAGCGAGAAGGCGTCGACCTCCTTACACTCCTCCACGAGAGAGAACACGCGCACGCCCCGCGCCTCAAGGAGGTGCACCATGTTCTTCACGGGACGCTCGCCAAGACCCCAGGCACCGCGGACAGCATCAGCGGCCGCCTCGGGGGTGTGACCGCGCAGATCGGGAAGCGTCGGTGCGGGCAGGTTGAACCGAGCGTCGACCCATTCCGCGAGTTCGATGGCCAGGGCGCCAGCGCCCAGCGCCGAGTCCCTCTGGCCTGCAGTCATCGAGCTGAGCGCTCGGAAGCTCGCGCTTTCGGTCGAGGGCACGTCGAGCGAGTTCGCGGAGAAGAACTCGGTGGGGAATCGAAGGATCCGAGAAAGCTCCGCGATGGTCGCGTCGCTGGGCACCATGTCGCCGGCCTCGTAAGCGGAGACGCTACGGACCGTGAGCTGCGCCTCTGCGGCGAGCTTGGTCTTCGTCATTCCTCGCCGCTGGCGGGCGAGAGTTAGGCGCGACGGGTTGAACACCAGGGACCCTCCTAGACCGCTCGACGGGATACTTCGACCACGATGTCCGGCTCCTGATCGGCGGGCGACACAGTGGGTTCACCGTCGCGACCGACCGGAGCGAGGATGATGCGCTCGGACCAAGACTCAACTCGCCCGTCATCTCCGATCGCCGCAGGGAGCGACAGCTCGCAGCGCACTTCTTCGACGCCCCGAGCGATGAGCAAGAGCCACGTCACTCGGTCGGTGGGGACGGGCCCCGGGACGATCGGCTCCGGATCCGCGAAGAGCGACAGCTGGTTCTGCTCGATTGCGGCGGCAGTCGCCGGCCCCTTCGAGTACTTGGTCTTCGGCGACCCGGCTGCACGGCCCGTCGACTCGTCACCCGTCGCGACTGCGAGGGCGAGCTTGCCATCCGGAGCGACGGCCGTCTCGAGGCCACCCTCGCAGCTTCGTCGCCAACCGGCTGGCGCGAGCAGGTCTCGAAGACCTCGTGTCGTGCGCGCCCAGGCGAGGAAGCCAGGCGTGATCGCTGGGTCGTTCGCGGTGCAGGAATTCCGCGCCGCCTCGCCCATGGCGACAGCATCGCGGAGGGCATCGACGGGAAGACCGAGAAGCGCGAGACGGTCGACGACGTCTGCGGGCTCGTGGTGGACTGCGTTCTTCAAGCTGCGCTCCTCGTTGTGACGGCGGGCCGTCGGTGGACTTCCTGTTTTTGTACCTCATGTGAGGTCGAAAAACAAGAAGCGACTCGCAGCGGCGGGCGGACGGGCGCACTGGCCAGTTAAACGTCAGCGGCTCCGTCCCACGAAAACTGGCTCCGCTGTTAAACGCTCTCGGTTCCTCTCTCCCCGCGGGCCAGAAGAGAGAGCGCGAACGCCGTCCAGAGCGCCCTCGACGCGCGCTCCTTCACACCCGCGGCGCTCTCTGCGCGAACGCTGTCCACGCGCGCGTGGTGCACGCCGAGCGTCGAAGGTCACGGAAACGTGGGGGAGAAACGCAACGGCCCCGGAGATCGCTCTCCGAGGCCGCTGTTAAAAAGTGCGGGGTCGCGTTTCCGCGACCCCGCTTGAATGGCTCTGGGACAGTGAATCGAACTCGCGACCGTCCCGGTAACAGCGGGCGCGGAAGACGACTGCAATATCGGCTACTTGCAAATTCTGGACAGTCTTCGCGTATCCGCCATACGTGGCGGAACGTTGGCGGAAGGCGCCGAACGCTGCGCTTTGTACTTCGCCTCGGGACGCCTTCTCTGCGCTCGCAGCGTCCCGCCAGTCACCCGCTCCCATCTCGCCCGGCCAGCGTGTAGACCGCGTTCTTCCGCGCGCCGCGCTTGGCGAGCACGCCGTCGCTGACCAGCTTCTGGAGCCGCCGCTGCACGGTGCGTAGGGGCGGCGCGTTCTTTCCGAGCCCGGCGACGATCGCCGCGCTGCCCGCCTGGCCGAGCCGCTCGACCACCTCGTACAGGTGCGCGTCGAGTGCGTCGGGCGGCGCGACGACCTTCCAGGGCAGGTGCTCCTCGTTGTCCCGCACTCGCCCGAGCGCCTCGAGCCGCTCCCAGAGCACACGCAGCAGCGCAGAGGTGAACAGCTCGAAGTACTTCGTAAGGTCGCCTTCGTCGGTCTCGAGCAGGTTGATCCGCGCCGTGTCGAGAAGCTCGTGCTGCGCCACCGTCGCCTCGGTCAACATCAAGAGCCCGTTGGCGTCGACGCGTCCGGCGCGTAGCTCGTGGTGGAGGACGACGCTGACGGAACGCCAGGCTGGATAGAGCAGCTTCAACCCCCAGAAGAACGTCGCGGCTCGCAGCACGGCCGACTTGGACACGAGCGGATCCTGACTGGTCCAGTCGAACATCGCCCTCACGGGGCCGGGCACCGCGCCCGCGTCCTTGTGCAAGTCGAGCAGCTTGCAGCGCTCGCGGGTGGAATAAGCCATCCATCGGCCAGTTCGGAGGTTCGACATGGGCTGGCTGGCGCGCTCGTACGCCATCGCCAGCTCCGGCGTGAGCCGGTTGTCGGAGCTACCTCGCGCTGTCGAGTAGTGGGCGAGCGCATCCTCGACGATCGCCGCGCGACGGATCGCCTCAGCGATGGGCTCGCGCTTGTCGACGAGGCGCGCGCCGCCGAGCACAGCCTCGACCTCTTCGGCCTTCACGCTCCTCCAACTCCAACCGACGACCCAGAGGATGCGCATCGCCTTGGCCCGCGCCTCCATGTCCTTGCGCCGGTAGTACGAGAGCGGGGCTGCGGTCATCTGGCCCGCGGCGTCAGCGATGCGGACCAGGCTATCGACGAGGTTGGGCGTGATGGTGTACCGCCAGGGCTGCGGTGGCAGCTCCGTCGGCCGCGTGAGGAGGCGGACTTCCTCCTCCGAGAGGGTGGACGGAAGGCGTCGATCGCGCGGGCGTGTCACCGCTCCCTCCGCTTCGCCGCCCGCTTCACGCGCGTCACGGCCTTCTTCAACCCCACGGCGTTCGGGTTGGAGAGATCTGCGACCACCGCGGTGACGGGGAGCTTGTTCCCGCGAGGCCCGAGAACGTCTCGGTAGACCTCCTCATCCTTTCGAAGGCGCGCGACGTCCTCGAGGACAGCATCGGCAGCGCGCCGGTCAGCGTCGGAGCGCACGTTCACGACGACGAGCTGGGCGCGCTCGATTCCGGCGTAGCCGTCCTCGAGAGCCCAGTGCTCGGTGGGCGTCGGAGGCTTCGCGCGACGGACGTCGCCGAGCTTCGACTTCATCGAACGGCGCAGCTCGTCGAGGACGCGCGGCTGCTTGAGCGCCATTGCCACGAGCGGCTCACCGAGCCCGGCGCCGAGGAGTCTCGCGAGCGCTTCCGGATTCTCGAGCGCCTCGGCGAACTGCTCGATCGACGCCTGGTGCGAGGCGGCGTGATCACGAACGACCCGCCGGAGCAGCGAGCGCCCGTTGGAGGGTGCGGGCGCGACGAACACGGAGAGGTCGACGTAGTCGATGGGGCAGTCGCCCTCGATGAACACGGCCTCCGAGTAATCCTGCATGAACGCGGTCGTGAAGAACGCATCCATGGTCGGCTCGGCGAAGCGGTAGAGCGCCACGGCGCTCGCACCGGCCTCGCGGTAGCGACGAAGCTCGGCGTGGGTTTTCGGCGCAGACTCCTGCTCCTTGCGCAGCTTCGGGTCTCGCTGTGCACGGACGCAGATGGCGAACGCGACCTCGGCGTCGAGCAGCCGCTCGATGAAGGTTGTCTTACCGGCGCTCACGGGGCCCGCTACGTGAACCAGCGCACGCTCCCTCATAGCCCCAACTCCCGGCCGAGCACCTTCGTCACGAAGCGCTCGCCCGCACCCTCCGCAGCCACCATCTTGCGCACGCGCTCCCGCACCTCGGCCGCGCTGCCGTGGCGCTCCGCGGCCGCGAGCGTCGCGCGGTAGGCGTCCCACACGTCGACGCTCGTGATCTCGTAGCCGTAGCCCTGCACGAGCCAGTACAGCGACAGCAGCCCCGCAGAGGCCGCGAAGGCCGGCTGCTTCTCGGTGTAGTCCCGTGCGGCGCGCGCGAGGGTCTTCGGATCACACGGCGTGCGGCTCGCGAGGGCGAGCGCCTCATCGTAGAGCCCTGCGTCCTTCGCCGCCGCGAACCACTTGCCCTCGTCGCCCGGCGTGGTCTTCACGAGGTCCGCGAGAACCTCGCCCGCCGCCTTGTGCGGATACTTCTTCGCGACGGCGCGGAACGTCGCGAGGTAGGTGCCGCCCTGGTTCGCGCGCACGCCGTAGCGGGCGTAGGCCTCGTCAACCATGCCCGACGAGAGGAGGATCTCCTCGCACACTGAGTCGACCTCGTAGTCGCTCGCCCAGGGGCTTCGGCAGGACTCGGCGTAGCGAAGGGCCTCGGCCTTCTTGCCGCTCGCAGCCATCGCCCGCACGGCCCACTGCTTGTACGGCCAGATCGTGTCGACGCGCAGGAGGTCGACGAGCTCGTCGAAGCGCTCGGCGCGGTAGAGCGCGCTCAGGCACGCCGAGGTCCCGTGGAAGTGACCGCGCAGGTTCTTGTCCGGGCTCAGCGCCATGCGCGTGATACCGACGAGCTTGTCGGCCCACGCGGACGCGACCTCCTTCGACGCGCACAGCTCGCCCCAGTGATCGGCGAGGCGCTCGATGTACGGGATCTGATCTTCCTGATGTGCCTCGAACAGCCGCTCGAGCCAGGCGTCGCGCGTCTTCGCGTCGGCCGGCGCGCTCGCGATGATGGGCACCAGTTCCCCGATCGCGTTGCCAACCGCCGTGCCGATGGATCCTGAAGAGCTGTCGACGTGCTCGAGCGCGGGCGACACGCGCTCGAGGAATGCGATGGCCCCCTCCGCGGCGAGCACCGGGTCCTTCTTTGCGACCTTCTTGATCTCGGCGACCGCCTGCTTGATGCGCGTGATCGCCGGCTGCGACTTCCAACCGAAAGCGTGCCGGCGGAAGCGCGCCTTGAACTCCCACTTGTGCGGCTCGACGCTCGGCGTGGATCGCTTCGCGCTCACGGAGCACCCAGGGCGCGGTCAAGCTCGGCGCGGAGAGCGGGGAACCTCTTGTGCTCGACCCTCAGCGCCGCAACCCAACGGGCCGTGTCCGCCGAGGGGTCACACGAGACGCAGGCCCCGACGAGTTCTGCTGCGTGCCCGTAGTGGCGGCGCCGCTTCTGCTCGGTGACTCCAGCCAGCCGACTCTCCGCAGCCTTTCGCATGGCGGCGACGACGTCGCTCCGGGCCTCGACGTTCGGGATGGTGGACATACCGGCCAGCTCCAGGAGCTGGTCGACCTCCGGCGCGGCGAGACGCGACTCGTCCTCGTCGGCCGTCATCGCCTCGAGTTCCTCGAGGTCCATTCCGCGATGCACCACCAGCTCGGTGCGCGGCGCGGTCGCCTTCTTCTTTCCGCCCAAGAGCCGCGTGAACAGCGGGAACAGCAGATGCCCGGGATGCTCGCCATTGGACCAACCCAGACCGGGCGCCGCCGCCAAGAGCTTCGCTGCGGGTTCGACTTCGCCTTGAAGCAGGTGGAGGAACGCACGCTGTCGGGCCGCTGGCTTCGGGCACGTCAGGAGCGCCTCCGACGCACGCTTCCGCAAGGCCACCTTGCTGCCCGCCGAACCGAGCCAACGGCGAAGGCGCAGCATGCTCGGCCCCGCGCGCCAGGCACGCTCGAGCCATGCCGAGAGGTCTTTGCGTCCGAGGTGCTGCGCCGCCAGCGCGGCGCCGTCGAGCAGCTCGCCACGCGCGTAGTCTTTGTCCGCCACGAGCCTGGCGGCCTCCTCGAACGCCGGAAGCGCGGCCTTCCAGTCGCTGGCGTCGACCAGGCTCTTGCACCACGCGCGGAGATCGTCAGCGCGCTTCGTCGTCCGCGCGATCTTTGCCAGCCCGGCCGATCCATCCATGCGCCGCACGACCTCGCGGAGCCATCGGTCCTCGTCCGTGTCCCAGTCGCGACTACGGTCCCCGGCCGGCTTCTGCGCGATGAGCGCACGCCACGCGGGTAGGAAGTCCTTGAGGTCCGGGAGCGGCTCGACGGCAACGCGCTCCAACTCCTGGATGGGCTCCCAGAAGTGACCGAGGCCCTGCACCTCGGCGATCGCGGCGCGGACCGCAGCGGCGCGCTCTGGGGAGGGCGAGAGCATGTAGGTCGAGACGACGTACTGGGCTGCGCACGCGGTGGTGTCGGCGCCGAGCACCTCGTCGACCATCTCATGCTGCCCGAGGTCGATCTTGCCGTCGCCAATGGGTCGCAGCAGCGCACCGAAGATGCGGTGGGCCGCGGAGTAGTCCTTCCGTAGGAAAGCGCCGGCCGCGCGGCGAAGGTGCTCGTCCACCTGGGAGGGATCCGCCTGCCCGATGCGCTCGGCCGCTTTCGCGAAGGCGAGGGCCTCGGCCACCTCGTCGTCGCTGAGCGCCGCTGGCGCCCAACCGGAGCCGCCGCGAGCTGCACGCTGGATCAACGAGTTGATCACGCTGCTGTGAGCCTTGTCGTCCAGCTCGAGCAACATCTCGCGCACGACCTCACGGAGAGCGTCGGCGGACAATGCGGCGAGCGCCGCGTCGACGTCGCTCTGCGCGGGTTCGGCACGCGTGGGTCGTCGTCTCATCGCGGCGACCCCGAACCCTTGTCGTCGTCGTTCACGCCCGCCTCGAGCCGCAGCACGCGCTCCGCAGCCTCGCGCTCGCGGGCCAGCTCGGCGCGCAGCTCCTCCTCGGTGGGCAGATACATCTGGTAGCGTGCGGCGAGGATCTGCTCGTTGTTCTCGGGCAGTGTGATCTTCGCCATCGCGTCGTTCTTCTCCGAGCAGAGGACGATGCCGATGGTCTTCGCCTCGTGCTCCGCGCGCTGGAAGCGGTCGAAGAAGTTCACGTACATCTGCATCTGCCCAAGGTCCTGGTGCGTGAGCTTGCCGAGCTTGAGATCGACGAGCACGAAGCAGCGGAGCAGGCGGTTGTAGAAGACGAGGTCGACGTAGAAG
>JBKDQC010000215.1:0-1934 GCA_046342295.1 Deltaproteobacteria bacterium | reverse complement strand
GGTGAAGAGCGCCTCGGCGCGCGCGAGCTGTCCAGCTTCGTCTTCGCCCTCGGCGGCGAGGGCGCGGCGACACTGCCCCGCGGCGTGCAGCGCGCGGGCGCGCTCCCCTGGCTGCGGCAGTCTCGAGGTCTCCGCCTCGATGGCCGCGCAGGTCGTCTCGCTCGGGGCTCGCGCTGCGCGCTCGATCGACGCGCGCGCCTCTGCGTCGTCCACCGCGAGCACCTCGAGCGAGAGCTCCTGGTCGAACGAGCGAAAGAGCGCGTCGATTTCGCGGGAGATCCGAACCACGAGCCGCACCTCGGCTGCGATCTCATCCCCCGGTTCCGAGCGCTCGAGGACCCGCGAAGGCAGAAGCAGGCGACCGTCCGCATCGTGGGCGCTCAGCCGCGCGAGCACGGTCACGATGGGGAGCTCGACGATCCGCGTCGTCGGGCGCGTGTAGCAGCTCGGCTCGCAGTCCCAGCCCGGCGGCTCGACCAGCGCTGGCTCGTGCGAGATCGAGCGACGAAGCGCGAGTGACAACACGACCGCTCCGGCCTCCGGAGGGCGTCCCAGCGCGACCACCCGCGCGGGCGCGAGGTCATGCAGGAGAAACGCGAGGCGCTCGGCGATCCGCGTGGAGAACGCGTCGGTCAGATCGGTCGCGATCCAGACCTCCCTCGCGCCGGTGAGCTCGATTTCCGGCGGGCGGTGACGGACTGTGTGGAAGGCCAACCCGCCACATCCCCCGAGCACACTCAAGCACGCGAGGGCCACCGCGATGCAAGCGCGCGATGCGGTGCGGCTGGAACACGCGCACGGTGGCGTCACGTGGAGAGGCTACGCCACAAAGAGCGCGAGCGGAGGGGCCCACCCGTCGTCAGAGGCGCTCGCTGTCGATGGCCATCACCTCGGCGATCGTGCTTGCGCCCAGCAAGAGGGCCAGCACGCGGTCCATGCCCATCGCGTTTCCGGAGCAGGGGGGGAGCCCTTCCTCGAGCGCACCGAGAAAGCGCTCGTCGATCGGAGGCACGGGCAGCCCTCGGCTCCGCCGTTCCTCTTGGTCCCGCAGGAGCCGCGCGCGCTGCTCGACGGGGTCGATGAGCTCGCCGAAGCCGTTGCAGATCTCGACGCCACAAACGTACGCCTCGAAGCGGTCGGCGAACGCGGGTCGATCCGGATGGAGGCGGGCGAGCGAGGCCATCGATGCGGGCCAGTCGACGACGAACACGGGCCTTTCGAACCCGAGCTTGGGCTCGACCTCGTGCGACCAGACCCGGAAGAAGCGCTCCTCGTCGAGGAGCAGATCGTCGAGTCGAGCGCCCGCATGCGCGCGGAGCGCATCCTCGACGCGGACGCGGTCCCACGGAGGCGCGAGCTCGACGCCCGCCGAACGTGCGCCCAAGGCATCGACGGTCAGCCGTGTCGCTCCCCGGAGCGCGCTCGCCAGCGTCGCGACGATCTGCTCGGTGTCACGCATCAGCGCCTCGGAGCTCTCGAACGCCCGGTACCACTCGAGCATGGTGAACTCCGGCTCGTGCCGATCCCCGCGCTCGTCGCGCCGGAAGCACCTGCCGAGCTGGTAGATGCGTCCGAGACCTCCCGCGAGGAGTCGCTTCATCTGGTACTCGGGGCTCGTGATGAGCCAACGGGGAGCGCGCATGCCGAGCACCTCGAAGGCGGCGAGGTGAACGTCCAGGCCTGGGCTCGGGACCGCCAGCGGCGTCTCGACCTCGAGGAAATCCTGCGCGTCGAGCAGGCCGCGAACCTCCCGCCACGCGCGGGCGCGAGCCCGGAGGAACCCGATCGCGCGGCGCCCATCGCGATGGAGCGCGAGCCAGTCGCCTCCCTGCCTCGGGAACGCGGTCCTCGGAGGCGCACCGAGTCGAACGTGGCGCGCCCGGAGGCCTCCTGCGGCCTCGTGCACGTCGAGCTCAGCCCACGCCCCCAGGTGC
>JBKDQC010000214.1:0-2139 GCA_046342295.1 Deltaproteobacteria bacterium | reverse complement strand
GTCGCGCGGCGGCGGCTCCACGTAGCCCTCCGGCTTGGGCAGCGTGGCCTTGCGCGACAGCCGTACGCGTCCATCGCCATCGATGTTGGTGACCATCACCTCGACCTCGTCACCGAGGTTCATCACGTCCTCGACGCGCTCGACGCGCTCCCACGCGAAGTCCGAGATGTGACAGAGACCATCGGTGTTCGGCATGATCTCGAGGAACGCGCCGTAGGGCTCCACGCGCTTGACGAGACCCTTGTAGGTCTTGCCGACCTCCGGCTCGGTCGTGAGACCGCGGATGATCTCGATGGCCTTCTGCGCCTTGGCGGGATCGTTCGAGGCGATGTGCACGGTGCCGTCGTCGTCGATGTCGATCTGTGCGCCCGTCTGCTCGACGATGCCCTTGATCGTCTTGCCGCCCGGGCCGATGACGACGCGGATCTGGTCGGGCTTGACCTTGAGCGTCGTGATCCGGGGCGCCCACTTCGAGAGCTCGGTGCGCGCCGCCGGGATCGCCTCGACCATCTTGCCGAGGATGTGGAGACGGCCGTCCTTCGCCTGCGCGAGCGCCTGCTCCATGATCGCGCGCGAGAGGCCCGCGATCTTGATGTCCATCTGGATGCCGGTGATGCCCTTCTTGGTGCCGCACACCTTGAAGTCCATGTCGCCCAGGTGGTCTTCGTCACCGAGGATGTCCGTGAGCACCGCGTACCGCTCGCCCTCGGCGATGAGGCCCATCGCGACGCCCGCGACCGGCGCCGCGATCGGAACGCCCGCGTCCATCATCGAGAGCGCGCCGCCGCAGACCGTTGCCATCGAGCTCGAGCCGTTCGACTCGGTGATCTCGCTGACGATACGGATCGTGTAGGGGAACTGCTCCTTGCTCGGCACCATCTTCGCGAGCGAGCGCTCCGCGAGGTTGCCGTGGCCGATCTCGCGCCGTCCGGGGCCGCGCACCGGCTTCACCTCGCCGACCGAGTACGGCGGGAAGTTGTAGTGGAGGAGGAAACGCTTCGTGCTGTCTCCCGCGAGCGCGTCGATGCGCTGCTCGTCGCTGGAGGTGCCGAGCGTCGTCGTCACGATGCCCTGCGTCTCACCGCGCGTGAAGAGTGTGGAGCCGTGCACGCGCGGAAGGAGACCGAGCTCGATCGAGATCGGGCGCACCGTCGTGAAGTCGCGGCCGTCGACGCGGCGCTTGTCCGTCAAGACCTGCTCGCGCATCGTGTGGTACTTGAGATCCTCGTAGATCTCCTTGGCTTCCTTCTCGGTCGCCGCCTTGAGCTTCTCGTCGGTGATGCCCTCGGAGATCTTCGCGACGAGCTCCTTCTTCACCTTGCGGAAGGCGTCGTAGCGCGCGTGCTTCTCGGCGATGTTGCAGGCCGACTTGACGCCCGCGGACGCGATCGCCGTGACCTTGTCCTCGAGGCCCGACATCCGCGCGGGCGGGGTGAACGCCCACTTGTCCGCGCCGACGGCCGCGCGCATGTCCTCGATGAGGCGAATGGCGGGCTGCATCGCGTCCTTGCCGAACCAGAGCGCCTCGACGAGGTCCTGCTCGCTGATTTCGTCGGCCTCGCCCTCGACCATCACGATCGCGTCTTTGCTGGCCGCGATGACGAGCTCGCAGTCGCCCTTCTCGAGCTCCGAGTAGGTCGGGTTCGCGATCCACCTGCCGTCGACGCGCGTGACGCGCACGACACCGAGCGGGCCCGCCCAAGGGATCGGCGAGATGTGGCAGGCGGCCGAGGCGCCGAGGAGGGCCAGCATGTCGGGCTGGTTCTCCTGGTCGAACGACAGCACCGTCGCGATGATCTGGATGTCGTTGCGGTAGCCCTCCGGAAAGAGCGGACGGCAGGGGCGATCGATGAGGCGCGACACGAGGATCTCGCCGTCTCGGAGCTTGCCCTCACGCTTGAAGAAGCCGCCCGGGATCTTGCCGGCGGCGAAGGTCTTCTCGACGTACTCGACGCTCAGCGGGAGGAAGTCGATCCCAGGGCGCGGGTCGGCGGTGCCGCATACGGTCACGAGGACGATGGTCTCGCCGCAGGTGACGAGCACCGAGCCGTGCGCTTGCTTGGCGATGCGGCCGGTCTCGATCGTGATCAGCTTGTCGCCGATCTTGACGGTCTCACGAACGAACTTGGACATGGGATG
>JBKDQC010000213.1:0-10547 GCA_046342295.1 Deltaproteobacteria bacterium | reverse complement strand
GGGCTGCGTCCTCGGGGCCGCCGCGCGAGCTCGAGCTCGCCGTGCACCGAAGGCCTGCGGCGCGCGGGGGCGCGCGGGCCGCGGCGCCGCCAGCCGTCAGAACGGGGAGACCATCCACGGCGACGACTGGCTGCACAGGCCGAAGTGCGCCGCCCGCGTCGATCGCGCGCGGGAACAGCAACTGCGGGGGCTCGCCGCACGGGGCCACACCTTCGCGACGCTGACCGGTGACCAGATCGGCCCGCCCATCCCCGTCGATGTCGCGACGTTCCAGCGCATCCGCGACACGTTCGCCAGGGTCACCGTGGAGGTCCAGCCATCCGCGCCACACCACCCGCGGACGGGCATCGATCAGCGCGACCCACTCGCCCGAACCGGTCGCATGGACCAGGAAGAGAGTGCGTCCCGCGCTGCTCACTTCCTCGACGGTCACATCCGACAGTGGGTTCGGAACGACCCACGAGTCGATTCGCCGGGTGCCCTGCCGCAGCTCGAACCGGGCACCACCCTCGGTGTCCGTGACCGTGATGCGCGCGGCGCCGGCCCGTAGCTCTGCGGGAACGGGGACCGCCCATGCGCTCGACGTGGCGAGAACCGACGACACGACGACCGCGCTCCAGGCGGCGACCGATCGCATGGCCGGCGCGCGTCGCAGGAACGTTGGAGGGGGCGCGGCGGTTGTGCTCGGGTGCACAAGTTCACGAAGAGAGCAGAGGGTGGGCATGGGTACGTTGTTTGCTGGAGGCGTCGACTTGCGCTCCGCGACAAGCCTGAACGGCCGCTGCGGCGGCTGGCCACTGAGGAGGTACGCCCGCTTCGCGAGCGCGGCACGACTACTGCTCCCAGGAACGGAACGGAACGAACGGAGAAAAACGTGAGACCGGAGTCGCCGGAGAGTGCACTCCGATGTTGTGCGAACCGTAGGAAAGGGGTAAGCGCGGGCTCCATCTCCGACGGCACGTCGCTGAACGCGTCGCGATGATGCCAGCAGACGAGCGGTGGGTCGCGCACGAACCCCCTCTTCCTCGACGACACCCGCGAGAAAACGACGAATCCACCCCAGCGAGCCCTGCTCGACGAGGGCGCTCAGGCAAACGAGGCGACGGACCATGGCGAAGGCAGCAGCACCGGCGAGCAAGGCGACAGTGCAGAGCAAGGGCACGCAGGACAAGCGCGCACTGACGAAGACGCCGACGGCCGCGGGCAAGACTGCGGCGGGTCGGGCCGCGCCCACACCGGACAAGGGGCCCGAGAAGAAGCCCGCGCCCAGGCCGGTCGCGAACGAGGCGGGCGCGCCGAAAGCGAAGGCCAAAGCGGACGAGGCGAAAGCGGCTACGGACGAGGTGAAGAAGGGGAAGCCCGACGCGAAGAAGGGCACGAAGCCTGACGACGCGAAGGTCGACCCCAAGAAGCCCCTCGCACCCGGAGCGCCAGAGAAGGAAGAAGAGGCCGAGGAGGCCGAGCCCGACTTCGGCGACGAGCCGAGCGCGGAGGCCCTCGCCGAGGCGCAGGCCGAGGCGGAGAAGGCCCTCAGGGAGATGGAACGCCAGGGAGGCGGGGACTCGACGCTCTCCCGCTACTTCCGCGAGATGGCGAGCCACCGCGTGCTCACGCCGCAGGAGGAGATCGAGGCCGCCAAGGAGGTCGAGCGTCTCGAGATCGGCTATTGGGAGGCACTCTTCGGCCTCGCGATGGCTGTCGACACCGTGTGCGCCACGATCGAGAAGTACGTGGAGCAACCGCTCTCCGAGGTGGCCTCACTCCGCAAGCTCTCCAAGAGCGTCCAGCGGGCGACCGGCAAGCTCTCGAAGAAAGACCAGGAGAAGTGGGACGAGATCGCGCTCGCGCTCGCCACCAAGCTCCGTGCGCTCGATTCGGACCGAATCTTCGTCAACGAGTCCGACCGAGCGGTGCACCGCGTGGCCGGAGAGCTCGCGGTCGACCGAGATCTCGTGTCCGAAGGCGTCCAGATCACGCCTGCGTTCCGCAAGTACCTCGAGGGCGTGGAGCGGGCGCGCACGCTGCAGCAGGAGTCGAAGAATCGTTTCGTCGCTGCGAACCTTCGGCTCGTGGTCTCGATCGCGCGACGCTACAACCGCGGTCGTCTGCCGCTCATCGACCTCATCCAGGAGGGCAACATCGGCCTGATGAAGGCGGTGGAGCGCTTCGACCACAACCGTGGGTATCGGTTCAGCACCTACGCGTCGTGGTGGATCCGGCACGCGATCAGCCGCGCCCTCGCGGACAAAGGACGGGCCGTCCGGATCCCCGTGCACATGCTCGACACCTACAACCGCGTCGCGCGCGCCACGCAGGCGATCGCCACGCGGACCGGTCAGGAGCCGACCCCGGAGGAGCTCGAGAAAGAGACGGGCATTGCCGCCGAGAAGCTCGAGAAGATCAAGGGGTACTGGGCGGAGACGCCGTTCTCGCTCGATCGCCCGGTCAACGACGAAGACGGCCGGAAGTTCATCGATTTCCTCGAGCAGGAAAACGTGCCGACGCCCTACGAGCAGCTCGTCTCCAAGACGTGGAGCGACGAAGTGCGACGCTTGCTGGATACGCTCTCTCCGATGGAGGCGCGCATCCTCCGTTGGCGTTTCGGCCTCGACGACGAGGACGAGCTCACGCTCAAGGAGATCGGCGACAAGTACAACCTCTCCCGCGAGCGCATCCGCCAGCTGCAGGAGCAGGCGCTCGCGAAGATCCGACGACAGATCAAAGAGTGAGGCCGAGGTTTCCTCCGCTCGGATCGACCGTGGGTGGCGCGCTCGGCTCCGGGCGACCCACGAAGCGGGGCCGACCGGGAGCGGTCAGCGCGCTCCCCAGAGGTCGTCGGCGCATGCCCGGGCCACTCCATCGGCGAGTACGCGTGCTGCTGCTTGGCGGCCGCGTGCGCCGTTGATCAGCACACTGAAGGCGTACGCACGGGCGGGGGACGGGCCGAGCACGTAGCCGGAGAGCGCGATCGCATCGTCCAAGGTCCCGGTCTTGGCGCGGACGACCCTCGGCGCGGGAAGGTCGGTGAGCCTCCGCTCCAGCGTGCCATCCACGCCACCGATGGCGAGGTGCGCCACGTACTCGCTCGAGAACGCAGGCGTCCCGAACGCGTGGACGAGGACGCGCGTCAGCTGAGACGATGAGACGCGGTTGCCCTGGAAGAGCCCGGAGCCGTTGATGACGACCGGGCTGCCTTCGACGCCCGCCCGGAGGAAGTAGGCTTGCACCGCTGCGACGGAGTCCTCGACCCGCCCGGGCCGATGGCGCTCGGCGCCGAGATCTCGGAACAACATCTCCGCGACGAAGTTGTCGCTCTGCTTGCCGAGGGCGGTCACCAGCTCGGCGAGAGGCCGCGACTGGTGGCTCGCGAGCAAGGGCGCTACGGTCGCGGAGGAGGCGACCCGCACCCCTCCGCTCACCCGGACGCCGGTCGCCGCGAGCGCGTCGCGAAGCAGATGGCCCGCCCAAGCCACCGGGTTCTCGATCCTTCGTCGGTACGAGAGAGGGGCCGATCCGAGCGGTACCGAGCCACGGAGGGCGAGCCTCATCCGCTCGCCGTCGGCGCGTTGCTCCGCGACCACGTTCGGCGCGCCGCCCTCGCTGGTCGTGATCGCGTTCTGCACCTGGAAATAACCGTCACCGTCCAGCTCGATGCGGGCCGGGGCGCCCGCGGCATCGCCCGGCCGGACGCGAAGAACGTAGGCGTTCGCGTCCACCGAGACGGCGCCGGTGGCGGCGCGGAACGGCGCGACCTCATTCGGCTGTTGCTCGAAGGCGGGCGGGAGCAGCTGGGCGTCGAAGTACGTCGCGTCCACGATGACCTCGTCGACGCTGCGGACGCCCCGTCTCTCGAGGTCGCGGGCGAGCTCGACGAGATCGCCTTGTCGCAGAGAGGGATCTCCCATCCCCTTCAGCACGAGCCCCCCGACGACGGCATCGCCTTCGACGCGTCCGTAGAGACCGGTACGGAAGCGCGCCTCGGCGCCGAGGAGCACGAGCGCGGCTGCTGCCGTGACGAGCTTCTGGTTCGACGCCGGATTCAGTGGGAGGTCCGGTTGATGTGCGAACACCGGGACCCCCGAGACCGCATCGGCGACCGTGATGGAAACTTGCTCGCCCAGACTCGCTTCGCGCACGAGCGCCCCGAGCGCGTTCGGTAGATCGCTGCTCTGTGCGCTGCCAGGAGACAGCGAGGCGAGGGCCAGCATCGCCGCGCAGGCAGCGAGGATTCCAGGGCGGCGATCGCGCATGCCGCGGGTTGTAGCGCAGGCCTGCCCCCACGACTGCCGGTCCCCTTCTCCCTCGTGCTACATGTCGAGCCCGCAGACTCCTGGATCCACGCGGCCGGTCGGTTTCCGGCGCGCCGTTCCTCCACGCTCCGAGCCAAGAAGCCGGCCAAGTCGGAGCGTCCGCAACCCTGCTGGCATCGACGACCACGCGCCGTGATTCTCCGAGATCCCGTCCACGGTCTCGTCGCCTTCGAGGGCGACGAAGAGCGACTCTCGCTGGCGCTCCTCGACACGCGCGAGGTCCAGCGTCTGCGTCGAGTGCGTCAGCTCGGCCTCACCTCGCTCGTGTTTCCGGGCGCGGAGCACTCCCGGTTCGCGCACGCCGTGGGTGCGGCCCACGTGATGTCGCGCCTTCAGGCGCGCATCGCGCACGTAATGACCGAGCTGCCGGCGGAGCAGCGCCTCGATGCGCAGCGAGCCCGCGACGCCTTCGCAGCGGCACTGCTCCACGACCTCGGCCACGGACCCTTCTCGCATCTCTTCGAAGAGGTCGTCCCCGATGCACGGCCGCACGAGGAATGGACGGTCACGATCCTCCTCGATTCCTCCACCGAAGTTCACCGGGCCCTGGCGGGCTTCGATCCGGAGATGCCGGCGCGCGTGGCTGACCTGATCACGGGGCGTCACGAGGTCCCCTGGCTCGCCTCCACGATCTCGAGCGTGCTGGACGTCGACCGTTGTGACTACCTGCTCCGCGACAGCCACATGACGGGTGTCCGCTACGGCATCTACGATCTCGACTGGCTCCTCCGTGCCCTGACCTTCGGAGAGATCACCACGGCTGGCGGCGAGCGCCGCTCGGTCCTCGCGATCGAGGGCCGCAAGGGGCTACCTCCCATCGAGGGATTCTTCCTCGCGCGCCACTTCATGTACCAGCAAGTCTACCATCACAAAGCGACGCGCGCGGCGGAGAGCCTGGTTCGAGCGATCCTTCGGCGCATTCGCACCGCGGTGCGGGAGGGCTCGCGCGCGGTGGCCTCGGTCCCGGTCGCGCTGCGTCGCGCGGCGCTCGGGGAGGTCCCCTCGCTCGACGACTACCTCGAGCTCGATGACGCCGTGCTCTCGACGGCGCTCGCAGGCTGCGAGAAGGACGACGACCGCGTGCTCGCTGACCTCGCGCGCCGGTTCCGCAACCGCGTGCTGCCGAAGACGGTTCCGCTGCCGGACCAGCCCGAGAACGAGCCGAGCTGGCGAGAGGCCCACGCGCGCGCTCGGGACATCGCGTCGCGCGCGGGGCTCGACCCCGACCTCTACGTCTGGCTCGATGTCGCAGACGACGTGCCCTACCGGGACGACGAGCCGGACTCGGGCCTCTGGGTCGTGCTTCGGCACCATGCCCCCCAACGTCTCGGGGACATGTCGTTCGCGCTCGAGAAGCTTCGGAACCAGCGCATCGTCCGGCCGCGTCTGTGCTTTGCCCCGGAGCTCCGCGACGACATCGTCGCGGCCATCGAGCCGACGCTCGCGAGGGTGCGATGATCCGCTTTCCGGCCCTCGCGTGCGCAGTCGCCCTGTTCGCTTCTGGTTCAGCGGTCGTCTCCGAACGTGCCCTCGCTCAGCGTGCGCCTCTGGAAGCGCCCGCGGTGCTGCGCGTGACGCCCGCGGGCGGCTACCGAGTGACGTTGACCGTGGAGGCGCGCGAGACGCTCGAGCTCGCTGCCGACCGGCGGCTCTTGCGCGTCGAGATTCGCGACGCCCGGAACCGCCGGGCGAGCTGCGCAGCTGCCGTCCGGCCGAGGCCGGAGGCGCGCGCCCGCAGGCTGGCTCCGGGAGAGCGCTGGGCGGAGTGGCTCGACGTTCGCGAGCTCTGTTGGGGCCGTTCGCTCGCGGCGCTCGAAGACGCCCGAGAGGTCACATTTTATTTCGACGCTGGGCGGGGGCGCGGAGCCTGGGTCGCGCGGACCTCCGCGACGACGTTCCGCTCGCTCGCGCCCGTCTCCTCGACGTTTCGTGCACCCCCGGCCGAAGTTCCCCCCCGAGGTCCGCTGCGTGTGACCCTCGCGCCGGTCGACGTGGCGGTGAGGGGACGAGCCACCCTGCGCGTACGAGTCGTCGGCTCCGAGCCTGAATGGGTCCGAGCGTTCATTCGGCCGGAGCACGTCTCCTTCCGGGTGACGACCCAGACGGGCGGTCACTTCGAGTGCGCGCTCCCGCCGTACACGGGCCGCGCGCTTCCAGATTTCTTCGCGCGTCTGACGTCGAGACGAGGCGTGGCGTTCGCGCTCGATGCGGTCCGCTACTGCGGCCCGTTCGTGGAGCCCGGGATTCACGAAATCACGCCGGTCCTGGCGCTGCGTGAATCTGGCGCGCCTTGGAGGATCGCCGCGCTGACCGGGACCTTTGCGGGACCCGGCGTTGCGCTGCGGGTTCGCAGCAGCGCGTACGTCGAGCAACCTGCCGAGGTCCGGTGAGCGAGCGAACCACGCGGCTCTTGGCCGTGCTTGCGCTGTCCATGGCGGTCCTCGCGCTGCTGATCGCAGGCTTCGCGCTGCAAGTGGCGAGGGACCGCACCGACGAGCTCGAGCGTGTGCGCGAGGCGCTCGAGCGCGCCAACTCTGCGACTGCGGCGCCGGGGGCGGGACGGCCGTCTTTGCCGTTCGACCCGGGAGACGACGAGCGCTGAAGCGCGCCGCTCCGCGCAGGGTCGCGGCTCGAGCGCCCCTTCCGAAGCGGCGTGCGGGGTTCGTCGGCGGCGATCCGAGGTTGCCGGGCTGCTCCCGGCTTGCGACTATGCACCGCCTCCATGGCGAAGCTTCTTGTCGTCGACGACCAGCGGAACATGCGCACCACGCTCTCGCTCATGCTGCGAGGCGCCGGACACGACGTGACCGAGGCCGCCGACGGCGAGGACGCCTGCCAGCGCATCGACGGCGACGCGTTCGACCTGGTGCTCACCGATCTGCGCATGGCCGGCAAGGACGGTCTCGACGTCCTTCGTCACGTGAAGGAGGCGGCGCCGACGACCGAGGTGCTGGTCATGACGGCGTATGGAACGATCGAGAGCGCCGTCGAGGCGATGCGCGCGGGCGCCTACGACTACATTCAGAAGCCGTTCGCGGAAGACGAGCTGCTCGTCAAGATCGACCGCGCGATCGAGAAGCGAAAGCTCGCCGGCGCGATGAGCGCGATGACCGCGAGCTTCCGCGAGCGATACGGCTTCTCGAACATCATCGGGCGCTCGGCGGCGATCCGCGACGTCCTCGCGCGCATCGTGCGCATCGCGCCGACGGACACGACCGTCCTCATCACCGGCGAGAGCGGTACGGGCAAGGAGATCGTCGCGCGTGCGATTCACGCCAACTCTCTCCGCGCGGACAAGCCTTTCGTGACCGTCAACTGCGCGGCGGTGAGCGAGACCCTGCTCGAGAGCGAACTCTTCGGTCACGTGCGCGGCGCCTACACCGGGGCGGTCGCCGCGCGGCGGGGGCTCTTCGAGGAGGCGAACGGTGGAACCTTCTTCTTCGACGAGATCGCCGAGACGCAGCCAGCGTTCCAGGCGAAGCTCTTGCGCGCCATCCAGGAAGGGGAAGTCCGGCGGCTTGGAGACAACAAGCCGGTGATCGTCGACGTCCGCATCATCGCCGCGACGAATCAAGACCTTCAGGAGGCGATCGCAGACAAGCGCTTCCGTCTCGACCTCTACTACCGCCTCAACGTCGCGCGCTTCGTACTGCCGCCTTTGCGAGAGCGCCGCGAGGACATCCCGCTGCTCGTGGAGCATTTCGTCGAAAAATACTCGCGCAAGATGCGGCGGAGGGTGACGCTCGGAGAGGGGGTCATCGACTTTCTCGTGCGCTACGAGTTCCCTGGCAACGTTCGCGAGCTGGAGAACATGATCGAGCAGGGGGTCGCGCTCGCCGTGGACGAGCGGATCCGTCTCGACGACATCGTGCCTCCGGAGGTTCAACAGCGCGTGGCACCAAGCGCGGGTGGGGTCGCAGGGCGTCGGCTGCACGAGGTCGTCGACGATGCCGAGCGAGAAGCCATCGCCAAGGTTCTGCGGGAGGTCGAAGGCAACAAGGAGAAGGCCGCCGAGGTCCTCGGCCTCTCGGGCACGACGCTCTGGCGAAAGATGAAGCGTCTGAACATTCAGGGCTGACTCGGGGTGATCCGCAGCCGAGGGCCTGCGTGACGTGACTTGACCCGATTGGCGTCGCGGTGACGACGGAGCGGCGAGAGATACCGGGAGTGCTCCGAGGAGAACGGCCGGAGCTGGATGGGATGCCCCGGCGGCGAAACGGACAGGCAGTCCCTACGCGGGCCCTCCGTTCGTGCCTTCTCGCTTGATGCCGAGAGACCGCATCTTCTTGTGGAGGTTCGTGCGCTCCACACCGAGCGCGACGGCCGCACGGGAGATGTTCCAGTCGAGCTTGTCGAGCGTGTCGAGCACGAACTGTCGTTCTGCGCGCTCTCGGTACTCCCGCAAGGTCTCCCTCGCACCTGCCTCGACCCCGAGCGGCGCGGGCAGGGACGCGTGGCTCTCACGCGCTTCTCGCCGCGGCATCTCGGGGAGGTCGTCGAGCGAGATGGTCTCGTCGCTCAGGATCGCCATGCGCTCGACCACGTTGCGCAGTTCCCGGACGTTGCCCGGCCAACTCCGCTCCGAGAGCGCTTCGAGCACGTCCGCATCGAACGGCTTGGGTCGCATCCCGTTCTCGTCGCAGAACTCCACGAGGAAGGCCTTGGCCAGCGAGGGCACGTCCTCCGGACGCTCGCGAAGCGAGGGGCTGCGTAGGGGGAGGACGTTGAGGCGGAAGAAGAGGTCCTCTCGGAATTCGCCTGCAGACACCGCGGCGTCGAGGTCCTTGTTGGTCGCCGCGACCACGCGGACGTCCACCGCAATGCTCTGCTCCCCTCCCACGCGGGTGATCTCGCCGCTCTGGAGCGCACGAAGCACCTTCGCTTGCGCCGTCGCCGCCATGTCGCCGATCTCATCGAGAAACAGGGTGCCCGTGTGGGCGAGCTCGAAGAGCCCCTTCTTCTTGCCCACGGCGCCGGTGAAGGAGCCCCGCTCGTGCCCGAAGAGCTCGCTCTCGATCAGCTCCGCGGGGATCGCTGCGCAGTTCACCTTCACGAAGGGTCTCTCCGCGCGAGGGGAGAGCCGGTGGATCGCACGTGCGATGAGCTCCTTGCCCGTGCCGCTCTCGCCCGTGATCAGCACGCGCCCCTTGGTGGGAGCGATCTTCTCGATCTCTGCGAAGAGCCTCTTCATCACCGCGCTCTGACCGACCATCTCGTAGCGCTTGAGCGCGTTCCGCTTGAGCGTGCGCACCTCCTTTTCCAGAGCGCCCGTCCGAAGGGCGTTACGCACGCTGACGAGCAGGCGGTCGCGGTCGAGCGGCTTCTCCAGGAAATCTGTGGCTCCCTGGAGCACGGCCTCGACCGCGTCGGCGACGGAGGCATGACCGGAGATCATGATGACGGGTACGAACTCCCGGCGTGCGCGCAGCTTTTTCAGGGCATCGACGCCCGACATGCCTGGAAGCCGAACGTCGAGCACCACCGCGTCGAGATCCTCGGTCTCCACGGTGGCAAGCGCCTCCTCCGCGCTGCTGGCTTCGAGCACCTCGATGTCCGCTCCTTCGAGAACCATGCGGATGGTCCGGCGGATGTTCTTCTCGTCATCGACGACGAGCACGGTGCTGTTCATCGCACGACTATAGCCCGGGGCATCTTCATGAGCGCCACCCCGTGGGGGCCGCTCGGCCGGCCAAGGTTCCGCTGCCTGCGCATGCGGGGCGCAGCGCCGATCCCGGGCTCAGGGTCCTCCCTCGTCCACGAAGCGCGCGTGCAGCGCACGTACGACAGGATCGAGGTCGGCTTCCTGCACGAGGAGCGACACCCGCGTGCCGCTCGCGAACGCGCCGTGCACGGAGACGCCGAGCGTCCGCGCGATCTGAAGGGCCGAGGCGAGCCCCGCGGGATGGCTTCCGATCACGGATGCCGAAGCGAGCCCCCCCTCGACGCAGACCGCGTCGCTCAGCTCGGAGCCGAGTCGGGAGCGCACTGCCTCCCAGTCTGGCGTGAGGGAGGTCGCGATGGTCATCGACGCGTCGAGGTCGTGTCCTCGGCCCTCGAGGTCGCGCATGGGGACGGCGGCTTCCGTGAGAAGTTCCGTGGCTCGCGAGAGCGCTCGCTCGCCTCTTGTCGTCACGCGGGCGACCCCACGCTGACCGACCACGCTCCGCCCGCTGCGTCCCGCTTCGTCGCGCACCAGGGTCTCGCGGCCCGGCTCGAAGGTGCTTCGCGCATGGATCG
>JBKDQC010000212.1:0-2162 GCA_046342295.1 Deltaproteobacteria bacterium | reverse complement strand
CACCTGAGCCGGCCGGATCGAGCCCGAGCGCGAGCCCGAGCCCATCCCCGCACACGCGCCCAACCCACCACGACGGCCCATGTCAGGCGCGAGCGCCTCGCATGGGCCTTCGACCATGCGCCGTCTCGGTCGGCGCTCGGGACCCAACCCGCTCCCTCGCCGCGGTGCTAGAAGGCATCGGCGAGACCCTGGATCGCACCGACAAGTGGGCGCACTACCGTCGCCTCCCTTCGCTGCGCGAGTTCGTTCTCGCCGCCTCCGAGGAGCACCGCGTCGAGGTCTATCGTCGCGAGGAGCGCGGCTGGCACTGCCTCGAGCTCATGACGGGGACCCTCGAGCTCGCCTCGACCGGCATCGACGTCGACATCGACGCGCTCTACCGCGACCCGACCGCGGCCTGAGCCGCCGGCCCGCCCCGGTCACTCGGGCGCAGATCACTCGAGCAAGAACGCCCAGGTCGCCACGTTGTCCGAGCCCGCCGCGCCCAGACGACACATCGGGCCCCACGTCCGCACGACGACGGTGCTGTGCGCGTTCAGACCGAGGCAGCCGTCCGCGGGGATTAGGATCCGTCGACAGCCCGCGTCGTAGCTGCCAGCCTGCGCGTAGTCACACGCGGTGCCCAGCCCCATCGCGTCCCAGCTCGCGAAGACCTGCGGGATGCGCTCGAGCGTGTCGTCCATGTGGATGTACGCGAAGTAGCGGTCGATCGGCGTCACCGTGCGAGCGGCAAGCTCCAGGATCCACGGCGGCGGCATGTGGTCGGCCTCGCCATCGCGCAGCTGGTCGGCGGGCCCCGCGAGGATTACCAGGCGCCGCACGTCGCGATCGCGCGCGAGGTAGAGCGCGTGCCCGCTTCCTTGCGAGTGACCGCTCACGACCACACTCGGCCACGCCATCGTCGCGAGCTCGTCCGCGATCGTGGCCCAGCCCGCGAAGGACGGATCGCTCGCGGCGAGCGCACCGAGCAGCGACGTAGAGCGCCCGAGGATCGAGTCGTCGGCATCGACGTCGACGGGCGAGCCTTCCACACCGTCGACGATCTCCGCGTGGAACGCCTCGTAACAGGCCGCGTCCTCTTCACACGTCGAGCGCGCGTCGTCGCGGTTCTCGTACATCGGCGCGATCGCCGCGTAGCCCAGCGAGCAGGCGCGCTCCGCGAATCGATTGTCATCGAGCGGATCGCTGTAGGTGCCCACGAGGTGAAGAACGAGCCGCCCGTTCCACGCCGTCCCCTCTGCCGGCCGGCAGTACCAGTGAGAGCCCGGATCTCCCGCGACGATCCCCGTGCGTACCGCGTCGACTCCGCTCGCGAGGTGCGTCGGGTCCGCCGTGCCCGCGCACACCGAGGCGCCATACGCGTCCGCGCACGACAGCGCGATCGGCGGTCCCGCGTCGCCCGTCGCGTCCACCGGCGCCGCTGCGTCGAGGGCGCGAGCGGTGTCTTCCGCGACGAGCGCCGCGTCGAGCACCGGAACGTCCGTCGTGACGGGCGGGCTCGAGCATCCCGCGAGGAGGACGAGGGCCCGGCGCATGGCGTCAAACTACCAGCTCCATCCCCGGCGCGACCAGCGCCTCGAGGCGAGGTGCATCGCCTTCTGCGAAAGGCCCCAGCGAATAGGCCATCTCGTCGCGCGTCCCGCCGGATAGCGTGAGCTTGGCGGCCCACGGCGTCTCGTCCGACACCGACCACACCGTCACGTCGCGCGGCTTGGGCACCGAGAGCCCGTCGAGCTCGAGCCGCCGTCCCGCGGGAACGTCCACCTCGTCGAGCGCATCGACCACGTCGTCGATGCTGCTCGTCCCCGGTCCCAGCTGCAGCCGACACCCCTCCGGCGTGGGCACGCTGCGCGCCTTGCGGGCGCCCTCCTGGCCGTGGTGCGCGATCACGAGATCGTCAGTCTCCCCTGGCGTCGAGCCCACGAAGACCGGAGCACGCGGGACGAGGAACGTTCCGTACCCGACGAGCGCGACGTAGTGCAGGCGCGTGACTGTCGCTCTCACGGACCAGACTGCGCCCGTCTACGTCGCGCCGATCCCCGAGTCGCTCCGAGGCGTGGTCCCGACAGCCCCTGACAACGACGCGGACGGCGTGGCCGACGTGCCCGATCGCGTCACCGTGGCCTGGACGCTCGCGGGAACCCACCAGATCTCATTTCTCA
>JBKDQC010000211.1:0-20922 GCA_046342295.1 Deltaproteobacteria bacterium | reverse complement strand
TGAGAAATGAGATCTGGTGGGTTCCCGCGAGCGTCCAGGCCACGGTGACGCGATCGGGCACGTCGGCCACGCCGTCCGCGTCGTTGTCAGGGGCTGTCGGGACCACGCCTCGGAGCGACTCGGGGATCGGCGCGACGTAGATGAGCGCAGTCTGGTCCGTGAGACGACACAGGCGACTCGTCGAGTTCCAGCCCTCGAGGAAGTGAACGTCGCCGCCCTCGAACCCAGTCGAGACTTCGTAGGCCTCGCGAAGCACGTCGATCGATGCGCTCACGAGCTCGCTCCGCGAGACGTCGAGCCCATCCTCGCAGGCGGGGATGACCCGACGGCAGAGCTCCCCTTCGCCGAGGACCTCGTCGGTCGGGCGCGGCCGTGGCCCGTCTCCGAGCGGCGCGTAGAACGAGGTCCGCGTGTCGAAGTCGCCGACCGGCCCCAGCCAGGCTCGGGTGACCGAGCGCAGACAGTCGATCCCGATCTCCTCGACCGTCGCTGGGACCAGGGACGGCTCGACCGGGGCGAACGGGATCTCGCTCGAGGAGCCGCCCTCGAGCCAACCGACATCGCCGAACCGCCGGAGCGTCTCGGCCACGCGCTCGATCGTGGCCAAGGTGCCGTCGGGGAGATCCATGGTGTCTCGCACGCGTCCCACGCGGGCGATGACCACGAGGCCTGTCGGGGTCTCTTCGAAACGGACCGACGGATGCTCGGCCCGCAGCCGCTCGAGCTGCGTGGCGAAGTCCTCCGGAAGCGGCTCGCGCGGCATGAACCGAAAGGCATCGAAGGTGGCGCTCGGGAGGTTCCACGTGGGGCGCGAGGGATCGAGATCGTCGGTACCATCGCCGTCTGCGTCGCGGGCGACGTACAGCAAGCGAACCTCTCCGCTCGCAGTCCACCCCACGGCGAGCATCCCCCGCGCGGCAGGCAGCTCCGCCGGCATACCGACCGTTGGGGGCTCGACGAAATAGACGAGCGCCGACTCGTCCGTGTAGGGACACACGCCCTCGAGAGAGGAGTAGCCCTCGAGGAACGTCACGGTGCCGCCCTCGAAACCGTCGGTCCGGCCGAACGCGCCACGCAGGTATCCCACGGCCGCCTCGACGAATTCCGCTCGCGTGACCGTGGGGCCTTCCGGGCAGCGTGTTCCCGAGTCTGCGGTGGCGCCGTCGGTCGTGCCCGCGTCTCGTGACGCGTCCGGTCCGTCCGCCGCATCGGGGCATCCCCCGAGCACGAAGAGGGCGAGCGAACTGGACAGTGAGGAAGCGCGAAGACGGAGGTGTCGAGGGGACATGAGGCCTCTTGGGTGTGGTGAGCGTCGAGCCGCTCGCCCCAATGACCGGCGTCTGCGCGACCCGTCACTTGTTCGCCCCGCGCGTCTCGGAGCGTGGACCCTCGGCTGTCCGTCAGAGCACGTCTTCCGCGGTCCCATCGCCTTTCGTCACCGGGGATGACGTCGTGCACCGGCCCTCGAACACGCAGCCCTTGGCGACGTCGATCACCGGCGCGGTGATGTCCGCGTACACCTTCGCATCGGGGTGGATCTCGATGAGGTCCCGGGCCCGCACCGCGCCGCGGAGCGTCCCGGCCTTCACGATCAGCGTGCCGACCTCGACCGTGGCCTCCACATCGGCGCCCTCTCCGAGGATGAGGATCCCCTCGCCCCAGACTTCGCCCTTGAGGCCGCCCTCGATGCGAGCGCGCTCCTCGAAGACGAGGCGCCCCTCGAAGCGGGTCCCGCGGCCGACGAGCGCTCGGATCTCCGCGCTCATCGGAATCCGTATCCCAGCATCAGGCCGATGCGAACACCCTGGTCCGCGCCGCTCTGTCCATTGTCCAGGGTCCCGCCGCCGGCGAAGGAGTGCCAGTAGCCCGCCCAGCTGAAATCGGCCCGCCAGAGAAGCCCGAAGTCGAGGAGTCCGGTGAGGCCGAGCCCCGCGTCGAGGCCGATCGAGTCACCGTTCGCTCCGAACGCCTCACCGAGCCGCGCGCGCCCGAGGAGAGAGCGCAGCCCGAGCTCCGCGTCGATCACGACGCGCTCGTCGAGGATCCGCACCCGCCCCCGCACAGCGGGACGCAGATACGGGTACTCGGCGGTCGGCATCACCTGGTTGTCGGCGATCTGATGGGCCTCGAAGCCGAAGCCGAGGCCCCCTCCGATCTCGACGACGCGGCCGACGTCGAAGAGGAAGCCCACGTCGCCGTAGAGTCGGAAGAAGGTCGTCGGATAGCTCTGGCAGCCTCCGGGCCCGCAATCCTGCGTGCCCAGGGCCACCGCGTTCGCGTACGCCGCGCGCACGAACAGTCCGCGCGCGAGACCCGGATCACGGGCGAGCGGACGTAGCTCCGCGGCCGCGGTCAGCTCGATGTAGAAGCCCGAGTCGTAGACCTTGCTCCCGCCGCTCTCGAGTCGGACGTCCGAGGTGCGGTTTCGGACGACCATCCCCGCCACCAGGCTCAGCAGCGCCGGGTCCGTGCCGACGGGCGCAGGTCCCGCGTCAGCCGAGGGGCTCGCCTCCCCGGCCTCACGCTCGGGCTCTTCGGATGCGGCGGGCTCCGGCGGTGTCTCCGCGGGCGGGGGCGGCAATCGCGGGATCGCTTCGTCGATGAGCGCGAGGCTCGCCTCTTCGACGGCGCGGCGGCCGGCCGCTCCGCGACCGACGCGGGCGGATTGCACGGCGATCTGGTTTCCTCCGGCGTCCGAGGCGGCGATCTCGAAGGTCCGCCTCGCCCCGCGCCCCGACACGGAGCCCGTCACGAGGATCTGCGCGTCGGGGGCGCGCTCGTCGAGCGGGGCGACACGAAGGCGCGGATCGAGCCCGAGCGCCTCGTGCACCTGGCTCCGGATCGCGTCCGAGCCGGTGCCGTCGAACGGCATGACCACGGTTTCGATCCGCTGCGCCGACGTAGGAGCGGCAGGCCAGGAGGAGGCCGCCACGGCGAGCACGAGCAGAGTCCGGAGCGAGGCTGTGCGCATCGGCGTCGAGCATACATGGAAGCGCCTCCCGTGTGCCCGCGCCCTGCTGGAACGCCCCGTTTTGCAAGGCTTTCCGCGAGCGACGCGTCCTTGACGCCTCGGGCACCCGTGCTAGAGAGCGCCCGCCTCCGGCCCCCGCGACGGCCCCCCCAGCGGCGCCGAGGCGACGTACGAAACTCAACCGCGTGGCCACACAGAGCGCGCGCTCCTGCCGTGACCGGCAGGGCCCGCTGCACGACGGGGTTCCTCCATGCAAGCTCTCTCGTCCGGCCTGGTGCTGTCGGGTTCGATCATCGACCTGGACGGGACCTTCCTCCTCCAGCTCGCAATCTTCTTCGCGTTCTTCGCGATCCTTCACACGTTCCTCTTCAAGCCGCTCCTCGCCGTGTTCGACGAGCGCGAGAAGGCGATCGACGGCGCCAAGGACGCGGCGCGCGAGCTGGAGACCTCCGCGGATGAGAAGTACCGGAAGTTCGACGCCGAGATGAGGAAGGTGAAGGTCGAGGCGAACGCCGAGCGCGACCGCATCCACCAGGACGGTCTCTCCCTCGAGCGCGAGCTGCTCGGCAAGAGCCGGCTCGAGGCCGACAAGGTCGTGCGCGACGCCGAAGCGGAGCTCACGCGTCGGCGCGCCGAGATCCGGAACGACCTCGCGGCGACCATCCCCGCGATGGCCGCGAACATCGCAGAGAAGCTTCTCGGCCGGCGGGCGAACTGATGCTCACGCAGAACGCTCGGCGCGGCGTTCGTGCCGCGCTCCTGGCAGGTGGTCTCGGGCTGTGGGGGCTGGCGGGGCCGGCGTCTCTCCGGGCCCAGCACGACGAGCCGGCGGCCCACGGGGACGCAGACCACGGGGACGCAGCGCACGGCGAGACGCACGAGCCGCGCTGGGACTACTTCCAGTTCGCGGGGCAGCTCACCAACTTCGCGATCTGGCTCACGCTCCTCTACATCCTGCTCGATCGCGTCCTTCCGAAGTTCCTCGCGGCTCGACGCGCCTCGATCCTCGATGGTCTCGAAGAGGCCAAGCGGATGAAGGCCGAGGCCGAGGCGAAGTTCGCGGAGTACAGCAAGCGCATCGAGACCATGGACGACGAGCTCGCGCGGGTGCGTGAGGACATGCGAAGGGCCGGCCAGAGCGAGCGAGACAGGCTCGTCAAGGAGGCCTCGGACAAGGCCGAGCGCATGCACGCGGAGGCGCGCTTCCTCGTCGAGCAGCAGATGAAGCAGCTCAAGGAGGAGCTGACGCGCGAGGCCATCGAGGCGGCCGTGCTCGCGGCCGAGACGATCCTCCGCGAGCGCACGAACGCTGCGGACCAGCAGCGACTCGCCGACGAGTACCTCGTGAAGCTCAAAGCGAGCGTCGCCAAGGGACCGCAGTCCGGAGCCCGCCCATGAGCGCATCAACCGTCGCCGCGAGCCGCTACGCGAAGGCTCTGTACGAGCTCGCCGCCGAGGCCAAACAAGTGGAGAAGGTCCGCGGAAACCTCGCCGACCTCGCCAAGACCTTCCAGACGAACGCGGAGCTCCGGGCGCTCGTCGACAACCCCGCGTTCGTGCCCGACGCGAAGAAGAAGGCGCTCGGCGCGATCGCCCAACGCATGGGGGCCTCGCCGCTCGTCATCTCGACGCTCAAGCTCCTCGTCGACCGGCGTCGGGTCGGCACGATCGGCGATCTCGCGGAGGCGTTCGCGGTCCTCGCGGAGCGCCGTTCGGGGCGTGTGCGCGCCGAAATCATCACCGCCGCGCCGCTTCCGGACGCCTACTACGCGCAGCTCGAGAAGACCTTGTCCGAGGTGACGGGTCGACAGGTCACGATCCAGAAGCGCACCGACCCCTCGATCATCGGCGGCGTCGTGGCGCGTGTGGGCGACACGGTGTTCGACGGCTCGATCGCCAACCGCCTCAAGGACCTCCGCGCCCAGCTCCTCGCGTCGTCCTGAGCGCGCACCCACGACGAAACGCGCCCGCGCTCCTTCCACATTCTGCCCGAGGCACCGGCCTGTCCGGTGCGACGGTCCAACCCGATAGGTAGAGACATGCAGCTCCGCGCCGAAGAGATCAGCGAGATCATCAAGCAGCAGATCGCGTCGTACGACAAATCAGTCGACGTGATGGAGACGGGCACCGTGCTCGCGACCGGCGACGGAATCGCCCGCGTCTACGGCCTCGAGAGCGCGATGGCCGGTGAGCTCGTCCAGTTCAGCTCGGGCGTCCAGGGCCTCGTGCTCAACCTCGAAGAGGACAACGTCGGCGCCGCCATCCTCGGTGAGGCCACGACCGTCCGCGAGGGCGACACCGTCAAGCGCACGGGCCGCATCTTCGAGGTGCCCGTGGGCCCCGCGCTCGTCGGTCGCGTCGTCAACGCGCTCGGCGAACCAGTCGACGGCAAGGGCCCCATCGACAGCAAGCACCGCCGGCGCGTCGAGCTCAAGGCGCCTGGCATCGTGCAGCGCCAGCCCGTCAAGGAGCCGCTCCAGACGGGCATCAAGGCCATCGACGGGATGATCCCGATCGGCCGAGGTCAGCGCGAGCTCATCATCGGAGACCGCCAGACCGGCAAGACGGCCGTCGCGATCGACACGATCATCAACCAGAAGGGTCTCAACGTCTTCTGCGTCTACGTGGCCATCGGCCAGAAGCAGTCGACGGTGGCGAACGTCGTGACGAAGCTCCAGGAGCACGGCGCGATGGAGTACACGACGGTCGTGGTGGCCGGCGCCTCCGAGAGCGCACCGCTCCAGTTCATCGCGCCGTACTCGGGCGTGACGATGGGCGAGTACTTCCGCGACAACGGCCAGCACGCGCTCCTCGTGTACGATGATCTCTCGAAGCAGGCGGTTGCGTACCGCCAGCTCTCGCTCCTTCTGCGCCGTCCGCCCGGCCGCGAGGCGTACCCCGGCGACGTCTTCTACGTGCACAGCCGCCTCCTCGAGCGCGCCGCCAAGATGGCCGAGGAGTGGGTCTGCGTGAAGAAGGACCAGGAGCCCAAGCGCGATCTGCCGGGCGTCCACGTCCACAGGGGCGAGGAGGCCAAGAAGGAGGCCGAGGCCGAGGCGAAGGCCAAGGGCGGCGATCACGTGGCCAAGAAGATCCCCGACTCGGGTGGCTCGCTCACGGCGCTGCCGATCATCGAGACGCAGGCGGGCGACGTTTCCGCGTACATCCCGACGAACGTCATCTCGATCACCGACGGCCAGATCTTCCTCGAGACCGACCTCTTCTATTCGGGCGTCCGCCCGGCCATCAACGTCGGTATCTCCGTCTCTCGCGTCGGCGGCTCGGCCCAGACGAAGGCGATGCGCTCCGTCGCGGGCAAGCTCCGCCTCGAGCTCGCGCAGTACCGCGCCATGGCCGCGTTCGCGCAGTTCGCGTCCGACCTCGACAAGGCCAGCCAGCGGCAGCTCGCGCGCGGCGCGCGTCTCGTCGAGACGATGAAGCAAGACCAGTACGTCCCGATGCCCTTCGAGAAGCAGGTCGTGGCGGTGTTCGCGGCCACGAACGGCTACGTCGACGACATCCCGGTCGGCGAGGTGCGGCGCTACGAGAAGGACATGCTCGCGTTCATCGAGGGCAGCCACAAGGGCATCCTCGACAAGGTCCGCGAGACCCGTGATCTCGCCAAGGATCTCCAGGAGGAGCTCCACAAAGCTCTCAAGGACTTCGGCAAGATCTTCGCCGGCGGCGAGGCCAAGAAGTGATCGCGCAGGGCGCGTCCCGCTGACGTGCCCGAGCGTCTCGTGCGCAAGCGCGCCCCCACCCCGGAGCGGTCATGGCGAACCTGAAGGCAATCCGCAGCCGCATCGGCAGCGTCAAGAACACGCAGAAGATCACCAAGGCCATGAAGATGGTCGCGGCCGCTCGTCTGCGCCGTGCGCAGCAGGCGATCACCGAGCTGCGTCCCTACGCGGTCAAGACGATGGAGGTCCTCTCGAGCGTCGCCGCGCGCGCTGGTGACGACGAAGTCCATCCGCTGCTGGCGCGGCGAGCTGCCAAGAAGGTGCTCATCGTCGTGCTCACCTCCGACCGGGGCCTCGCGGGCGCCTTCAACGCCAACATCAACAAGGCGGCCTTCCGGAAGTGGAAGGACCTCGAGTCCGAGGGCGTGCAGGTCTCCTTCGCCGTGATCGGTCGGAAGGCCCGCGATTTCTTCCGCCGGCGCGATGCGAAGATCGAGTTCGACTTCACGGGCGTCTTCGAGAACCTCTCGGTCGCGAAGGCGGGCGAGATCGGCCGGGCGATCGTCGCCGAGTACAACGTGGACGGCCACGACGCCGTGTACCTCGTCTACAACGAGTTCAAGAGCGCCATCTCGCAGAAGGTCGTGTTCGAGCCCTTGGTCCCGATCACGCCCCACGCCGCGGAGGTCACCGAGGGTGAGGCCAAGTCCGGCGGTGCGAGCGTCGACTTCATCTACGAGCCCGACAAGCGGGCGCTGCTCGACCGGCTCCTCCCGATGTACGTCGAGGTCGAGGTCTACCGGGCGTTGCTCGAGTCGATCGCGTCGGAGCACGGCGCGCGCATGACGGCGATGGACAACGCCACCAAGAATGCGTCCGAGATGATCAACCGCCTGACGCTCGTCTACAACCGAGCGCGGCAGGCGGCGATCACCACCGAGCTGATGGAGATCATCGGTGGCGCCGAAGCGCTCAAGGGCTGAGCGCCACCGCGTCTCCCCGAGATGAGGAGAACCATGAACACGATGTCGAGGTGCTCCTCCGTGGGGCTGTTGTGCGGGCTGCTCGCTCTTGGCTGCGGCGGTGGAGGCGGCGTGAGCGCCGAGCCGTCCGGAGGGCAGACGGGCGGCGGCGAGTCGGCCGAGCCGAGCTTCCCGATGCCGCTCGCTCAGGTCCTGGGCTTGGTCACCGCCGAGGTCCTGCCCGACCTCTGCTCCGAGGCGAGCCCCCTGCGCACCTGCTATCCGGGCGTCGAGCAGGAGACGTGCGCGACGGCGTTCTCGACGGCGATGATGTCGTGCGGCGAGAACATGCAGGGAACGCTGCCCGCGGAGGTCGCCGAAGGGGACGCCGAGGCCACCGCGACGGCCGTCGCGTCGTGCGCGCGAAGCGCCTACCAGCTCGGGCTCGAACAGGCGGGCGCGGCGCGAGCCGCCGACTGCGCGCTCGAGCGCTGAAGGCGCGGTCGTGACCGACGTCGAGATCGCGCTGACGCGTGCGGGGCTCGTCGCGATCGCGCTCGTGACGTCCGTCGACTTCGAGAAGCGCACGGGCGAGATCCCCAACCTCGTCCCGCTCGCGGCGCTCGTCGCGGGGCTCGGCGCAGGTGCCTACTCGGGGACGGCCGGCGAAGCGCTCGCCGCCCTGGGGTTGCTCGGCGCGCCGGCGCTGTTCGCTTACACCCGCCAGGCGCTTCGCCCCGACGCCGCGAAGCTCGCGGTCGGGCTCGGTGCTTGCCTGGGCCTCGCGGGCGCCGCTGTCACGCTCGTGCTGGGGGCGCTCTGGGTGCGCGGGCTCGTGGGTCGCCGAGCGGCGTGGAAGCGGCTCCACAAGCCGATGCCGCGTCTCGACGCCTCGCCCCGCATCGCGGTCCTCGCGGGGCTCGGCGCCGGCACGGGCGTCGCCTTTGCGTTCGCAGGCTGAGCGTGCGCGGTCGGCTGCGCCGGTGCTCGCGCTGCTCGGTGCGGTGCTGGGGATGCTCGCCTTCGTTCTGGGCTCGCCCGGGGCCGCGCAGCAGCGCTGCGTGAGCGGCTTCACGTGCGACGATCCCGAGTGGCGCTTCACGTACTCATCGAGGCGCGTCAAGGTCGTTCTGCTCGCGGGCTCGATCGGCGCATTCCAGGACGAGCCCTACGGGCGACTCATCCACGAGTGGTGCGACGAGGCCGAGGTCCGCAACCTCTCCCGTGTCGGCTACGGCGCGTTCCAGCTGCACCAGGTGTGGACGGACGAGGTGCTCCGGAACCCGCGCTATCCTCTCGGGGCGGATGGGCTCGAGCTCTGGGTATGGTGGAATGGCGGGCTCAACAGCGCTGCGTCCGCCAACCGGACCAACCGCTACATCCGCCGGATCTTCACGGAGGCGCATCGCCGAGACATCCGCGTGGTCGGCATGACACTGACGCCTTGGGGTGCGCTCGAGGACGAGCGTCGCTGGGGAGGTGCGCGCGCGCTCGACACCTTGCGCAACACGCGCCGCATCGTGGACTTCGTCATGGGGCGCGCGGCTCCTCGCGACGCGCTCGGATCTTTCGTGACCGACCGCGAGAGCCCGGACGCGGCCTGGACGCCCGCCGAGCTCGCGGACGTGCGCATCGATCTCTTCGACTCGAGCCTGCGCCACGCGGACGCGCCTCTGCGCGACGCCGCCGAGATGCGCCGCACGCTCGATCGAGATGCGCGCTACCGGCAGCAGCTGCGGGATCTCGACGACGCCGCGCGCGCGCGCCGGATGGACGCCGACTCCCGCGTGCTGAGCGAGGTGCCGCGCTGGTTCCTCCGCCCCGAGCTCCGCGGCTTCGATGCGGTTCATCCCAACCGCGACGGCCACCGGGCCATCGCGAGGCTCGCGTGCCCGCAGCTGCCCGCGAGCTGGGGCTGCGACTGCCCGACGCCATAACGGTGCGACATCGCGATGCGGGATTGAGACCGCATGCGCAGCCGCGTCAGATCCCGCCGCCGATGCCGATTCGGCGATCGACGAAGCCAATCCGGCTCGAGCCCACGCGCACGGTCGCCCACCCCTTGCCGAGGGCCGTGAAGCGAAGCGTGTGGCTCGTCTCGCTGCCGCCCGAAGCCTGGAAGAAGATCGCCTGCGAGCCGGCCTCGAGCCCCTTGCCCCAGCCCTCGAGGTGGCCGACCGCGAGCCGTGTCCTGAGCGGCTCTTCCAGCGTGCAGCCCTCGCAGGAGACGTCGGCGTAGGCGCCCTCGTTGAAGGGGCGCTTGAGCCCGCTTCGCATCCCGTAGGTCGGCAGGTAGCCGTGGTTCTCGACCGTGACCGACACGCGCGTGACGTTCTCCCGGATCGGCGCGACCTCCACGCGGCTGATCACGAGCCTCGGCAGCATCGCCGCCACCCGCAGCATCAGCCTCGTCTGCGCCTCGCACACCGCGGGCAGCTCCTCGTACGGCGGGTTGTAGAGGCCCACGCGGCGATCGAGACCGCCCACCTCCACCTCGCCGAGCTGCTCGTGCCGGATGCGCTTCCATGGCTGGAAGATGCGGCCCTGGTTGTGCTCCGCGTCCCAGCGCGCGAGCTTCGCGAGGTCCGCGCGGCCGAGGGACGTGTAGTACTCCACGAAGCGTTTGGGCCGAGGAACGCCGAGCCGCGCGAAGATGTCCCAGAGCTCGCACACGTACGAGAGCGCTCCGCGGTGCTCGTAGGCCCACTCGCTGAGGGCTCCGAAGAGCGGCTTGTCCGGCTCGTAGAGGAACTCGGCGTGGCCGCTGACCATCGGGTAGCCCGTCATCTCCTCGGCCCACGCGCCGACCTGCTTGTACACGGCGAGATCGAAGGGCTCCATCTTCGCGTCGGGCACGTCGCCCGGCGGTCGGATGAAGCATCCGCCGAACGTGTGGAGGTTGAGCCAGGCGTAGAGGTTCGGGAGGCGCCTGGCCGCCTCGAGCACGGCGCGCGTCTCCGGCTCGCTGCCTGGATACGCGCCCGCTCCGATCTGATCCGGCTCGCTCGCCCAGCGAAACGGGAAATTGCGGTTCAGGTCCGGATAGTTGTCGCTCAGGAAGCCGGGCGAAGGGATCCGGTCGCCGTCGAAGTGCTCGATGCGGCCCTCGGGCCAGAGCTTGTAGAAAGGCCCGGTGTCCTCGAGCGTGCGCGGGACCATCACGCCGGGCGCGTCCGGGTGCTCGACGAAGTCGCCGGTGGGGTCCTCCTTGCGCATCAGGAGCATGCGGCCGTCGCCGTCGAGGTCGGCCGCGACCCAGCGGGCAGCGCCCACGTGCGTTCGCTCGTCGCGGGGGACCGATCGCACGTAGCGCCCGGTCGTGAGCACCGCCTCGGCGCCGTCCGGCGAGAGGCGGGGGACGATGTAGAAGAGCGTGCCCTGCACGGCTCGCTTGAGGTGGAGGGGGAGCCCGATCGGCGCGCGCCCGGTCGCGGCTCCGTTCGCGAGCTCGATGTGGATCGCGAGGACGCTCTCGGCGATGGCCAGGGCGACGGAGCTGCCTGCGACCTCGCCGGCGTGCATGTTCCCGTCGACCCAGACGGCGGGGCGCGCCTCGTCCGGGGCTGCGCCGATCACGAGCATCCAGATCTCGCGATGCTCCCGGGTGCGCCCGATCTCGCGCAGCGAGACGAACGCCGGGTAGGCCGTGGCCCAGGCGCGCAGCTGCGCCGTGATCGCAGCGTGGTCGAGGTAGGCCTTGCGAAAACCGCGGGAGAGGGAAGCGAGCTCGATCATGAGGCGGCGAGGATGCCACGGCAGCGGCCGCGCGGAGCACCCTCACTCCGCCTCGCCCTCACTCCGCCTCGACCTCGTGGAACTTCACGTAGTCCCAGTCGAAGGGCTTGTTGTCGACGCCTTGCTTGGGCGGCGAGATCCAGTTCGCGATCTTTCCCCGCTCGTAACAGGGGACCATCAGCGACCGAACGTACGCATGGTCGGCGGCCGTCGGCAGCCACTGGTCGCGGTGCGCGCTCCACTCCTCGGCGCTGATGGGCTCGCCCTGCGGCGTGAACGCGAGCCCCGCGTACATGCCCATGGAGCGGTTGAAGCGACGGCTGGGGATGAAGAGCTCGTGGCCCACGCCGGTCTTCTTGATGGTGTGGTTCCACTTGCGCACCGCGCGCTCGCAGTCCGCGATGTACTCGTCGCGGAGGATCTCGTTCAGCGCGTTGCGAAGGGGGACCTCCTTCGAGGTGAGCCGGCCCAGCTCGCCCGGGACGGTCATCGTGTAGACGCCCTCGAGCGCGACGTGATCCTGATACTTCTCGCGCTCTCGGAAGCGCCCCTTGAGGCCCGTCGCGAAGTAGTCCGCTGCGTTCGAGCTGATCTCGCCGCCGAACAGCTCCACCGCGCTCGAGAACCAGAAGTTGATCCATTTCTGGATCGTCGGGAGGTCGATGCCGCCCTGCGCCCGCGCATCGCCGTTCGGGTCCTGCTTCGTGAGCTCGGCCCCGCGCTGCACGATGCGCTCGATCCCCGTCTCGCCGGTGAAGAGATGGAAGCTCTCCTCGGTCAGCATGAACTGCGTCGCGCGCGCGAGCGGGTCGAAGCCGGACTCGCTGAGCGCCGCGAGCTGGTACTTGCCGTCGCGGTCGGTGAACATCGTGAAGCAGAAGAACGAGAGCCAGTCCTCGGTCTTCTCGTTGAAGGTCTGGAGGATACGGGGCTTGTCGGGGTTGCCGGAGCGGCGCTGCAAGAGCTCCTCGGCCTCCTCGCGACCATCCTTGCCGAAGTACTGGTGGAGCAGGTGCACCATGGCCCAGAGGTGGCGGCCTTCTTCCACGTTCACCTGGAAGAGCGAGCGGAGGTCGTAGAGCGAAGGCGCGGTCTTGCCGAGGAGGCGCTGCTGCTCGACCGAGGCGGGCTCGGTGTCGGCCTGCGTCACGATGATGCGGCGGAGGATGCCTCGCATCTCTCCCGGCACTTCGTCCCAGGCCTTCTGCCCTTGGTTGTCTCCGAAGCCGATGTCGCGCGCCTCGGTGCGGGGCGTGAGGAAGATGCCCCAGCGGTAGTCGGGCATCTTCACGTATTCGTAGTGGGCCCAGCCCTTCGGGTCGACGGAGGTGGCCGTCCGGAGGTAGATCTGATCGCCCTGGAAGCCTTCGGGGCCCATCTCGAGCCACCATCGGAGGAAGTCGGGCTGCCACTTCTCGAGCGCGCGGAGGAGCTTCTTGTCCGAGCCGAGATCGACGTTGTTGGGGATCGAGTCCGTGAGCGACATGGCGAGTCCTTCGCGAGCAGGAGAGCGAGATGGCTTACGACAATAGGAGAGGGAGGCCCTCGTCGAGCGTGTGCAGCCTCACGAGCGCGTGGACATCGAGGGGAAGGCGTGCGAAGCCTCACCGCTTCGCGGTCTCTCCGACGCGAGCGCTCGCCGCGGCCGTCCTCGGGTTGGGGATCGCAGCGTGTGACCCGCCGATCTCGGGGAGCGATTCGGGCACGGTCGGCGCGAGCCCGGGCGACGTCGGCGCGCGCACGGACGACGTCGGCGCGTCTCCCGACGCAGGGACCGTCGTCGACGCCCGCGCGCTCGACGGCGGCGACACGGGGCGAGGCTCGCTCGTCACCGGCGTCCACGAGGTGCTCTTCGTGGGCAACAGCTACGTCTTCACGGGCGACGTGCCCGGTCGCTACCGCGGGCTCCTGTCACCCTCGAGGGTCGAGTCCGTGGTCGCCGGCGGCTACCGCCTGACCCAACACGCGATGGACGCCGATGCCGACGGCACCCCGCTCGCGATGTGGTTGCGCACCGGCCCGCTCGAAGCGCGCTCCTTCGACGTCGTGATCCTCCAGGAGCAGAGCCAGATCGGAGGCTTCCCCGAGGGTCAGCCCGACCGCATCGCCTCGCTCGAGGGGGCGAGCCGGCTCGCATCCCTCGCGACCGACAACGGCTCTTCGGTCGTGCTCTACGTCACGTGGGGGCGCGAGCGCGGCGACGACACCAACCCCGAGCTCTTTCCCGATTTCTCCGCGATGCAGGACCGGCTCGACGCGGGCTACCGCGCGATGGCCGCGCGGCTTCGGGACGAAGGGGCGCGCGTGCGCCTCGCGCCCGTCGGCCCAGCGTTTCGCGTGGTGCACGACGAGCTCGTCGCGCGGGGGGCGGACCCCACGGCGGAGGGCAGCGACTTCGACGTCCTCTACGCGGCCGACGGTTCGCACCCTTCCGAACGGGGGGCCTACCTCATCGCGCTCGTCCTCGCGTCGAGCCTCACGGGCGCCGACCCGCGGGTGTTCCCCGATGCGTCGGACCTGGACGCCGCGACGTCCTCGCGTTACCGCGAGGTCGCCGCGCAGGTCATCGGGGATCCGGCGTGGCAGAGCGAGCTCCGCTGACGGCGCGATCCGCGGACGCCGGGGATCGAACAGAACCGACCTCTCCGTGTCGTCGGTCGGGGCATCCCGAGCGGTCCGCACTCGCAGGACGCGCGAGCCGCTCAGCCCGATCCCTTTCGGGGCCCTCAGCGGCTGAACGGCATCTCCATGTCGATGGGCTGGCGGTTCGGCGGCACCGGCAGCTCCCACGCCGCGACGTTGCGCTGGAGGCATTGGCCGAGCGCGGCGGAGCCGGTCGTGTTGCGCGAGACGTTCGCGTTCTGCGCGTGCCCATCGGGGCCGATCGTGAAGGCCACGACCACCGTGCCGCGCACGACCTGGCCTGTGGTGCGGGATTCGTGGTCGAAGCAGCCTGCCGCGCGCTGCGCGTAGTAGTTGCGGATGAAACGGCGCACGGTGACGGAGTAGTGCTCCATCACGAGGTCGGGCTCGTCCTCTCCGACGGTCTCCTGCATCGCGCCCCAATCGCGCGTCGAGCCGTTGCCTGCGCTCGTTCCTTCTCCGCCGGCCGCCGGGCCGCCGCCCTCGCTCGCGCCTCTGCCTCCCGAGGTGGTGTCGCCCGAAGCGCCGCCCGCGCTCGCTGCCGTGGTCGTGCCGCCCGTGCCCGTGCTGCCTGCGCCAGCGCCCGAAGCCCCGCTGCCCCCCGATCCGGTGCCCGACGATGCGCCAGCTGCGCCTTCGCGGGTGCCTGGTCCCGCGCCCTCGCCACCGGCCGGGCTTGTGCTTCCGGTCGCGCCCGGGCCTTCCGCACCCGCGCCCTGCGCACCGGGGCTCGCTTCGCCCGGCTCACCGCCGCGTGACCCGCCCCTCGAGCCCGAGGTCCCTCGCGGACGCACGCGCGGTCCGCTCGAGATGACCACGCCATCGTCGGGCGTGTCCTGACCGGTCGGCACCGGATCGCCGATCTCGACCGGCGCCGTGTCGGGAGGGGCTGGCAGCCCGGCCTCATCCTGTCCCGCTGTCGAGGGCGGAGCGCCCGTCGAACGCAGCGCGACCCAGGCACCACCGGCGCCGACGACGAGGAACAGCGCCGCGCCGCCGATCAGGATCGCCCACGTCCTCGCGGGCGACTGCACGCCGATGCCGGCGAGCGTGATCGAGGTCGTGTTGTTCATCGCGTTCGGCGCGGTCGCGAAGCCCGCGGGCGCTCCACCCGGCCCCGCCTTGGCGGTGAGCGGCCCTCCAGGCTCTCCGGCCTGCGCGATACGGGCGCCGCACATGTTGCAGAACTTCGCGTCGTCGGTGTTCTGGGCGCCGCACGCCTGGCAGAAGATCATGCGCTCCTCGGTGGTTCGCGCCCTCGCGGGCCCGTGGTGTTCGGACCGCGCAGCATAGCCGAGCCGTGGGTGGCGGCGCCGGCCGAGGACGCGCGACGGGCCGCGGGACGCCACCGCGCGCTGGGCTACGCTCCGCGCCCCATGTCCGTTCTGCTCGACGTCGGCTCTGGCGCGCTCTCGCGGTGGCGGCCCGGGCTCGCCGCGTTGTTCGCGGCGACCGCGCTGTCCTCGGCGGCCGCGGCGCTGCCCGTGCGCGCGCAGGTTCGCACGGAGCGTCCCCACGATGATGGCGTGTGGGGGCGCTTCGGCTCGGATCTGGTGCTCTCGATCGGCGCGAACGCGGGCGCTGGCCTCGGGGATCCGGGCCTCCTCGCGCGCGGCTCGAACGCGGCCACGTTCGCGCTCGACGTCGAGCTGCGCCTCCGCGTGATCGACACCGCCGGCGTGCTGCTCGCGCCCGAGTGGCGACCGGACGGCGCTTCGAGGCTCGTGGCCGCGGTCGATCTGCGTCCTGTCTTCCTCGCCCGATTCCTCTTCGGGGCGACGAGCGGAGACCGGTACTGGGATCTCCTCTTCGACTCGCTGGGGGTCGAGCTCGGCGCGACGATCTTCGCGCCCGAAGGTCGCGTCGCGGTCGCGTGGGCGATCGGCTTTGGATGCGATGTCCCGCTCTGGGTCCCGCCCGAGATCACGGGCGCGATCGCGCTGCGGCTCGGCGGGCGCTGGACTGGCGGCGGCACCGCGGACGTCTGGGGACCCAACCGGAGCGTGGATGACTGGACCCTCCACGCCGGCCTCCTCGTGCGCTTCCATGCGAACGTCGGCCTCGGGCGCTGGGAGCCCGAGCGCTACCGCCTCCGCGGAGGCACGCCGCGCCTCCGAGAGCGGGCGCGACGGTGAGCTTGCAGGTCTGCTACGCATGCAGCCGCGCGACGCCGTTCCGTGTGTCGCGTTCTTGTTGGCGGGTCTGATGGAGATCCGCCCCCCGTCCGGCAAAGCCGGCTCGGGGCCCGCCACCCAGCTCCGCTCCGCGAGACAGAATCGCCTCGACGTGGAGGATCCACCGTCTCGGCGATTGTGTTTCACTCTCCGTCCGCATGCGCCTCGTCAGCTGGAACGTGAACGGCCTCCGCGCCGCGGCGAACAAGGGATTTCCCGACTGGCTCGGGAACGAGAGCGCCGACGTCGTGGGCGTGCAGGAGACGCGCGCGACCGAGGCCCAGATCCCCGAGAACCTGCGCACACCGACGGGCTTCCATACGCATTTCGTCGCGGCCGAGCGCGGCGGCTACAGCGGCGTCGGCCTCTATGCGCGGCGCCCCTTCGAGCTGCTCGCGACGGGTGTGGGCGTGCGCTCCATGGATGTCGAGGGGCGCCTGCAGCTCGTGCGCGTGGGCGCACTGACGATCGCCAACGTGTACTTCCCGAATGGCTCGGGCCCGGACCACGACAACTCTCGTGTGCCCTTCAAGCTGCGCTTCTACCGGCGCCTCTACGCGCTCCTCGCGCCCCTCGTCCGCGAGGGCGCGCCCGTCGTCGTCATGGGGGACTTCAACACCGCGCCCGAGGAGATCGACCTCGCGCGGCCCAAGGAGAACGCCAAGACGAGCGGCTTTCTCCCCGAGGAGCGCCAGGAGATCCTCCGGTGGAAGAAGCTCGGCTGGGTCGACTCGTACCGCGCCGTGCACCCGGAGCGTCAGGGCGAGTACTCGTGGTGGAGCCAGCGCTTCGGCGTGCGTGAGCGCAACGTCGGGTGGCGCATCGACCTCGCGCTGCTCTCGCCCGCGGCCGCGCGCCACCTGCGCGACGCCGCGATCCACACGAAGGTCATGGGCTCGGACCACTGCCCGATCAGCGTGGAGCTCGACGACCGGGTGATGGGCTGAGCGGGTCTCGCGGACGGTCCGGCTCGCGGGTGGCGTCCAAGGGCTCCGACTGCCGAGACAGAATCCCCGACGCAGCGGTCCTCTGCGCCGAGGCGATTCCGCCGGGCGGCGCGCGCGGCTGCATCAGAACCGACCCGTCGGCGAGAGAGGGCTACGCGTAGATCGGTGTACCGACCCTGTGTAGCGTCTGCCCCATGGCGATCCCGGATTTCGCAAGCATCACTCTGCCCATGCTCGAGGAGTTGGCCGATGGGAAGGACCATCCTGTTCGCGAGCTCCGCGACGCCCTCGCCACCCGGTTCAAGCTCTCGGATGAGGAGCGAGCGCAGCTCATCCCAAGCGGCAAGCAGAGGTTGTTCGACAACCGGGTTGGCTGGGCGAAGACGTACATGGACAAGGCGGGGCTGGTCACGACGGTCCGACGCGGCGTGTACTCGATCACGCCGCTCGGGAAGCAGATCCTGGGGACCAAGCCGAAACGGGTCGATGTCAGTTTTCTTCAGCAGTTCGAGTCCTTCCGCAACTTCACTTCCGGCGGGACCGAGCCCGAGGATGCGCTCGGGTCCAAGGACATGGGGGCAACGGAGTCCGCTCTGAGCACGCCTCAAGAGCGCCTCGCAGCGGCCTACCGCGCGATACGGGCAGGCCTGGAACAGGAGCTTCTGGAGGCTGTGTCCAAGGCTTCACCGAGCTTCTTCGAGACCGTGGTCGTCGAGCTGCTCGTGAAGATGGGCTACGGCGGTTCACGACAAGACGCAGGGCGCGCACTCGGGCGTAGCGGCGATGGTGGAATCGATGGGATGATCAAAGAGGATCATCTCGGTCTCGACGCCATCTACGTGCAAGCGAAACGCTGGAAGAACACCGTCGGGCGGCCCGAAATCCAAGCATTCGCTGGAAGTATCGAGGGCGAGCGGGCTCGAAAGGGCGTGTTTCTCACCACGGCGACCTTCTCGAAAGAGGCGATCGAGTACGTCGCCCGTATCGAGAAGAAGATCGTGCTGATCGACGGGCAGCGACTGGCTTCGCTGATGGTCGACTTCGGTGTTGGCGTGACGACGGTCGACACCCTCGAGATCAAGCGCCTGGACGGCGACTACTTCTTGGACGAGGGCTGACCGATCCCTCGGAGGTGCTCGCATGCTGCGCGCGGTCCTTCACCTCTGCGGGTGCCCCGCGCGAGAGGTCGCGCGGGGCGCGTGATCGGTCAGCAGCGGCCGCAGTCTTCGGGGCACGAGCTGCAGTCCTCGGGCGGCGCGCAGCGACGATCGCCGCAGCAGTCGCCGCAATCTTGGGGGCACGAGTTGCAGTCTTCGGGCGGCGAGCAGCGGTAGTCACCGCAGCTCGCCTGCGCAGGGATCGCGCCGCGGCGGCCGTCGGTCTCTGTCTCGCTCCGCGCCGCGCCGCTCGCTGGAGCGACCGACGACGTGCCGAGCGCGAGCGCGCCCAGCGAGAGTACGAGCGCGAGGACGGAGGAGACGAGGCCGTGCGTCCGCATCCCGCGAGGATAGTCCATCGCGCGCTTGCCGCCGAATCGGCACCGCGTCCGGTCGGAGCGAGGGAAGCTGCCCCGGCGACGCGCGCGAGCGGACCGTCCGCGACGCGTCCGCACCGTCGAACGTTCCTGCGCGAGACCAAGCAGGCGCCGCCCAGGAGAGCCGCCGGTCGGCTTGCGACATCGCCGGTCGGCTTGCGACGTCGCCAGTCGGCTTGCGACGTCGCCGATCAGGTCGCGCCGGGCGCCGGGCCCGCGAGGATCTTGCTCATCGGGACGTCCGCGTCTGCCAGCATGGAATCGAGGACCGGGATCGACGCGCTGATCAGCTTCTTGGCGGCGGCGATCTCCTTGAGCCGGTTCACGCCGATGACGCCCGTCACGCGGTCACCGCGCAGGAGGAACGCCGCAAACTGCTTGGTCTCGACGGAGCCTCGGTAGACGACGCGATCGTAGTCGTCGACGACGCCGACGCTCTGGAGCTTGAGCTCGTACTGGTCGGACCAGAACCACGCGACGGGCGCATGCGTCTCGTCCTTGCCCATCATGTTGGAGACGGCCGTCGCGGCCATGAGCTGCGCGTTCTCGACGGCCTCGACCATCACGTGCCGGCCGTAGCGTGCGTGGAAGAAACGCGCGACGTCGCCCGCGGCGTAGACACCCGGCAGGTTCGTCTCGCAGCGCTCGTTCACGAGCACGCCGCGCTCGAGGGCGAGGCCGGACCCTTCGAGCCACGCCGTGGCCGGCACCACGCCGATGCCCGCGACCACGAAGTCGCACGGGATCACCTCTCCTGTGCTCGTCACCACCTCTTCCACACGTCCCTCGCCGCGCAGCGCCGCGACGCCGATGCCGCACCGGACCTCGACGCCGCGCTCGCGGTGGAAGCGGCCGTAGAGCGCGCCGACCTCGCGACCGAACGCGCGAAGGAGCGGGACGTCGAGCAGCTCGAGCACCGTGACCTCGAGACCTTCCTCGCGGCACGACGCGGCGACCTCCATGCCGATCACGCCGGCGCCGACCCCGACGAGGCGCTTGCCCGGCGCGAGCTCCGCGCGGATGCCCCGGGCGTCCTCGAGCGTGCGCAGGTAGTGGACCCCAGCCAGATCGGCGCCCTCGCACGTCAGGCGGCGCACGTCTGCCCCGGTGGCGATGAGGAGCTTGTCGAAGTGAACCTTCGTTCCGTCCGAGAGCTCGACCGCACGCGACGCGGCGTCGAGTCGCGTCGCGCGCACGCCGGTGCGGAGCTCGATGCCGCTCTTGTCGTAGTAGTCCTCGGCGCGGAAGAAGAGCTTGTCCTCGGCGAGCTGACCCCGCATCGCCTTCTTGGAGAGAGGCGGTCGGTCGTAGGGCCGGTCCCTCTCCGCGCCGATCAGCACGACGCGGCCGGTGTGGCCCAGCTTGCGAAGAGACTCCGCGGCCCGCCCTCCGGCGAGGCTCGCGCCCACGATGACGATGGTGTCGGTCACGCCCCTCGATCTAGTCCTCCGGTGCCCGGGTTGGCGACAGAATTCTCGGGGGCGAGGACTCGGCGTGGGACCCGCCGGATTCATTCAGGCGCAGCGCAGCCCAGGTCCGCCGGTGCCCCGTCAGGCTGCGCCTGATTCACGCGAGCCGTGGTCGCGTGCCCGTGCGGCTCCGGCTGCGCTACGAAGCACCGCGTGGCCAGCCCATGAGCGAATCGTCCGACGACCCAGAGGCCGCGCCGGTCCCCGAGGCGGTGTCGTTCGGCGAGGCGGCGCGCGTGTGGCTGCGCATCGGCCTGCTCTCCTTCGGTGGGCCTGCGGGGCAGATCGCGCTCATGCACGAGGAGCTCGTCAAGAAGCGTCGCTGGGTGGACGAGGCCCGCTTCCTCCACGCGCTCAGCTACTGCACGCTCCTGCCCGGCCCCGAGGCGCAGCAGCTCGCCACGTACCTCGGCTGGCTCATGCACCGCACGCCGGGCGGTCTCGCGGCGGGCACGCTCTTCGTGCTCCCGGGGGCGCTCGTCGTGCTCGCCCTCTCCCTCAGCTACGCGACGCTGCGCGACGTCGCGTGGGTGTCGGGGGTGTTCCACGGCCTCGGGGCCGTGGTGCTCGCGATCGTGATCGACGCGCTTCTGCGCGTGGGCAAGCGCGCCCTCCGTACACGCGCGCAGGCCGCCGTGGCCGGTGCGTCCTTCGTGGGCCTCTTCTTCTTCGACGTCCCGTTCCCGTTCGTGGTCGCGGGCGCGGCCCTCGTGGGTGGGATCGGCAGCCGGTGGGCGCCGGCGGCCTTCCCGGGCGCGTCGCACGGCGAGGGTAGGGCCGGGACCCCCTCGCTCCTCGATCGCATGG
>JBKDQC010000210.1:0-1673 GCA_046342295.1 Deltaproteobacteria bacterium | reverse complement strand
GGCATGCGCGTACCTCGGCGGCGCTGCCGCGTGCGGTGCGGAACCGCTCGCGCGCGTGCCCTGCGTCGCTGTGTGCGCCCTCGGCGAGATGGAGCACCACCGAGCACGCGGCCCGACGCAGCTGCCGCGCGAGGTCCTTGTCCGCGCGCTCGATTCGAGCGACCACGACCTTCAAGTCCGCGCACATCTGCACCGCGTCACCGTAGATTCGAAGCGCCATGGCCACCTCTCCATCGACCCATCTCGACGCGCGTCTGCGCGTCGCGGCTCGCTGCGGGCACCACGCTCGCGAGCGGCCGCTCCGGGTCGCGCCTCCCCACCCGCGCGGGCGTCGGGCGGCTCAAGACCCGCGAAGCGGCCCGGGTCGGCCATCCGAGCGCAGGGGAGGGCGCAGCGGCCGCGAGGGAGTCGCGGCGGATGGGCGACGCGGGGGCCCAAAGGCCGTCTTTAACCGACCGAGCACGCGCCATCGTGAGGCGACCCGGAACGGCCCTGAACCTTCGTACGGAGACGGAGATCGGCTGGACAAGGCACGCGGACTTCGACCTTCGACCTTCGACTTCGCCCCTCCGCCCTGCTCCGCCGACGCGCTCAGCCTCACGAAACGCGAACGGCGGAGCCTGAGCTCCGCCGCCGCGCCTTGCGTACCTCGCGGGCTTCGTCGAACCCGCCCCGGCTCAGCTCAGAGCGCGAAGACCTCTTGGAGACGCGCGATCTCGCCGAGCGAGGTGGTCAGGCGGCCCTGGATCTCGACGGTCTGGTCCATGAGCGTCTTGATCTCGCGAATGGAGTTCACGTACTCGCCAAACGCGCCGGTCTGCGACGCGAGCACGCCGCGGCTGCCTGCGCCGTCGATGAGCAGCACGTGCGTGGGCGCGCTGCCGATCTCGACGCCCGGCGCGAAGACAGCCATCGCGCGGCCGGGGCCACCGCGGGTGCCGCGCGCCAGTACGCGCGGCTCGTCGCGCTCCGGCGGCGCTTCCTCGATGAACGCGAGCTGGCCCATGAGCCTGCCGCCCTGATCCTCGGGCGCCGTGACGAGCACCGCGCCAAATTGCGCGGTCGCGGACTCGGAGGTCGCGGTCGCGGTGCGGTCGAGCTCCGCGCGGCGGGCCTCGGGGAGCGTGGTGTTCTGCAGGTTGCCGAACATCCGCCAGAGCTCCTGGATGTTGTTGTAGTAGGAAAAGAGGTCGTCGACGGTCTGCGGCTGGAACGCGCCGTAGTTCTTGCGCGCGAAGGCGCCCGCTTGGAGCGGGTTCTCGAGCGCGCGCAGTTGCTCGATCGACGGGTAGTCGACGCGGGCTGGCTGCCCGCCCTGACCCGCCGCCGCGGCCACACACGCGTCGATCTTCGCGCCCGCATCGAGCACCGTCCGCGAGGCCGTGTCGACCGCCGAGAAGATGTCGTGCCCGTCGCGCACGGTCACGTTGTAGAGCGTGCGCCGGCCATTCATCGAGCCGCCGCCGGCCCCGAGCGCTGCGCCGAGGAGCAAGCACACGCCGGCGACGAGCGCGGTGCGCCCGCGCTGCTGTCGGCCCACCTCGTCGTCGGACACGGGCCGCTCGTCGATGACGAGGCGGACCTCCTGCGGGCCGCCCGAAGGCGCCTGGGCCGAGAAGGGATCCGCCGGCGGGCGCGGGGTGGGCGGGGCCGCCGGCGCCGCGGGGGGGGCG
>JBKDQC010000209.1:0-11625 GCA_046342295.1 Deltaproteobacteria bacterium | reverse complement strand
CAGCATGGGCGCGACCTTGCGGGTGCAAGTCCCGCCGAGAGGAGACCATCCTGATCGAAGTGAACCGCAACTGCGGAAGGGCGACCGACCGTGGGGAGGACGCGGGGAGCGAAACCGCGGGCCGCTGGACAAGAACCCGATACGAGGCGGCGCCGCGCGGGGCGAGCGGGCGAACGACCGCGAAGCTCCGAAGGTCGAGGCCCAGGCGACGTAGATCGGGCGGTCGTGCGGGGAAGGGTCGCGTTCTGACCTGGGGAGACCTCGCCTCGGGCCTGAAAGTGCCACGCGCAAGCGGAGCGAGGAGTCAGCAGAGGCCGTCCCGCGATGGGGTAGGGACGAAATCCCGAGAGCAGAGCGGAGCGCGGAAGCGCCGACTGCGACGCACGGAAACGAGCGCTCGGGAGCGAGCGAATTCCCCATTCGCTACTTCGACGAGCTGGGCGTCCCCCGGCTCGCCGCGTGACCTCCACACTCCGAACCGCCGGCTGCCGACCCGCTCGTCCGGTGGTGTGGCAGGGGTCCCGGGGGATTGCCTCGGGCCCCTATGCCGATCCGAGTGAATCGGCGAGAGCCTCCCTCCCGCCGATTCGAGCCCGTGGCACCCGCTTCGATCCATCCGAGTGCCACGTGCTCTCAGAGGAGCGCGAGCAGCGACGCGATCATCGAGAACGCGAAGCACCCGAGGCCCAGGGTCGTGAAGAGCACGGTCGCCTTGAGCGCGAAGAGCCAGCGCAGGCGCCCGATGCTCTTGGCGAAGCGGTGGGCGTCGGACGTGGGCGTCGTGCCTCGGCGCCCGATGCGCGCCGCGCTCTGCGCGCCGAGGATGCATGGCAGCGCGAGAGTGAGCGCGACGGCGCCGAGGACCAGGTCCGGCACGCCCGCGCCGCCCCGCGCGAGTCGTCCGAGGCTGACCGCAGCCAGGGTGAGCGCCACGACCGCGTCGACGCCGAGCGCCCACGCCAGCAGCCGCGCGGCGCGCCGCCCCGCGCGATCGAGGCGCGGCTCGGTCGCGTCCTCCGGGCGTGCGGGGACCTCGTCGGGCACGTCGGAGGGCTCGCGCGGCCGTCCGCTCGGATCCTCGCGCCGCGAGACGAGATGAACGACGCCGTCGTGCTCATCCTCGCTCGGCGCGGCGGCCTCGGAGCCCAGGGGCGCGGGTGCGTCGGCCACCGACCGATCGAGGATGAAGGGTGCGGTGCCCTCGTCGTTCCTCTGCGACGCGCTCGGCTCCGTGAGCGCCTCCGTCACGCGAGGCTCCCGAGCCAGACGAGCGCACCACCGAGCACCGCGACGAGCGTGGCGTCGATGAAGAAGGCCTTCGCGAGCGAGACGAGGGCGTCCTCGAGGTATGGCGCGTCCTCGTCGATCGCGTGGATGTGGTGCTCGAGGTCCTCGGCCGCGTCGGTCAGCAGAAAGCCCCCGCGCAACACGAGCAACGCGAGGAAGACGACCCCCGAGACCGCGCCAGCGAGCTGCGTCGTCGAGACCTCGCCGAGGCGCACGAGGGGCGGTGTCGTGTCCGACTCGATCTCCGGTGCCATGACGGTTCCGAAGGCCCATGCCGACACCGCGCCGATGGCGACGAGAAGACCGAACGCGCCCGCGAGCACCTGGAAGCGCCCCAGCGTACCCATCCAGCGGGCCGTTCGATCGATGGTGCGCTCTTCACGCGTCTCGAAGCGGAGCTGGGCGAGCCGACGCATCGGCGCCCCCCGAGGAGGTGGGGCCGGCGCGTCGGGCTGCTGGGGATCGGGCGTTGCCAAGATCGCCCCGATGGTACCGCCTCGCCGCGGAACGCGCGAAACCGAAGCCGCAGGCTCTCGGAGACCGAGGGGCTCCTCGGCTCAGGCCACGGGCGCAGCCTCGGCCGGCGCGCTGCGCAGGCTGCGGTAGACGCGCTCGACGAGCCTCGCGCTTCGGTCCCACGAGTGGTCGCGCACCATCGCGCGCTGCTGAAGCGCTCGGAACCGCGGGCGATCCCGGTAAGCAGCGACCGCGCGCACGAGAGCGCCGAAGAGCGCCTCGGCCGACGCCTCCTCGAAGGTGAATCCGGTGCCCGAGCTGAGCTGCGCGTCGGCGTCCACCACCGCGTCGGCCACGTGCCCAGCGGCGCGGCCGATGGGCAGAGCCCCGTACCGTTGCGCCTGGAGCGCCAGTGCGCCGAACGGATCGTCGAGCGCGGGCAACACGCACAGGTCCGCCGCGCCGAGCGCGCGGTGCAGCATCGGGGAGGGCGCCTCGCCCTTGGCGGCCACGCGGTCGGGGAAGCGACGCGCGAGGTCGGCGACGTCCTCGTGCAGCGGCGTCACCGACAGAACGAGGAGCTGCACGTCGTTCTTCACGAGGCGGGGGAGCGTCGCGAGGAACGCGCGCTCGTCCGCGCGCTCGCGCAGCACGGCCAACGTCAGCGGGATGTCGTCGCGCAGGGGCAGCTCGAACGCCACCTGGACGGCGGCCTTGTTGCGCAGCTTGGCCACCCCGTGCGAGCCCATCTCCACGGCGTCGTAGCGCACGTCGAGGTGCGGGTCCGTCGCGGGATTCCAGATCGAGGCGTCGACGCCGTCCGGCACGCCGACGAACGCGCGCCCGCGCGCGCGCAGCACGCCCTCGAGGCCTTCGCCGCCCGCGGCGACCTGGAACCTCGAGGCGAGCGAGGGCGAGGGCGCGACGACCCGGGTCGCGAACTGGAGCCCCGCCTTGAGCGCCGACACCTTGCCGAAGAACTCGACGCCGTCGATGCCGAAGTGCTTGGGCAGGAGGCCGAGCTCGCCGAGCTGGCTGCGCTCGAAGCTTCCCTTGCGTGAGAGGTCGTGCACCGTGAAGACCGTGGGGACGCCGGCGAGCGTGGCGTCCTCACCGAGCAGGCACGGGAGCGTGCCGGTCTGCCAGCCGAAGAGGTGGATCACATCCGGCAGCGCCTCTCCCTGATCGACGCGACGCTTCACGAGCGCGAGGACCGCGCGCGCGAAGCCGCCCCAGCGTGCAGCCGCGGCCGGGCTCTCGTCCTCGCTCGTGGCCTCCGGAGGGAACAGCGACGCCTCCGACAGGAACGAGATGTCCACACCCGCGGTGGTCTTGCCCTCGAAGAGCGCGAAGGTCTTGGTCCCGCCGCCGCTCGCGACCTCGAGCCGCACGAGGCGCCGCGCCAGCTGCCGCGCGCTCGGATCGATCGAGGCCCAGAGCGGCGAGACGATGTTCACCTTGTGCCCCAGGCCGCGCAGCGCCTTGCTGAGCGCGCCCGCGGACTCGGCGAGTGTGGAAGAGCCGTGGTAGTGCGCAAGCTCGGGCGTGACGACGAGGACATCCATGGGGGCGCGAGCCTACAACGGTTCTCGGTTCGCGCGAGCCGCCGGTGGGCGTCCCGCGTCCAGCTGCCTCGTCATCGGAGCCAGGTGCTCCCGATCGCCGCGCCGAGAAGGAAGCCACCGATGTAGAGCGCACGCAGCCGGATGGGCATGGCGTGGGCGTCCCGGGCGCCCTGGCTTCCCAAGAGCAGCGCGAGCGGTCCGCAGACGAGCGCCACGCCTTGGAGCACCGCGCCTCGCGTGGTGTGCGGTGGCCACACCAGCGCTGCGGCGGCGAGCGCGGTCAGGATCGCGCCGGCGATGCGGATCCGGCGGTCGAAAACCGCGGCCTCGGCCCGGAGCGCGCTCGCGAGCTCCGAGCGCTCTCTCTGCAAGGCCTCTCTCCGTTCACGCGCCAGGCGGAGCGCCTCGTCCTCGGGGCTCTCCGGCATGCGCACGACGGTGCCGCGCTTCTTCTCGCGCTCTGGCGCGGGCGGTGTCGGGGCGCGGTAGGTCATGGCGGCAGCGTACGACGCCGTCGCACCCCGTTCACCGCACCGGCCTCACCGACCCTTCTCGAGCTCGAAGAGCACGGTGGGGCCCGCGTGCGGAACGTAGAGGCCCCCACCGCAGGCCACGAAGTGAGGCGCGAGCGCGCGCCGGTAGAAGCTCGCCCGCCGCAGCTTCATGGTGCCGTCCGTCCGCGCGCGGTCGACGTTCTTCTCCCAGTCCTCCTGAGTCAGCGCCTCGAGGTAGAGGGCCTTCTTCGTCACGCGCGCGAGGGTCGCGATGGCCGCGAGCGCCTCGCGCCGCTCGAGGTAGTGAAGGACTCCCTGGCAAATCACCAGATCGGCGCGTGCGCCGACGTAGTCCACCACCGAGCCGCGCTCCCAGCCGAGCTCGCGCGCGAGGTGCTCGCTGTGCTCGACGCCGCGGTAGGCGAGCTTGGGGTAGAGCGAAGCGAGCGCGGGCTTCCACCACCCGAGCCCGCACCCGAGATCGAGCGCCGTCCTGGGCGCGATCCCGAGGTGCGCGAGGTAGCCCGCCACGAAGCGCGCGAGGCGCGCCGTGTCCTCGGGTCCGGCGACGCGCGTCCGCGGGTCCTCGTAGTAGCGGCGGTAGTACCCCGCGTCGAAGGTCGCCGGCATGGTCAGGACTTCCTCGGCGCCCAGAGCGGCGCGAGGTCGAGCGCGGCGTCCACGAAAGGCGGCAGCTCGAGCACATCGTCGTCCACGCCGCTCGTCCGCTGCACGGCACGTCCGTCCCGCGTCTCGAAGACCTCGACGAGCCGCGCCTCCGGCTCGATCAGCCACACGTGACGTACGTCCTCGCTGGCGTAGAGGGGGAGCTTCGAGCGGCCATCGTCGCGACCGGTGGAGGGCGAGAGGATCTCGCAGACCCAGTCGGGCCCCGTGAGCCCTGGCGCGAGGCGCTCGATCTGCTCGTAGAGCTCGACGAACGTCGGGAGCCGCGCAGCCGCTTCGCCTGCCATGCTGCGAAGGTAGCAAACGTGGACTGTCTGCGGCATTGCGCGCTCGAATCCTCGCGCGGCGCGGAGGTGCCCTCACGTCGACGCGAAGTCGCGGAGGATGCGCTGCCAGTCACCGCGCCAACGCTCCTCGTGGTAGTCGCGCAGCGCCATCGCGCGGCTCTCCCGGCCCATTCGCTCGGCGAGCGCGTCGTCCGCGAGGAGCAGGCGGCAGTGCTCCCGGATGCTCTTGGCGTCGTCGCCGACGACGCCGTTGACGCCATGCACCACGTAGCGCTCGATGCCGGGGATCCGAAAGCTCACGATCGGCAGGCCCGTCATCAGGGCCTCGATCAACGTGATCGTGTACTCCTGCTCGCCGTCGTGGAGGTACACGCGGGATCGTCGGAGGAGCCGCTGGAGGCCCTCGTAGCTGACCTTCTCCTGCGTGTCGTCGAGATGATCGACGTGGCGGTGCGGGACACCGCCCATCGCCTCGAGGTAGCTCCGGTGGTGCCAGCCGCGCTCCCGGTACGAGTGGATGATCGAGAGCACGACCTGCTCGTCCTTCGGTGATGCGAGGCCCTCCCACGGACCGTAGGCGGCGGGGTCGAGGCCGAGTGGCACGTAGGGCACTTCGACGTTCATCTGCTCGCGCAACCAGCGGACGGTGTTCGGATAGAAGCTCACGACCCGCCAGCCTTCGCGCGAGAAGAGCTCCTCCCACTCGTGCCGCTCGAGCTCGGCGTGCTTGCAGACGCGGTAGAGCTTCTTCCCCGGTCGATCGCGGAAGAGCTTCCACTGCCAGTTGAACATGAGCCACGCGAGGTCGTAGCGCTCCGGCCAGCCGACCGACGCGCCGTCGTCGAGCAGGCGCGCGAAGTCCTCGGGCCCGTGATCGAGCTGCGCGTCCTCGAAGCGCGGCAGCACGTTCCGCACGTTCGCCGGCTGCGGTCGCCAGTAATGGAATTGATCCCAGTGCCCCAGAAACCAGATGGGCAGCCCCGACCGGCAGAAGTGGTACTGCACGCCCGGGTGCGTCGGGACGATCAGGATGCGCGGCTCGGGCATGTTCTTTCCTTCGTCGAGAGCGGGCCTCGGGCGCTACGTCGCTCGGGCGCCCGCGGCGCCATGCGCGCGCAGGACATCCACGGGCGCGAGCGAGCGACGCTCGTGCTCGCTCAGCGCGCGCGAGAGCTCTCCGCTCACGTCGAGCACGCGCCCCTGGATCGTCCCGGCGAGCACCACGAGCGCGCGGCGATCGGCCTCGGCGGGGTGGCCCACGACCACCACGTCCGCCTCGCGCACAGCCTCCTCCACGGTCTCGCAGGCGACGGCGCGCGGATCGCCGAGGGCCACGCGGAGCGCATCGATGCCGAGCGGCGGCACGCGCGCATCGAGCACGTTCGCGTCCGCGACGCGCACGGCCAGCCCCCGGTCGAGCAGCGCGACGGCCATCGCAACCGGGGCCGAGTCGCGCACGTCCGGCGCGCCCGGCTTGAAGCCGATCCCCACGATCGCGACGCAGCGGGCGGGGGCCCCCGCGCGCGTGCGGTGCCCGAGGACCGCGTCGAGCAGGTGCCCGAGGTGGGCGTCGTTCGAGGCGAGCACGTGCTGCATCACGGGTACGCGCACGCCGTGATGCTCGGCGTACGTCGCGAGGCTCGCCATGTCTTTCACGAGGCAGGCGCCTCCGAACGGCATGCCGGGGCGCAGGTAGGCCGCCGAGGTGTTGAGCTTGGTGTCCCGGCAGAGGAGGTGCATGAGCTCGAAGGGGTCGACGCCGAGCGGCCGGCCGAGGCGCGCGACCTCGTTCGCGACGCTCACCTTGAGCGCGTGCCACGCGTTGTTCACGAGCTTGAGGACCTCGGCCGAGGCCGGGTCGCACGCGACCAGGCGGTCGGCGTGCTCGCGGTAGATCGCGCGGATCGCCTCCTCGGTGTGCGGCGCGTCCGCCGCGTACACGACGAGCTGCGGCTCCTCGCGATCCCGCACGGCGCTCCCCTCACGGAGAAACTCCGGGTTGAGCGCGAGTCCGATCTCCGCGAGGTCGGGCTCGCCGCCCCACGCGCGGGCCCCGTCGATCGCGCGGCGCGCGCTCGCGTGGAAGCCCGGCGGCACCGTGCTCCTCACGATGATCGAGTACCTCGCGCCTGTGCGAACCGACCGCGCGATCGCGACGACCGCGCCGAGGAGCGCCGTGGTGTCGAGCTCTCCATCGGCCCCGCGCGGGGTGCCCACACAGACGAGCGCCGCGTCGGTCTGCGCGACTGCGGCGGCGAGATCGAGGGTCGCGCTCAGCGTACCGCGCGCCTTGGCCGCGGCGAGGCGCTCTTCGAGCAGCGGCTCGGCGAGCGGCGCAGTGCCCGCGTCCATCGCGGCCACGACCGCCGGCCGCACGTCCACGCCGACCACGGTTCGCCCGCTGGCAGCGAGCACGGCCGCCTCGACCGAGCCCACGTAGCCCAGGCCCACGACCGCGATGCGGGGCGCCCCGGCCATCGGCTCAGGCCGCTCCCGCGTTGGCCACGGGCGCCTCGACGCGCACGCCCTCGCGCCAGTCTGCGAGCTTGCGCGCGCCCCGGTCGAAGAGCGCGCTCGGCTTGACGCCGAGCCGGTGCATCCGCATCGCCGAGGCCGTCCTCACGCAGCCGATCCCGTACTTCACGCCGGGCCCGAAGGTGATCGTCTGCATCTCGTCGAAGTAGTGCGCCGGGCACGACATCTCTCCGATCGCGTAGCCGAAGTGGATCGCTTGCGCGAGCACCTCGTTGTCGAAGACGTAGTCGTTCCGGTTCTCGGCGAGCGGCATCTCCTCGAGGAATTGGCGCGAGAAGGCGCGGTAGCCGGTGTGGAACTCGGAGAGGCCCGAGCCCATGAGCGCGTTCTCGAACATCGTGAGGCCGCGGTTGGCGACGTACTTCCACCGGGGCATCCCGCCCGCGAGCGCGCCGCGCACGAGCAGGCGCGAGCCGAGGACGACGTCGTAGCCGCCGTGCGCGACCATCGCCGTCATCGCCGGCACGAGCTCGGGCTTGTACTGGAAGTCTGGGTGCACCATCACGACGACGTCGGCGCCGAGCGCCAGAGCCTCGCGGTAGCCCGTCTTCTGGCCGGCCCCGTAGCCCAGGTTCCGCGCGTGCCGGAGGACCACGCAGCCGAGGCTCGCGGCAAGCTCTCCGCAGCCGTCGCTCGAGCCGTCGTCGACGAAGATCGACGCGTCCACGTAGGAGGCGGGGATCGCACGGAGCGTCCGCTCGAGCGTGCCCTTCACGTTGAGGCCGGGCAGCACGACCGCGATCTTCTTGCCGTTCATCATCGCCCGGGACGATACCACCGCCGCGCGCACAGCTCGCCAGTCGCGCGCGCCCATGGGCCGCGAGGTCCGTGCTAGAGGCAGCCCATGCCGCGAGGGCCCGCCTCCATCACGTTCGCCATGCTGGACGAGTCGGGGCACCTGAACCCGACCTTCAAGCTGGCGCGTGCGCTCGCCTCTCGCGGCCACCGTGTCGGCTACCTCGTCGGCGCCGAGGCGCAGCGCACCGTGGAGGCCCAGGGCTTCGAGAGCGAGGCGCTCCTGCCCGAGCTCCACGAGCGGGGTGCGCTCGCCCGCGAGCGCGGGCTCTCGACCTTCGCCCGCCGGCGCGCGATCACGCGGCGGTTCGGCCGCGCGCTCGAGCGCCTCGAGCGGGAGCCGGAGGGGCTGCTTCCCGCGCGCCCCGACCTCTTGCTCATCGACGTCACCCTGCCGCACGTCGCGCTCTGGGCCATGCGAACCGGCCAGCGCTTCGCGTACGTGAACACGTCGCTGCCGCAGACGCACGACCCCGGCGTACCCCCGCTGAGGAGCGGGCGGATGCTGAGGCCGGGCGTCTTTTCCGCCCTCGGGGCCGAGCTCGACTGGGCGCGCTTCCTCGTCAGGCGACGCGTGAGCGCGGGGCTCGCCGATCTCGTCGGGATGTGTCCGCCGTATGAGCTGGCGCGAAGGGCAGCCCGCCGCTTCGGGGTCGCGCCGGGCGCGCTCGACACGCGCACGGCGTACATGCCGCAGCTTCGCGGCGTCCCCGAGCTCGTGCTCTGTCCGGAGGCCTTCGATTTCCCGAGGCCAGCGTCTCCTCTTCGCACCTCGGTCGCGTCCGTGGACCTCGACCGTCGCGAGCCGACGGTCGATCTCGGCGCGCTCCCCGCAGACAAGCCGCTCGTCTACTGTGCGCTCGGCGGCCAGCGCTACCGCGCCGCGGACACGCCAGGCTTCTTCCGGCGTCTTCTCCGGGCGTTCGAGTCGCAGCCTCGCTGGCATCTGCTCCTGGCGGTCGGCAAGCACGTCGCTCCCGCGGCGCTCGCCCGGTGTCCGGCGAACGTGACCGTGCTCGAGTCCGCGCCACAGCTCGCCGTGCTGCGTCGCGCACGCGCGATGATCACCCACGCGGGTCTCGGCAGCGTCAAGGAGTGCGTGATGCTCGGGGTCCCGATGCTCGCGGTGCCGCTCGACGTCGATCAGCCGGCGAACGCGGCGCGCATCGCGTACCACGGGCTCGGCGCGCGCGTGGACGTCGCCCAGGTGACCCCCGACGCGCTCGTGGCCGCGCTCGCGCCCCTCGTGGGCGCCGGGCCCGAGCGCGCGCGGGTCCAGGCGATGCGGGAGCGCTTCCTCGAGGTCGAGGACGCCGAGCGCGGCGCCGACCGCGTGCGAGCGCTCCTCGACGGGGCCCCTGCGCATCCCCTGGGCTCCTGATTTCGATCCGAGCTCACGAGGAGCGGCGTCACCTCACCGCCAGCGGATGCGCACGACCCCGTCGGCCGGGATCTCGAAGCGGCCCTCGCGCGGCGAGGCGCCGCGCATCTCGAGGCGGACCGTGTACTGGCCCGGGGCGAGGTGAACGGTGTGCCGAAGATCGCGCACGTCGTCCGCCGCACGCGTGCGGGTGTGCGTGAGCGGCTCGCGGGTTCGCTCCTCGGAGATCGTGATCTCCACCTCGTCGGTCGCGGAGATCGCGCGCGCCTCACGCCGCACGTCGTCGAGCGGCAGAGAGAGCGTCGCGTCCTGCGGCGCGCTCGAGACGAGATCGGTCACCGTGTAGAGCAGGGCGATCAGCAGCGCGAAGCGCAGCAGACGCGAGCGGTTTCTCGAGAGATAGGCCTTCAGGCGGGCTCCGGCGCCGAGCGCCCCTCCGTCGCGCTCGCCCACGTCGCTCGCCCCGCCGCTGGATGGGCTCGCGTCCTTCGGGCTCGGTCCTGGCTCGATCACCGTCGGCTCGTGGCACGCGACCCCGGAGCGATCAACCAGGGCGCGCCGCCGGTTCGATCCCGGATCCCCCGCGCGGGACTTGGCAGCGCGAAGCGCTGGGTCAGACTGCGGGCGCTCCCAGGCCTCTCGAACCACGTTCGTCTCGACACCGGGCACTTCCTTCATTCCGCTTCGCCCGTTCTCCTCGAATGGACCCCCGGTGCTCTTCGTCGCCCTCGTCGCCGGGCGACCCAACCACGCTCCGATCGGGTCGTCTCTGATCGGGCTTCACTTCGCGGGGATCCATGCGCTCGCCTCGTCTCGACACCGCACTGTTCCTCATCGTCGGCCTCTCGCTCGCGGGCGGCTGCAACGGGACCCTCCTCGGCTCGGACGAGCCCGCCGACGCGACGCTGCCCTCGAGCGACGACGCTGGCTCGGACGTGGTGGTGGACGCGCCGCCGCTCGAGGGCGAGGACGCTCCTCCGAGCGAGGCGCCGGACGCGGGCGTCGAGGCGCGGCCCGACGCTCGCGTCGAGGCACCGCCCGACGCGAGCAGCGGCCCCGTCGACTCGGGGATGACCCCCACCGGCCCTTGGTTCGCGACGCCCGTGGCGAGCGCGCGGATCTTCGCGACAGGCCACAGCCTGCTGGACCGCCTCTACGGCCTTCCGATGCGAGACGGCGGGCCGATGGCCACGCTCGCGCGCGCTGCGGGGCGCGACCACGGCTCCTTGCTGCAGGATGGCGCTGGCAGCACCGCGCGGTTGCGCCGCCTGCACATCGTCGAGCGCGGGGTCTACCCGCGCCCGGACTGGGCTTCCTTCGACACGGTCGTCGTGGCGGAGCGACACGATCTCCCGCTCGCGGTGCGCTACGAGGGCACGATCGACGAGGTGGGGTGGTTCGTCGACCAGGTCCGCGGCGCGCCACCCGGCGGCGACCGCGCGTTTTTCTACCACACGTGGTGGTACCACGACGGCGATCAGGCGCCTCGGCTCCGTACGTGGGCCGACTGGAGCGCCCACACCCGCCGCGAGCTCCGCCTCTACGAGTGCGTCGCCGAGCGCGTCGGTGCTCTGCGTGGGTTCCGCATGCCCGTGATCCCCGGGGGGCTCGCGCTCGCCGCGCTGATCGACGAGATCGAGGCCGGTACGATGCCGCTGCGCGCGTCGGCCATCTTCGAGGATGACGTGCATCTCACCGACCTCGGAGACGCATTCCTCGCCGCCGTGCACCTCGCGAGCGTCTACCACACGCCGAGCCGCGGCCTGGCGATGCCGGGGGCCTCGGCCGACGTCTCGGAGCGCCTCACCGCGCTCGCCGATCGCGTGGTCGGCGATTACCACGCGGGCTACTCGGCCCCGAGCCCGGCGCAGTGCCGCACGCTCATGAGCGAGCTCTGCACGGTCTACGCGGGGCGCTGCCCCGCCTCCGAGCTCGGCCCGTTCTTCCCGGACGGCAGCTTCTGAGAGCACGTGGCACTCGGATGGATCGTAGCGGGTGCCACGGGCTCGAATCGGCGGGAGGGAGGCTCTCGCCGATTCACTCGGGTGCAGATCGCACCGCGTCACGCCGCCTTGTTCATCTGGGGCAACTCGGCCGCGGTGCGCTGTTGAAGCCGGACGCGCTCTGCACCCGTGGAC
>JBKDQC010000208.1:0-1566 GCA_046342295.1 Deltaproteobacteria bacterium | reverse complement strand
GGACCGAACCTGGCAGGACCGAACCTGGCAAGACCGAACCTGGCAGGACCGAACCTGGCAGGGCCGAACCTGGCAGGGTCGAACCTGGCAGGGCCGAGGCCAACAAGCCGGAGACGACGCAGGCCGAGGCGGCCAAGACCGAGGCGCGCGGTCCACGCCCCGCGGGCAACGGGAGCGCGACCCCCGCGAGCGGCAGCTTTGCGCTGCCAGCGGGTGCGGCCGGGACCGACGGCAAGACCGTGGAAGAACGCCAGAAGGAAGCGATCGAGCTCGTGCTCGACGTGGTCGAGGCCCTCTTTCAAGACCGCGATGGGGCGCTGCACGGTGCGCTCGTGAAGCAGACCCTCAAGCGCAAGCGGCCCGAGTTCTCCGAGCGCTTCCATGGGTACCGCACGTTCAATCAGCTCCTCGAGGACGCCGGGCGCCGAGGCCTCCTCGACCTGAGCCACGACGAGAGCTCGGGGGGCTACGTCGTGCTCGCCTTCGGTCCCAACGCGTAGGAGGGCGACCGGATGGCCAAGCCCGTCGAGCACCTCGACCCGCGCGCTGCGGGCTTCGCGCCATCCTCCGCGCTGGCACTCTCCGAGCGCGTCGATGCGATGCGAGCCGCCGGAGAGCGCGTCTCGAAGCTGACGCTCGGGCAATCCCCTTTCCCAGTGCCGGAGCGGATGGTCGCGGCGCTCCGCGAGGCGGCCGCGTCCAAGGACTATGCCCCAATCCAAGGCCTCCCCGAGCTGCGCAAAGCGGTCGCCTCATACATCGAGAGGCGCCTCGGCATCGACCGAACCGCCGCGGACGTCGTCGTCGGCCCCGGCTCGAAAGAGCTGCTGTTCCTGCTCCAGCTCGTCTGCGCCGCTGACGTTGTGGTGCCAACGCCCGCGTGGGGCGCGGCCATTCCCCAGGCGACGCTTCTCGGCCGTCGTGTGCTGCAGGTGCACGCGCGCGCAGAGGACGGCTTTCTCCTGAGCCCACCGATGCTCGAGCGCGCGCTGGAGTCCGAGCCCCCCCGGCCGCGCCTCCTCGTGCTCAACTATCCCTCGAATCCGACGGGCCTCACCTACCGCCCGGACGAACTGCGCGAGATCGCCCACATTGCCAGGCGCCACCAGTGTCTCGTGCTGTCGGACGAGGTCTACGGGGAGCTCCACCACAAGGGCCAGCACGGCTCGATCGCCAGACACTACCCCGAGGGGACCATTCTCTCGACGGGCGTCTCGAAGTGGGTCGGCGCGGGCGGATGGCGCCTCGGCTGCTTGATCTTCCCAGACCAACTGCGGGCGATCCGGGAGGCCACCGTGGCGGTAGCGAGCGAGACCCTGTCGGCGACCTCCATGCCGATCCAACGCGCGTCGGTGGTCGCGTTCGACGGGGGAGAAGACATCGATCGCTACCTCGTCCAGGTTCGCCGGGTGCTCAGCGCGCTCGGTCGCTTCACCGCGCGGCGGCTTCAATCCTACGGCCTGCGCTGCGCCCAGCCGACCGGAGGCTTCCACGTCTTCGTCGACTTCTCTCCCGCCCTCACTCCGTCTCCCGGCCCCATGTCGTTCGATTCAAGCCACGCGCTCT
>JBKDQC010000207.1:0-4263 GCA_046342295.1 Deltaproteobacteria bacterium | reverse complement strand
TGACGTTTCTTGCCGGAGGGTCTGGCCGCAGACCCTCCCTCTCGCCGCGTGAATCGGCGAGAGCCTCCCTCCCGCCGATTCGAGCCCGTGGCACCCGCATCGATCCATCCGAGTGCCACGTGCTCTCAGAGCGCATCACGGAACACGACTCCATCGAAGACCGAGGCCGAGAAGGGCAGATGCAGCCGCTCCCGGCGCGGGTGGACGTCGCGGAGCGGGCTCGTACGGTCCCGGAAGCGGGTGGGGTAGTAGTTGGTCTCGAAGACGAGCTGACCGCCTCGACGCGAGAGAGGCTCCACCTTCGCGAGGCGCTCTCGCGTGCTCGCCGTGATGCAGCCTTCGATGCGCGCGGCGACCTTGTCGGGATCGTACTCGGAGTCGCGCGGCTCCTCGGAGTCGACATCCTCGGGGAGCGTCGTGGGCCAGCCGTTCACGAAGAGGCTCGACTCCTCCGGGTGCGAGGCGCGCGCGAACGGATCGACGGGCTGACCATCGAGCCAGACGTTGAAGTGGATGTGGGGGATGCCCCACGGAAAGCTCACCAGCGAGTCGAGGCCGCTGTAGCCCGTGACCGCGACGGGCTGCCCGCGTCCGACGAGGTCGCCCTCCTGCACGAGCACGCGCGCGAGGTGCGCGCTCGAGGTGATGAGGCCATCGCCGTGATCGAGCGCGAGCTTGAGGCCGCCGCGGTGGAACTCCGAGACGACGCGCACGACGCGTCCGCTCGCGGGCGCGAGCATCAGCGTGCCGCGAGGGATGCAGAAGTCGGTGCCGGGGTGGCTGTCGTAGGTGGAGGCGCCGCCGCGGAAGTCCTCGACCTGCGTCTTCTCGACGGACCATCCGAGCTCGACCGGCGTCTGCCGGTGGTTGAAGAGGTTCGAGAGCACGACCTGGCGGTGCACCGCGTAGCGCCCGCACCAGAGCGGCACCGAGAGCTTCGGATCGAGCAGGCGGAGGCTCGAGACGCCGAACTTCGAGGGCGGCACGTCCTCGTCTCCGCGGATCGCGATCAGCGCTTGCCGAAGACGCTCCCGCGGCGGCGTGAGGCCCATGGACTCGACGAGGGACGGCATCGACATGCGGCCATCGTACCGTCTGCCCACCCGGTCTCGCGCGGGGCGGAGACAACGTGGTCCTCGAGCAAACTCGCGGCCGGAGGTACCGACGCGAGGTGACCATGACCCTTCCTGCCGTCTCGGGCGCGATGGAGGCGGAGCGTTGCGAAGCGTTCCGGCGACGTCCGCTCGAAGGCCTGCGAGGGCTTCTCGATCGACTCCAGGGTCAGACGTGGGGCCCCGACGAGGTGCCCGCCTCGACCGCACGTGTGCGCGATCGGATCGGCGACGTTGCGCCCGGGGCGATGGCTGCGGCCGCGTTCGCACGGCCCGCGAGCACGGCGCGAGAGAACTACGGCAGGCTCTCGGGCGCCGACGACGATCACGACCTGGCCGAGCCCATCGTCACCGACACCGCGACCGCCGAGGTCGTGGCGGCCGAAGGGTTGTCCGAAGCAGCGATGAGCTCGTCGGTCCCGGACCCTACGTTGGTCGGGAGGTCGCTCCCACCGGAGCCGCAGCGTCAGATCGCCCGGGCCAGAGCCGTGAGCGCGTCGGCGCGCTCGACGTCGCGGACCCATGCGGCGGGGAGGCCTTGGAGGCCGACGCGCGCGCCGACGAGGGAGCCGGCGAGCGTCGCGATGGAGTCGCTGTCTCCAGGTGTGTTGGCGCCCTCGAGGATGGCGGCGTGCGCGTCGGTGGGGTGCCGCGCGAGAACATACACCGCGGCCGCGATGGCTTCGTGCGCGGCCCAGCCGCGGTTGCGATCCAGGGTGACCTCGGGCCCCACACCGTCGAGGGCTTCCTCGATGGACTGCGCCATCATCCGCGCGGTCTTGGGGCTGTGGCGACACGCCGCCGCGACCATCTCGCTGAGCACGACATCGTTCCGGTCGCCCCGCACGACGCGCGCGACCCCGATGGCCATCGCCGCCGACGCCGCGAGCGCGATCGGGTCGCGGTGCGTGAGCTTGCTGTGGGCGACCGCCCACGCCTCGCAACGACGAAGATCGTCGGCGAAGACGAGCCCGAACGGATACGCGCGCATCACCGACCCGCAGCCACCGGCGGTCTCGCCGCCAGCCTCCGACCAGTGCACGCCGCGTGAGAGCGCGCGACAGCCCGAGAGGCACGCGTTGCCGGGCGCGCGGTGCCCCCCCTGCGGATGCGAGGCCCACTCGACGAAGCCCGCGGCCCTGCGCCGCATGGCCGCGTCGAGGTCCGCGCACGCGGCGCGCGAGTCGAGGAGCGCGCGCAGCACGACCTCGGCCATCTGCGTGTCGTCGGTGTACGGCGCGAAGCGCGCGCCGCCGCGATCCCAGTAGAGCTCGAAGCCCGTGACTCCGGCCGCGCCGTAGCGCCTCCGGATCTCGGACATCGAGAGAAATTCCGCCGGATGTCCCATCGCGTCGCCGATCGCGCCGCCCAGCACACAGCCGATCGACATCGCCTGCCGGGGCGTCACCGCCGGCGACATCGGACCGGATGCGCTCCCTCTCCGAGAGGCCTCGGCGTGAACAGACGTGTCGTCGTGACCGAGCGCACCGTCGCCATCGATCCGGCCCTCGGCGCGCTCGAGCGCCCCGGTGGAGTCCCCGTGTCCAGCCTCGCCCGCGTCGCCGTCGAGGCCATCCCCCTCGCCGCCATCGTCGGCCTCGTCGGCACGCTCGGCACCGTCCGCTTCGTCGTCCGCCCCGGCGCCGGAGGCCTCCTCGGCTGCGTCCTCGGGCTCCTCGTCGCGACGCCCGGGCTTCGGAGGAGCCTCGAGACGCGCGTCGGAGCCCGCGCGTTCGGTCTCGCTCTCCTGCGCGACGAGGCTCGGCGAAGCGGCGCCGTCCACAGCGAGACAGATGTTCTCTCGCGGCGCTGCTGCCGGCGCCGCGGCGCGGGGACCCGTGGGGATCGACAGGAGGTCGAGCTGCTTCTTCTCGCTGGACATGGCCCATCGTAGCGCGGCCGGCCTCGTTCCCTGCGAGGCCAAGCGCGAGCCTCGCCCAACGCTGCGAATGTGTCCTCGCCCTTGCCTTGCATGCGTGCGCCTCGCGCGATCCATGCTGGGCCTCGGCTCCTTCACGTCCCCAGGCATCCTCGGACGCGGCACCTCGCCTTCGGGGCGCACCGGAACGTTCTCCGATGACCGGGAGCCGGGACCTACGCCCGCCCGAGCCGTGGTGGATCCTCCAGGATCCACGCGACGTCGAGCGCGCGTTCGAAGGTGCGGCGGTAGTGCTCACTCTGGATGCGGCGCGCGCGCGCGTGCACCCACGCGCGCGCCTCCGCGCGCGCCAGCTGGGCCTCGTGCACCAGACCGTTCGCCTCGAGCGCGTCGAGGTGCACGCGCAGGATGAACGCGGGCTCCTCGAAGCGGCCCGGATCCTGGCGCAGCGCTTCGCGCGCGGAGCGGGCCTCGGCCAGAGCGGCGGGCGCGTCCCCTGGGTCTCCGCAGACCAGGAGCGCATCCGCCAGCGAAGCTCGCGCCAACAGCGCGAACGGATGCGTCGGGTCCAGCAGCGCACAGACGCGCTCGGCCTCGAGCATCGCGTCGCGAGCACGGCCCGAGGCCACGAGAATCCGCGCTGTGTAATACCGAGAGCCCGCCTCCATCTGGGCGTTGCGTCCTGCCGCGAAGGCCGCGACGGCCTCGCGCTCGACAGCCAGCGCGGGCTCGAGGCGCCCGAGCCCCAGGAGGGCGAAGCCGAGGTTGTGCTGGTTGGTGGCGGTGCCGGTGGCGAGCCCGAGGCGACGGCACTCCCGGAGGGACGCTTCGAACACCTGCGAGGCCTCCTCGTACGCGCCGAGCATGAGGAGTTGGTACCCACCGTTCGCCTCTTCGGTGGCAGCCGTACGCACGTCTCCGAGGCTACGAAGGAACCCAGCCGCTTCGCGATGAAGAGCGAGCGCGTGCTCGTCGTCGTGCGCGAAGCTGGCCCGGTAAGCGCGCCACCGTGCCCTGGCGCCGAGGAGACGCCCGCTGCGCGTTCCGAGCGAAGGCTCGGCTGCTTCGAGCAGCGCAGCGAGGGCATCGGCTTGCGCGACGAAGCCGGCCGGGACGGCATTGGTGGCGATACGGAAGCTACAGAACACCACGGAATCGTGATCCGGGTGCTGCGCGGCGAACTCGCCCGCACGATCGAGAGCGCGCGCGAGGTCGGCGCCATCGCCCGCCCGGAGCGCGCCGAGCGCGCGCCATCGCAGCGCCTCCGCCTCG
>JBKDQC010000206.1:0-21487 GCA_046342295.1 Deltaproteobacteria bacterium | reverse complement strand
CCCCCGGTCGCGGCGAGGGGCGCACCCCGCGCTCGGGCCGACGCTCGCAGGAGGCGGCCGACGAACCCCTCGCCTGCTCCGATCCGGCCAACCGCGCGCTCTACACGGAGAGCGCGCGCGCCGCATGGCTGAGCTCGACGGATGTCTCGCCCGAGCACACGGGGGGACGCACCGCGGCCGACCAGTCCTTCGCGTCGGTCACGGGCTCGGTCGAGGTGATCCGGCGCGCCCGCCTCCTCATGGAGCACGAGGACGCGCTCGACGATCTCACCCGCCGCCAGCTCCGCGCGATGCTCGTGCTCGCCGCGCAGGCGCCGCAGACCGACCCGGAGCTCGCGCGCCGCCGCGTCGCGGCCGAGGCCGCGCAAAGCGCGCGCCTCGACGGCTTCGAATTCTGCCTCGAGCGCCGGGCCGACGGGACCTGCGCGCGCCCCGTCATCACGAACGACCTCGACCGCATCCTCGCCGAGTCGACCGATCTCGCGGAGCGCGAGCGCGCGTGGGAGGCGAGCAAGGACGTCGGGGCGACGCTGCGCGATGGCCTCGTCGAGCTGCGCGACCTGCGCAACGGCGTCGCGCGCGAGATGGGCTACCACGACTACTTCGAGCTGATGGTCTCGAACTACGGCATGACCGTCGACGAGATGATGGAGCTCCTCGCGCGCCTCGTGGACGAGGTGCGACCGCTCTACACGCAGCTCCACTGCTGGGCGCGCCACCGCTACACCGAGCGCTACCACGCGCCCCAGGTGCCGGGCACGCTGCCGGCGCACTGGATCGGCAACCGATGGGGCCAGAGCTGGCCCGGGCTCGTCGAGGGCGTGAACATGGACGCGCTGCTCACCGGACGAGAGCCCCGGTGGCTCGTCGAGCAGGCCGAGCGCTTCTACGTCTCGATGGGCTTCGCGGAGCTGCCGGACTCCTTCTGGACGGCGAGCGACCTCTACCCCGTTCCGGAGGGTCAGTCGCGCCGCAAGAACGCGCACGCGAGCGCGTGGCACGTCGATCTCGAGAGCGACGTCCGCTCGCTGATGAGCGTCGAGACGAACTGGGAGTGGTTCACCACGACGCACCACGAGCTCGGGCACATCTACTACTACATGAGCTACGCGCGCCCCGAGGTGCCGTATCTCCTCCGCGAGGGTGCCAATCGCAGCTACCACGAGGGGATGGGAGACCTGATCGCACTGGCGGCCTCGCAGGAGCCCTACCTGCGCGAGATTGCGCTCCTGCCGGAGGGGCAAGAGGTCGACGAGACTGCCTGGTTGTTGGACTCGGCGCTCACGGGACCGATCACGTTCCTGCCCTGGTCCGCGGGCGTCATGAGCCACTTCGAGCGCGATCTCTACGCGGGCGATCTACCCGCCGATCAGCTGAACGCCCGCTGGTGGGAGCACGTGGCTCGGTTCCAGGGCATCGCGCCCCCGAGCGTGCGCCCCGCGGAGGGCTGCGACGCGTGCACCAAGACGCACATCAACGACGACCCCGCCGGCTACTACGATTACGCCCTCGCGAACGTCCTCGTCTACCAGCTCCACGACCACATCTGCCGCGAGATCCTCCACACGGATCCGCACGCCTGCAACTACTACGGCCACCGCGAGGTCGGAGACTTCCTCCGGGGCATCCTCGCACCAGGCGCGAGCCGAGACTGGCGCGAGGTCTTGCGCGAGGCGACCGGTGAAGACCTGACGGCCGAGCCGATGCTCGAGTACTACCGCCCGCTGCTCACGTACCTCGAGCAGCAGAACCGAGGCCGCACCTGCGACTGACTCCTCGTGCCGACCGCATGAATCCGTCGTGCTCGATGGGAGGGGCACGCGGCGGCGCTGCGCTGGGGATGTCGGGCTGGCTCGCGCTCGCAGGCTGCGACAGGAGCGCACCGAGCGCTTCCACGACGGACGGGGGTATCCCGACCGACGGAACATGGCAGGGCCCCGACGCGTGGCGAGCGAGGCGTGCGCCGAGGCGCGCCCGCTCACCGACGTGGGCGAGCCCTGCTGCCCGAGCCTCGGGCCGGTCGCGTGCGGGGCAGCTCGGCACCTCGACGAAGGCTTCGGCGATGGGTACGAGGTCCGCCGGGTCGAGCACGTGCAACTCGGTGCGCCGCTCCGCACGGGGAGCTTCGGCGTGGTGCACAGGTTCTCGAGCGACCTCCGATGCATCGTGCACCTGCACGACCTCTGGCTCGACGGCGTCCACTCCAACGCGGTGCTCGGGCGTGCTCGCCGGCCACGCGAAGGAGCGGGCTCTCATCGTGCCGCGCGCCACCACCTCGGGCGCGCACGACGCAAGCTGGGCCGAGCTGCGCAAGCACGGCGTCACCGTGCACGTCCTGGCCTGCCCGTGGGCCCCGGTGATCGACGCGCTCAAGGAGCGCGGCAACAACAAGAGCCAGACCGCCAAGACCCTCGGCATCACGCGCGAGGGCCTGCACAAGAAGCTGAAAGGCTTCGGCAGCGGATAGCTACCGGCAGCGGCCGTCGGTGCAGTTGTTCGAGTCGCAGTCGCCATCGAGCGTGCACGCGTCGCCGAAGCCGTTGCCCGAGCAGCGGCCGTCGGTACAGTTGTTCGAGCTGCAGTCGCCATCGAGCGTGCACGCGTCGCCGATGCCGTTGCCCGAGCAGCGGCCGTCGGTGCAGTTGTTCGTGTCGCAGTCGCCATCGAGCGTGCACGCGTCGCCCACGGCATTGCCGCGGCAGAGGCCGTCGGTGCAGTTGTTCGTGTCGCAGTCCCCGTCGAGCGTGCAGGCACAGCCCTCCTCGTTGCCGTAGCAGTAGCCGTCGGTGCAGTTGTTCGTGTCGCAATCGCCATCGAGCGTGCACGCGCTGCCGCGGACGCAGACGCCGCCAGGCTCGCACGTCACGGTCGCGCTGGCGGTGCACCCGCTCGGGTCGGGACGCGCGGCCTCCATGAGGCGGATGCACTCGTCGAAACAATCGGGGCTCATGCACCGCGAGAAGCACTCCGGATCGAAGCCCCCGATGCAGAGATCGAACGCCGCCAGGTCAGGGCACGAGTAGCCCTGGTCGTTCAGGCAACACTCGAACGTCCCACCGCCACCGCCACCACCACCACCGCCACCACCGCCACCACCGCCACCACCACCACCACCGCCACCACCACCGCCGCCGCCGCGGTCGGGATCGGCCGCGCAGCCGGCCAGAGCGCTGAGGGAAACCAGGAACACCAGGGAGAAGAAGCGCGACATGGGAGACTCCATCGTTCGGGACGCGGTCCACTCGACCGTGCCCCGAGGACGCGAGCCCCCCTGCCCCGTCGTGAAAAAAGATCGGCTCGTTCGATCATCGGGGTCCGGCGCCGGGCACGTAGACGCCCGTCGACTCGACGTTGCGCTCGTTGTCGCGGATCTCGACGCCCGCCACGACCCGGGCGAGGTCGTACCCCTCGATCTGCACGCAGGCGCCGATCGCGCTCTGGCGGATCGAGCCGCTCTCGACATCCAGGCTCGCGCCCACCGCGACTTGCACACCGCAGAGAGGTGCGCCGATCGCCTCGAGCTCGCGCGCGACGATGGCGCCACCGAACACCGCCGCGACGGCGGAGCCACCCGCCTCCGTGGGGCAGCTCGTACTGGCGCAGCTGCGCTCGTACACGTTCGTGACCCGCACGCGCGCGCTCGAACGAGGCCATCGCCCCGTCCCCGGCGACGATGCCTTCGCCGATGTCTCGCGACTCCGCCACGCGCCGCACGAGCACGTCGTTGCCCTCGAGCACAGCGCCTTCACCGACGGCGGTGATTCCCATCCACGCGACGTCGAGGACGGCCAGGCGCTCGACCCGTGCTCGTGAGCCGATCACGCCGAGGCCTGCGGCGAAGCCATCGCTCGGCTGGGTCGACGTGACGAGCACATCCATCGCCTCGAGCGTGGAGCTCGACGTCACGTAGACTCCGGCCCCGCTCGCCCGCTCGATCGCGACGCGAGCGATGCGCGCCGTGCTGCCGCGCACGAAGAGACCGCGTCCGTTCGCCATGGCGGCCTCGCTCGCGACCTCGCGTACCACCGCGTCCTCGAGCGTGAGCTCCGAGCCGCCATCGACGAGGACGCCAGCTTCCCGCGCGCCCTCGATCGTGGCGCCTCGGACCGTCGCGCGCGCCGCGTCGAAGAGGCCCAGGCCCGACCCGAATCGCCCGGCACCGTCGGGGCCCGTGTCGCGGATCGCAAGCCCCACGGCCTCGAGGCTCGAGCCCGCCAGGCCCACCCCGCCGTCGTGGCTGCCCTCGATCACGACGTCGCGAAGCGTCGCACGCGCGCTCGACTCGAGACTGAGAGCACGTGGCACCCGCATCGATCCATCCGAGTGCCACGTGCTCTCAGCCGACCGCGAGGACGATGGTGAGGAGAGCGAGGCAAGCGCGGCGCATGAGCGGCTGCGTACCTCCGTCCTCGAGGGCGATCACGCCGAAGGCGTCGCCACCGAGAACATCGCACTCGTTGCCGTGCATCGGGACCACGAGGTCGTGACCCGAGCTCGAGCCTTCACGGTCGCGGGGGGAGCACCTGAACGCGCCATCGGCCGCGGACGCAGCGGGAGAGCGTCCGGCACGTCATGCACTGGATGTCGGGTAGGACGTTGCAGCGCGAACGATCGCGAATCGCGGTGGTGGGACAGCCCTGCGCATCGACCGGCGGGACGCAGGTGAACGTCGCGGGCGGATGATCGATCGGCGGCGGAGGAGGGGCTCCGCCACAATAGCCGGGGGTGACGCAGTGGCAGTGCGTATCGCCATATCTGCAGTCCAGCGGAGCTTGGCCCGCGTGATTGCAGAGCACCTCGGCGGCCTGCGCGTCGCTCAGCGAGGGGGGGCACGCCGGCACGGCGACGAACGGAACGCAGCGACGCCGGGCCACGCTCCACGCGCAGTCGGCGCGAACGTTCTGACAAGGGTCACCGCGATCGAAGACCGGCTCGCCGGACCAGCTGGGATCCGGGCGAATCGTCTCGCACGGGTCGTGCGGCGGGCGGCAGCTCCCATCCCACAGGCACCCCTCGCGGGCCACGCAGTCTCCCGGCGTGCTCGACCTGCTGCACGGTGCGCTCGGGTCCGTCGCACGCGGGTCCTCTTCGGCGGAGCTCTCCTCGGGTGCGGGCGGTTCGCTCTGTCTCGGCCTCGCGTGCGAGGACGCGACCGTTCGGGGGTCGGTGCGCCGCCGCCCACGAGCAGCGCCAAGAGCAAGACCATCCCGCGGGTGATGGGCCCCGAGTGCTCTTTCGCCGTCGACACGGCCCGTGAGGCTACGAACGCGACGTCGCATCCCAGAGCCGACAGCCGATCAACTCGCGGATGGCCGCTGCGTCCTTCCGCAGCCCTCCACGTCACTGCGCACCCGCGCGCGCGAGGAGCAGCGCCGCGAGGGTCCGCTCGTGACGGCCGGCCCACCCCTCGAACGCGAGCAGGTCGAGGACGGCCTCCGTTTCGGCCTTCGCCGGTCGAGTTCGCGTGGGCTGCGGGCTCGGCGCGGGCTGCGCGGTCCGAGCAGGCTCGCTCGGCGCGGCCGGGGCGACCGGTGCCTCACCCTTCGGGGTCCGTGCAGCAGCGTCCTCCGGGCTCACCTCGACGTAGCCCTTGTCGACCTTCTTCTTCACGAGCTTCGCGACGGCCTGCGCCGCCAGTGCGTCACTGTCGAAGTACTTGGTCTGCGGAGTCTCGAACCGGGGTATGTGGCCCTCCTCGAGCGCATCGCTGCATCCGACGACGGTGAGGCGAACGAGGTCGACCGACTGGTCATCGCGGAGAACCTGCGCCGCCTCTCGCGCTACGAGGCCGCCCTCGCAGGCTTCGGAGGCCTGGTCCACGAGACCCAGGACCCCGCGATTCGCGCTCGCGCTCGACCGGATCGTAGAGATCGTTCGAACAAGCCGTCCGCGATGCGGAGGAGCCGGCTCTGGTGGATTCGGTCCGGGCGGTGCGCAGGCTCTCATCGACATCACTCGGCGTGGCCGGCAGAGCGCGGCTCCGAGGAAGGCGTCGAGGGCGACTGCGCCCCTGGTGATCGGTGCGTGCGCGGCGATGAAGGTCGCGATGCCGGCGGCACGCTCGCGAAGCGTGCCGGTGGCAGGCAGCTCGCACCCGAAGAGCGACACGGCGCATCGCGTCCATCGCGCGAGCGAGGCCCAGCGCGTCGCCGAGGCCGCGCCGATCGTCTTCGCGGTGCTCGTGCGCTCGCGGACCGAGGCGGCTGGGATGCGGTCCGAGGCCCACCACGCGAGCGCGGCCGCGATCGCCCAGAGCGAGTAGCGGTGGCCGCGAGCAACGCCTCGCGGCAGCACGACGACGATTGCGTCGCAGGCTCGGCAGGCGTAGCGACGGCCGACCACGTCGGTCACCACGGGTGGCCCACCGGGGACGAGCGGGCCCTCGACCGAGCGGGCGCGCAGCCCGTGCCCGACCACGACGCGTTCACCGGGCTCACGCGCGACGGCGACGCCGACTGGGAAGACGTGCAGACGGCAACGTGAGAGGCGCCCGCGCGGTACGCACTCAACTGCAGCGCGCCATGCACGCCAGTCCGCCGCCGGACGCCACGCACGAGCGGCACGTGCCTTCCGCGCAGAGGCTCGCGCATTCCCGTCCGCGACCGCTGCCGATGCAGGTCGTGCAGGCCTGGACTTCGCAGGTGGGGATGCAGGCCGTGCCGCCGTCGTCGCGCACGCAGTCGCGGCACGCACCCTCTTCGCAGACGTCCGAGCACGTCCAGCCGCCGCCATCCCGCAGACAGTCCGCGCACGTCGCCGGGCTCTCGGGCGTACCGCACTCGAGGAAGAGGCCGCCCCAGCCGTAGAGGGCGACCGGCGTGCTCGTGGCCCGCTCCTGGGAGAAGACGCCTGCGACGAAGCAGCGCGCTTCGGCAGCGCCCTCCGGCCAGGGAGCCGGGCTGTCCGAGCAGTTGCCCGGGTCGACCGAGTCGGCGACGTGCGGCGCAGCGACGATCTCGATCAGCGTGTAGCGCTGTCCGTCGACCTCGAGCTCGCCGGCGCGGAACGTGAACTTTTCGAAGAGCCCGAGCCGGTCGAGCTCGCGGGCGCCTTCTCCGGCGTGGTAGCGGGTCGCGAGGAGCGCGGCGTCGAAGTCGAGCGTGTCGATGAGCCCGTGCGCGAAGGCGGTCGCGACGAACTGGTCGTAGATCTCGGACCCGAAGCGGGTCGCGTCCGTTCGGGAGCCGGCGCTCCGGACCTCGAAGGTCCCGTCCTCCATGCGCAGGAAGGTCTCGATCGAGCTGCGGTCCAGCACCTCGGAGAAATCCCAGTAGCTGTAGAAGCGCCCCATGAAGAGGCGCTGGAGGTCCCCCGGCACACGCGCGCAGAAGCGCGTATGGACCGCTTGCTCGTCCGCGCCGAATTGCCCGCGGGGACGCGAGAGGCCCCCGTCGGAAGCGGCGCATCCGACCAGACACAGGGCGAAGGCCGCCCCGAGGTGACGAGACTTCGAAGAAGGCGTGAGATGCGCTGGGGACGTCATGGCACCCGCGCTCAGCGAAGCCCGTGCCACGCGCTCGATTTCCTCTTTGTCGCGGAAAACCTCGCGAATGAGCCGCCGCTGGCAAGCCCAGTGGCCGGGTCTCCGAGCGGATCGGGTCTGCGGACCTTCCCTGTTCAGGGAATCTTTCGAGCCTGGGGTCGCTGCGCGCTACACCCGCCCGATGCAGGAGCTGAAGCTCGTGAAGGACGTGCGCTCGTCGATCGACGCGGGGCATCCCTGGATCTACCGCGACGCGCTCGAGCGCTCGGACGCGCGACCCGGCGAGCTCGTGAGGGTCGTCGATCGCGACCGAAGCACGCTCGCGCTCGGCTTCGCCGACGAGGGCGTGATCGCGCTGCGCATCGTCGCGCGCAAGAAGAGCGAGCTCGAGGGGGATCCGATCAGGTCGCGGCTCGCCTCCGCGCTCGCGGTGCGCGGCGCCTTCCTCGGCGAGGACACGACCGCGTTCCGGTGGGTGCACGGCGAGGCCGATCGGCTGCCGGGCCTCGTCGTGGACGTCTACGGCGCCTTCGCCGTCGTGCGCTTCGACTCGCCGGGCGCGGAGCGCTTCGTGCTCGAAGCATGCCCGGGCCCCGCGCGCGGCGAGCAGGGCCTCGTCGCCGCGCTGCGTGCCGCGCGGCCGTCACTGGCGGGCGTGCTCGTGCGCAAAGGCCGCGGCGAGGCCAAGGAGGTCCGGCTCGTCTGGGGCGAGGAGCCGCCTCAGCCCGTGCGGGTGACCGAGCACGGGATGGTGATGCTCGCGGATCTGCGACACGGCCAGAAGACGGGCCTCTTCCTCGATCACCGGGAATCGCGACGACGGATACGCGGGCTCGCGAGGGGCCGGGACGTGCTGAACCTCTACGGCTACACGGGCGGCTTCTCGACCGCCGCCGGGCTCGGCGGCGCGAGGAGCGTCGAGACCGTCGATGTCGCGGAGGCCGCGCTCGCCCTCGCCGAGGCGGGCTGGAGCGCGAACGGGCTTCCGGTCGGGGCGCACACGCGCTCGACGGAGGACGTGCCGCGCTTCCTCGAGCAGGCCCGCGAGGCCTCGCGGCAATACGACCTCATCGTCGGCGACCCTCCGAGCTTCGCGCCCAACGAGGCTGCGGTCCCGAACGCGATGCGCAGCTACCGCGCGCTCCACCGCGCGTGCCTGCGCCTCTTGCGGCCAGGCGGGCTCTACCTCGCGGCCTCGTGCTCGAGCCACATCGGCACCGAGCGTTTCGATCGGACGATCCGCGAGGCCGTCGAGAAGATCCCGCGCCACGTGCGCATCCTCGAGCGCTGGGGCGGCGCCGCCGACCACCCTCGCCTGCCGGCCTTTCCGGAGGGCGACTACCTCAAGTGCGTGCTGCTCGCGATCGACTGAACGTCTCGTCGCCGGCGCGCGCGCCCGAGGTCCGAAGTTCGTCTCACCACCATGCGCTCGGGGTCGCGGGCTCGAGCCGCGCGAACAAGCTCGCGCCTTGGTCGTCGGTCCACGACAAGGTTCCGTCTCGGAGCGACAGGGCGACCGCGGGATCGCCGTCGAAGGCGCTCGCGTCGCTCGCCGAGAGCGCGGGCTCGAGCGCGGAGGCCTCGAAGGTGCACTCCATCTGGCCGAGGCCGAAGCCGCCGTAGAGCTCGACGCCGCCGCACGCGAGGCGGAGCGAGCAGCGCGGCGCGAGACCGCCGTGGTAGGCGAGCACGCGCACGTCGCAGCTCTCGCCCATGGGCACGACACCGCTCGAGGCCGTCACGGTGCCGACCGCGTGGAAGCGCGCGCCGAACGGGAACGCGTAGAGGGCGAGCGCGATCGGCAAGAGCGCGAGCCCGGCGCCGAGCACGAGGCGCAGCCGCGCATGCCGGAGCGCGCGCGCGAGCCCGGCGCGCGTGCCCCCGAAGACGAACAGCGATTCCTCCCCCTGCGCGGCCGCGGTGATCGCGCCCTCGCTCTGCGTGAAGCGTGCCGCGACGCAGGCCGTCTCGCCTCCGGAGAGTGTCTCTTCGTACACCGCGAGGCTCGCGTGTGGTCTCCAAACGCGCCTGCCGAACGCGACGAGCGCCCCCCGGCACCGCACCTCGATCGGCGCGGCGCCGGCCCCCTCGAGGCGGAAGGTCTCGGCGCGCGTCTGCTCTCGGTCGCGAAGCACCGTGGAGCTCGACTCGTGGCTCTGGCCGCTCGCGTCGGTCGAGTAGGCCGTCTCGGTCGTCGGCACGAACTCCACGCGGCGTCGCACCGCGGTGCCGCGCGAGATCACGCGGGCCTCCGCGAGGCTCATGCGCCCCTCGGCCGCGGAGCCCGACGACGGGTCGAACGCAGGCAAGCCGAGCACGAGCGAGGCGAATCGACGAAACGGCGCCTCCTGGTATGCGACGAGCGCGAGGTGGAGCGCCGGCAGCACCGCGCACGCGGCGAGGAACACCGTGACGGCCGACGGGCTCGGGTCGATCGCACAGAGCCACGCCCAGCTCGCGTAGCCGAACACCACGAGCCAGGGATCGACGCGGTAGCCGACGAGTGGCTCGGGCGTCAGGCGCGCACCGCCCACGATCGACACGTAGCTCGCGTGCCAGCGCCCGCGCGCCAGCCGATGCCAGCCGAGGAGCGACGACGCGAGGCCGAGCCCGACCACGGGGGTCAGCCACGCGCGCTCGGGCACGAGCGGCGCGAGCCACGAGAGCACGAGCCGCGGCACGAGCCACGCGAGACCGAGCGCGAGGTAGGCCCGGGACGACGTCTCGAGCGGGTGGCGCACGCGGGCGTCGTGCCGCGGAGCGACGGCGCGGGGAGGCGCTTCGTCGGCACCATGACCGAGCACGATCCGCTCCGCGCCGATGACGGCGGGCTCCCTGCGCGGCGCATCACGGAGACCGCCGTCCGCGCCCTCCGCGGCGGCACGCTCCTCGAGGACCTCGCCGATCACCGTGACGGGGTCTGCACCGAAGAGCCCGAAGCCTCGAATCCGGGCGCGCACGTGGTCGCCCGGCGCGTGGGCATCGAAGAGGCGCGCGATCGGGTGCGAGACGAGCTCCCCGTAGGGCCCCGAGAGGTCGATCTCGCCCGCGCGCTCGGCCTCGAGCACACCCCGCACCTCGAGCGTGCGACCGTCTGCGAGGCGCAGCTTGAAGCGGCCGGGGCCCTCGCGCCGCTCGACCCGCTTCTTCTTGCCGACCGTCAGCGTCGCGTCGGCGAAGACGAGCACGCCCACCTCCGCGGCCACGACGCCCTGCACTCGCACCATGACCCCATCATGCCTCGACGGGGCCCCCGAAGACACGGATCGGGTCGTCCCCACGCCGCGAGGGAAGAGCCGCCCGACCCCTCCGGCAAGGTCAGCTCAGGAACTCGTCGGCAGGCAGCTCGATCCCCTCGCGGACGAGCGTCGCGCGATCACCGGTCGGTCTCCAGCCGAGGTCCTCCTTGGCCGCGTTGCAGTCGAAGGGCGCCGCCAGCGTCCGACCATCACCGTCGTACCAGCTCGGCAGGCGCGCGCTGCCGTCACGCCCGGCGCTCTTGATGACCCACTTCGCGCTCTCCTCGAGGAAGAGCTGGCCCGGGGTGGCGACCACGCGCTTGATGTGGATCCCCGCGTGCCGCTCGAGCGCGTCGAGGTACTCGTTGCCGGTGAGCGCTGCGTCGCCCACGAGGTTGTAGCTCTTGTTGTGAAGGTTCGGCTTCTCGAGCGCGCGCACCAGGGCGTCGGCGCAGTCCTCGACCAGCACGAAGGGAAGCGGATGGTTTCCATCGCCCCACAGCCTGCACACCGAGGGATACGGCCACGCACCGACCCCCCAGTGGAGCGGGCTGCCGCCGCGACCGATCACCACGCCGGGCCGGAAGATCGCGACCTCGAGGCTGCTCGACCGCCCGAGCTCGAGGAGCTGCTTCTCGATCTCCACCTTGCTGCGCGCGTAGAGGCTCGTGCGTGTGACTCCCGGGTGCGGCGGCGTCGCCTCGCGGATCGTGCCGGCGCGCTTGCCCGCCCAGTAGATCGCGATGGTCGACGTGTAGAAGAAGCGCTTCACGCCTGCCTTCTCGCAGGCGCGCGCGAGACGCATCGTCGGCTCGACGTCGTACTTGAGGTACTCGGCCCACTTCATCCCGTGGCCGCGCGCGAGGTGGTAGACGACCTCGATGCCTCCGAGCGCCGCCTCGACGGTCGGCGTGTCGGTGAAGTCTCCGCGCACCACTTCGACGCCAGGCAATCTCAGCTCCGGGTGCGGCGAGCGCGGATCGCGCGCCAGCACCCGCACGCCGCGGCCGCTCTCGACGAGCTTCTTCACGAGGGCCCGACCGATGAAGCCCGTACCCCCGAGCACGAGCGCCGTGGGAACGACCGCGCCGCTCGGCGCCCGGGGCGCCGGAGCCGCGGGCACCGGAGCCGCGGCGCGCACGCGGAGCTTCGCCTCGCGACCGAGGCGCTCGGCGAGCTCGACCGCTCCGACCCCGATGCGCACACCGAGGCGCTCGTCGAGGCGCCCGTGACGGCGCCCCTCGTAGAAGCGCGAGACCGCGCTCGCGATGCTGTCTGGAAACGGCTTGCCGCCCTCGACCACGCCCAGCTTTCCGAGCATGTAGCGGCCGAGCGTGCGAACGCCGCCGCCGAGCGCTTGCTGCGCGGTGCGCGCGCTGATCGCGAAGCGATCGAGATCGAGCATCTGCGCGGTGTGCTCGTTCATCACGTACGTGTTGCGCTCGAAGTCGACGTAGCCGCTCGCGCTGCGCCCCCGCACGTGGATGTAATGCTCCGGGTAGCCGCCGATGAACGACCAGCGCAGCCGAACGCTCGTGGTGCCCCTCCACCCGAGGGCCTCCCAGCGCCGGTAGAACTCCCGACCGAGCGGCAGGTCCGTTCGGTCACCCACGGTCACGCTGACGCGATCGAGGTCGCCGACGAGATCGAGCAGGTGCGCGAACGTGTGCGGGCCCACCTCGACCAGCACGTGCTCCGGGCGCTCGAAGAGCCAACCCGCGTGCGGCCCCATCTTCACCTGGCCGAGCTCCTTGTTCCAGACGATGTCGAGCTGATAGATGTCTCCGAAGCGGCCGGCCTTCACGTCGGCGCGCAGGCGCTCGTAGGGCTCGAAGAAGAGGAAGTTGTGAGACACGCCGAGGTGGCGCTTCTTCTCCGCCGCGAGCGCGGCGAGGCGGCGGCTCGACTCGGCCGTCTCGCACATCGGCTTCTCGAGGAGCACATCGACGCCCGCGCCGAGGATCGGAGCGGCGATGCGCTCGTGAACCTCCGGCGGCGTCAGGACGTGCACGGCGTCGAGCCTCTCGTTCGCGAGCATCTCGTGCATGTCGCGGTAGGTCTTGGGCACGCCGTACTGCGCGGCGAGCGCCTCGGCGCGGCCGCGCGAGAGATCGCAGACCGCCACGGTCTCGACCTCCGGCAGACGTGCGAGGGCAGCGAGGTGTGGATCGGAGATGTAGCCGGCTCCGAGGATGCCGACCCGAACAGGCGCGTGGCTCATCGCTTCAGTCCTTTGCGGTCACCTTGTACTCGATGATCTCGGGCTGCTTGCGCCGCGCCCGATCGAGATGAAACTTCGCGATCCCATAGGCCTCCGGGATCTTCGCGAAGGCGCACGACAAGCCCCAGGCCACCGAATCCTCTCGCGAGAGGCGCTTGCGCGCGCTCCGCGCGATCCTCACGGCCTGCAACGGATAGAGCCCCACGAGCCCGAGGGACGCTCCCGCCGTGACGGGCAAGAGGCCGAGCGCGACGGCCGGCACCGCCGCGCCCCAGACCAGCGAGCGGCGCTTCTCGGCCTCGAAGTAGCGCTCCGCCGAGCCGCCGTGCAGGTCGTTGACCTGGGCGTACGCGTAGCCGCAGCGCACGGCGCGCTTCCACCATTGGTCGAGGCGGGTCATCGCCGCGTCGTGGAGCGTGCTCTCGACGTCGAGGCGGTGGATGCGGCCGCCCTCGGCGCGCAAGCGGATCGCGAGCTCGTCGTCCTCCGCGGCGATGACGGCCTCGTCGTAGCCGCCGACCGCCTCGAGCGCGTCGCGCCGGATCACCACGTCGCCGCCGAAGGTCCTGCAGTCCCCGACGGGCCCGCTCCGCCACTCGACGTCGCAGACGCGGTTGTAGATCGAGCGCCCGGGGTGGCGCTCGCGCCGGTAGCCGCAGACCGCGACGACGCGCGCGTCCCGCTCGAGGACCTCGACGCAGCGCTCGAGGAAGCCCGGCAAGACCTCGCAGTCCCCGTCGATGAAGAGGACGTGGCGCGTCTCCGGCTGCACCTCGAGCAGCCTGCGCCAGCCCGCGTTGCGGGCGCGGGCTGCCGTGAACGGAGTCCGCATGTCGAGGTCGACGACCTGCACACCGCGCGCGCGCGCTGCGGCGACGCTCCGGTCGGTCGAGCCCGAGTCGACGTAGACGACCTGCGCGGAGCGCCCGACCACGCTCTCGAGCGATCTCACGAGGCGCTCGCCCTCGTTGCGCCCGATCACGACGACCCCGGTTCGAACGTCCATGGACGCGCGGAAGATAGCCAACCCGACAGGTGGCGCACGCGCTTTGTCACCCGCGGGTGGTCGAGTCACCGCACCGCCACCCCATCGAGTCTCGCGGCCCGAAAGCTCGCCGACCCCGGATCGAAGGTCCGGGCAGCGCGACGGACGACGAGGCTGGACGCGCCACGACGGCGGAGTACGAAAGGGTGGTGTCCGAATCCGAGGCAGCCCCACCCGAAGGACCGCCCGAGCGTGCCTCGGGGGCGGCCGAGGGAGGCGGCGGCGCGCTGCGGCGTCTCGCGTTGCGAGGCTCGCTCTTCGAGCTCGGCGGCTACTTCGCCCAGTACGCGCTTCGCTTCGCGAGCATGACGGTCCTTCGCGCGCTGCTCTTCCCCGCGGCGTTCGGCGTCATGCAGATCCTCGATGGGATCAACATCGGCCTCGTCATGCTGAGCGACGTCGGCATCCAGCAGGCGGTCATCCAGAGCAAACGCGGCGACGAAGCGGTCTTCCTCGACACTGCGTGGACGCTGCACGCGGTGCGCAGCGTCGCTCTCTGGGCGGTCGCGTGCTTGCTGGCTTTTCCCGTCGCGCGGATCGTGGAGCTGCCCGAGCTCCTGTACTACGTCCCGGTCGCGTCGTTCAGCCTCGTACTCGCGGGCTTCTGCACCACGGCCGAGTTCACGCTGCGCCGGCGCATGAGCATCGGGCGGCTCACCGCCGTGGAGCTCACGGCGCAGCTCGTCAGTCTCTCGGTGACCATCACCTGGTCTTCGCTCCAGCCGTCGGTGTGGGCGCTCGTCGCAGGCGGCCTCGCGTCCAGCACCACGCGGCTGCTCGCCTCGCATCTGCTCGCGCGCCACGTCGGGCACCGCAACCGCTTCGCTTGGGACGCGAAGGTCCGCACGGAGATCTTCGAGTTCGGCAAGTGGATCACAGGCAGCTCCGCCGTCTTCTTCGTGGGCATGTGGGCCGATCGCCTGATGCTGGTGGCGCTCCTCGGGACCACCGTGGGGGGTGTCTACGCGACCGCCGTGATGATCGCCGAGGTCGTCGGCGGCGCGCTCGACCGCGTGATCCACGGCGTGTTCTACCCGCTCTTCTCACGGGTGGGGCAGGAGGGAATCGGGCGCCTGCGCGAGGTCTACTACGCGACGCGTCTGCGCTTCGACGCGCTGACGATGACCTCCACCGGCGTGCTCGTCGCGACGGGGCCGTGGATCATCAGTTTCGTCTTCGACGCACGCTACGCCGAGGCAGGATGGATGCTGCGCATCCTGGCGCTGCGAAGCGCGATGACGAGCGTGTTCGCGCCGGCCGAGACCTGCCTGACCTCGCTCGGTCACTCGCGCTTCGGCCTCTTCCAGAACGTCGCGCGCGCCACGTGGATCCTGGTGGGGGTGCCGCTCGCATTCTCGTTCTGGGGAGTCGCCGGCGTGGTGTGGGTGACGGCCCTGTCGCTCTCGCCATCGGTCGTCGTGCTCTGGCCCCAGCTCCGCGCGCTCGGGATCCTGCGGCTCGAGCGCGAGGCGCTCGCCTGGGCGTGGTTCGCGCTCGGCCTGGCGGTCGGCTACGCGGCGACCTTCGTGCTTCCGGACGCGGTCTGGCTCCGCGACGTCGTGCGCGCGCTGATCCACGGCAGGGGCGCGTGACCGCTTCGCACGCCCGGACTTCGGCGGTGCTCGTCTCTCCATGGTGGCCCCCGGAGAGCGCTCAGAACGGCGTGGTCAGCTACCTCACGCGGCTCTTGCCGGAGCTCGGCGGCGCCGGCGTCGACGCGCGTCTGCTCGCCGGCGGCGTCGACGACGGCCGCGAAGAGGACGCACGCCGTGCGGGCGTGCGCTGGCTCGCCGAGCAGCGCGAGACCCCCGCACGCTGGCTCTTCACACGTCTGCTCGCGCGGCTCGACGCGGCGCGCTCGCACCATCGCCACGTCGCGTGGCAGATCTCGCGCGCGCTCGAGGCGCTCGGCCGCGAGCGCCGGATCGACGTCTACGAGCTCGAAGAAGCCTTCGGCTGGGGCCGCCACGTCCGGCGCGTCGGCCGACAGATTGTCCGTCTCCACGGGCCGTGGTTTCTCGTCGCGCCCGCGCTCGGGCTCCCCGACGACGCGGCCAACCGATCGCGCATGCGCTGGGAGGGCGCGGCCATCGCGCGCGCCGACGCGGTCTCGTCTCCCTCGAGGTCCGCCCTGGACGCGGTACGCCGCCACTACGGCGCGCCGTTGCCCGAGGCCGTCGTCATCCCGAACGCCACGCCGATCGCGGCGGAGGCCGATCGGTGGTCGCCTGGCCGCGCGACCCCGCGATCGATCCTCTTCGTCGGCCGCTTCGACCGCCTCAAGGGCGCCGACCTCGTGCTCGAGGCCTTCGCGCGCCTTCACGCCGAGGACGCCCGCACCACGCTCACCTTCGTCGGCCCCGATCGGGGCCTCCCGGGCGCGCTGGGCTCGACGACCAAGCTCGCGGAGCACGCCGAGAGACACCTCGGGCCCGGAGCGCGCGCGCAGCTCCGCTACCTCGGAAGCCAGCCCGCGTCCGTCATCGCGCCGCTGCGTGCGACGGCCGCGGTGACGGTCGTGGCCTCGCGCTTCGAGACCTTCGGCATGACGCTGATCGAGGCGATGGCCGCGGGATCCCCGGTGGTCGCGGCGCGCGCCGGCGCGCTCCCCGAGATCCTCGCGCCGGTCTCGGAGGAGCTGCTCTTTCGCTCCGGCGACGCGGACGAGCTCGCGGACCGTGTGCGCCGCCTGTTCGATCGCCCCGAGCACGCGGCAGCGCTCGGCGCGCGCGGACGCGAAGAGTGCGAGCGCCGCTACGCGCCCGCGGTCGTCGCCCGCGCCACCGCCGACTTCTACCGCGGCGTGGCGCACCGCTGACCTGCACGCCCCGAGCGAGGCGCGCTTCGAGCGCGTGCGGCATGGTCTTCAAGACCGAGGCCGCAGGCTCGCGGCGCTCGACGCACCGTGTGACGGAAACACCTCGGGAACGGATGCCGCCGGCGAGACGGGACCCACCGGGACCGGGTTCAGAGGACCCTGGCCCCTCGGCTCGGAGCGCAGGCCCCGACGCTTGCGGTTCTCTTCCGCGCGCTCTTGTCGCAGCGCCTCGCGCTCGGCGCGTTGCTCGGCGAGGATGCCTGGCACGACGCCGGCGAGCGCCCCCACCATGAAGGTGAGGTCGGCAGAGATCGAAGAGTTCGGAAGCCAGTCGAACACGTAGAGCGCCGAGAGGATGGCCAGCGCCCCGACGAGAGTCCGGTCTCGCCTGGACTCGATCTTCGGCAACTGCCAGACGGCGACGAGCACAGGCCAGAGCATCATGCCGAAGATGCAGAGCCAGCCCACCACACCGTGCGTGCTGAGCTCGATCGTCCAGTAGCCATCGAGGACCGAGATCATCTGGCCAGTCGTCTCGTCGAACTCGAAAGGTCGCCCGTAGCCGCCCCAGCCGAACCAGATGCGCTCGCGGGCGTTCGCGAGGACCTCCTCTTCGGTGAAGAGGCGGAACCCGAGCGAGAGCGCGCGCTCTTCGTTCACGTTGACGCGCATCCACTCGACGATCGCGTCCACGGGGATCCAATCCAGCGAGCGGAACAGCGGGTATCCGAGGATGAGCGTGGCGAGCGAGCCCGCCGCGAGGCGGTGCATGCGCATCCCGAAGAAGAGCAGCACCGGCAGCACGATGGCCGCGTGAAAGTACGCCCCGGTCGATTTGCAGAGGACGAGGACCACGACCAGGAACAGGAAGGCTCGTCCGGGAGTCCAGAAGCGACCGACCGGTGCCTTGGCCTTCCAGAGCGCCGCGGCGCTCGCGACGGTCATCGTCATGAAGAGCGCCACGTTCAGGCCGTGGCGCATGAAGACCTTCGGTCGGTACCCACCGAAGCGGATGGTCTGGATGAAATCGGACTGGTGGAAGCCGTAGACCCAGTTGTGCAGCTGGGGCGACATGCGCAGCTCGATGAAGATGAACACCGAGTACACGAGCCCCGCGAGCACCAGGAAGCGCATGAGCGCGTGGAGATCTTTCGAGCTCCGGAAGAGCGCGCGCCCGAGGTAGAAGGGTGGAAACCACGTGGCGAGGATCTGGATGCCATCGACGAGCCCGTCGTAGAGCGTCTCGCCGGGAAGAACGGTCGGGCCATGCACGATCGGGTCGGTGTTCGTGAACACCGTCCCGAACACCGCGAGCGCCGCCACCGCGACGAGCCCCTCGGGCCCGCGGAAGGGCCGCGCCCCGCGAAGCGACTGCCGGCGGAGGAGCCAGCACGCGAGCAGCGCGCAGAAGCTCGGGAGGATCTCCTTGTCGAAGTCGGGGATGACCGGAAAGTTGAAGCGGATCACGCAGGGCAGGAACATCGCCCCGCCGAACACCACGGTCAGCGCGGCGCGCTGCGGGCGCCACTTGCGGAACGCGAGGAACGCGAGCGGCCCGACGAGCAGCAGCGCCAGCCACGCGAGCGGGTTGGGGTGACCGTCCACGCGCCGCTCACCAGGAGGGCCGCACGGTGCGGGCGAAGCGCTCGAGCGCGAGGTACTTCGGTGCCTCCCGCGGGTCTTGCCGGAGGTGCTCGCGCGCGCCCCAGCTCCCGTAGTCGTTCCACCCACCTGCGTGGATGAAGTGGACCATCAAGGTGCCTCCCGCGCCCTGCCACTCCTCGAAGTAGCGCGTGTAGAGCGCGCCCATCCTCGGGTCGCGGTTGGCCGCGTGGAGGATCCGCTGCGCCTCGGGGTCGTGCTCGAGCCCCCCGACCGCGACCAGATGCTGGCCCCCTTCGTAGGCCACGAGGCGCGCGCCGTGTCGCCGCGCGAGGAGCGCTTGCTCGCGGGCGTGCGCCATCACCTCCGCGAGCGACGCCTCGGCCTCGCGCAGCGCGCCCTCGGTTCCCCCCTCGAGCAGCTCCGCCCGGCGGGCGGGGCCGTACAGCGGGCCGAAGTAGGGCGCGATCGCGATCTCGTCGAGGTCTTCGGCGGTGGTCTCGAAGTCGAGCATCACGCCCGTGATCCACGGATTGATCGAGAACGAACCGAGCACGCGGATCGTGCGCGCGCGATCGCCGAAGCCCTCGTCGAACGCGCGCCAGACCTCCGGGCTGCGCCGCGACACCCAGCGCACCTGCGCGAAGGTGAGGTCGCGCTCCGGCCCGCCGAGGCCGAGCCGGAGACCCTCCTGCCGCGCGTGCTCGAACTGCGGGAAGATGCTGTTCCAGAGCTCGTTCGAGAGCTCGACACGCACGCGAAGCGCTGGGTCGAGGCGCTCTCGGACGAGCCGCCCGAGCTCGCGCGCGTAGGTGTCGTCCGCGAGGTGCGGAATGCACAGCCAAGGCTCGGCGCCGAGCCGGTTGGCGAGATCGATCATCACCTCCGGCGGAACGCCACGGACCGACCACCGGGCGTCCTCGACGCGGGGCCGATCTTGCCAGCGCGCCTGCGTCGAGCCGTTCGTGAGCTGCCAGTTCATGAAGCGTAGGCTCGCGTAGCTCCGGAGATCGGCGAGGAAGTCCGGGTGGAACACGAGCGACGCGTGGTGCTCGACGAACGAGAGGCACGCGCAGCCAGGCGTGCTCACCTCGCAGAAGCGCGCAGGTTCCTCGCGGCATGCGCCGCCGGGCGCGATGACGCGGATGTCGCGGATCGGGTCGGCAGGATCGGTCGCGAGGAGGATCAGCCCGAAGCTGCGCTCGTCTCTCTCCGGGTCGAAGTCGACGACGAGCCGCCCCGAGGAGCGCTCGATCACGCGGTCGCGCACGCCGCCGAAGGTCGCGAGCTCACCCTGCCCCGCATAGAGCACGGTGTAGCGCCCGGCGCGGAGGTGGGAGACGTCCCAGTGGATCCCCGTGCGAACGACCTGCCCCGGACGGAGCGAGCGCACCCAGCCGTGCTCGTCGACGTCGATCGGCTGCGCGTCGTCGGGCGCGCCGTCTGCGGGCGCGCTCGTCCAGGCCCGCGAGAGCCGGAACCCATCGATGAACGGTGTCACCTCGCTCCAGTCTGCAGGCCAGTCGAGGTTCGTACCGAGCGTGGACCACGCGCGGGCCGGCCCCTCGGGCCGCGGCGGCAGGACCGCTTCCGTCGGCGCAGGCGCGGGAGGCGCAGGCTGCGCGGAAGTCGACGGCGAGGAGGCACGCGGCGCGGGGATCGAGCTTCCGCAGCTCGCGCACGACACGAGCGCGAGCGCGGCACACACGAGCGCGAGTCGCACCATCGCCCGACCCTAGTACGAGCCCCGACCGCGTCGAGCGCCGCGACCGGATCCGGTTGTGCCCGCGCGGGCCCTTCGTATCCTCGCGGGATGCTTGGCTCGGCGCGGACGCGCGTCTTCCTGACGGCCGCCGTGCTGCTCGCGGCCCTCGGCCTGCCGGCGGTCTGGCCGGAGCCGGCGGTGCCGCGCGCCCGGTACGACGGCACGGACGCGGGCCCTGCGGAGGCCCGAAGCCTCTACTGGGTCGGGCACAGCCTGATGTCGTCGCGGGACGAGCATGCGCCCGGGAGCCTCAACGTGATCGAGACGGTCGACGCGCTCGCCGCGGCCGCCGGCCTCGGGCACGCTTCCTTCGATCACACGCTCTGGGGCAGCCCGCTCTCGCTCGCGTACCTGGGGCGCAGCCACGCGGGACGGTCGGAGCCGGAGCTGCCGAGGCGGCTCGAGCGCTTGCGGAGCGGGCAGTTCGACACGCTGGTCCTCGTGGACACGGTGCCGATCGACGCGGCGCGCCGCTACGAGCACACCGCGTACTACGCCGCGCAGCTCGCCTGCGAGGCGCGGGCGCGCGTGCCGGAGGCGCGCGTCTACCTGTTCGAGGGCTGGGTCGGCCTCCAGGGTCTGGACCAGGCCGCGGACGAGCCGCACCGGTGGGACTGGCCCGAGCGGCTCGCGCGCGAGCGGGCAGGCTACGAGGCGGTCGCAGACGAGCTGGCCGCGGGCGCCATCGTCGAGCCGGGCCTGCTAGGGCGCTGGTCGCGCTGGCTCGGCCCGCCGTGCGAGCCGGGGATCGTCTTCCTCGTCCCGGTCGCGACGGCGTTCCGCTCGCTCGCGCGCGCGCTGCGGAGCGCGCGCTGGACGCGCGCGGATGGAAGCGCGCTCGCCCTCACCGATTTCTTCGCCAATCCGTACCTCGGTTGGCCCGACAGGTGGCCGGATCCGGACGCAGACGCGACGCGTGCGCGCGGGCTCGTCGCGTCGCTGGGCACGCCCCATCCGGAGCCGGCGGACGACGTGCACACGAGCGCGCTCGGAAGCCACTTCGTCGGCCTCGTGAACTACGCCGCGCTCTACCGACGCAGCCCCGAAGGGCTGCCGCTGCGGACCGCCGAGCTCTCCGAGGACAGCGCCCGGCGCCTGCAGCGGCTCGCGTGGGAGGTCGTGCGGTCCGATCCTCGATCGGGCGTCGGTCCGCGCGCCGCACCGGGCGACTGACCTCAGAGCATGAGTCACTTGGATTGACTCATGCTCTGACGTTTCTTGCCGGAGGGTCTGGCCGCAGCCCCTCCCTCTCGCCGAGTGAATCGGGTGCAGCTGGGGCCAGATCCAGCGCCTGAGGCATGAGGCCCTCGAAAT
>JBKDQC010000205.1:0-2476 GCA_046342295.1 Deltaproteobacteria bacterium | reverse complement strand
GGCGCGTCTCTCTGGCGCGCCGCCGAGGCCGTCGCCGAGCCGCTCGAGAGCACGCCCGAGCTCGAGCGCAACTTCGCCTCGCGCGGCGGACGGCGCGGCCTCGACGCCGGCTCGGGAATCGCCCTCTCCGTCGCCTTGTTCCCGCTCGGAGCGCGCGTTCGTCTCGCGGGGCGACCCGCGCGACGCACGGTCAGCGATGGCTATCGGGGCGCGCGCGACGTCCTCACGCTCTTGCCTCCGCATGTGTTGACGCTCGTGTCCTGAGGGCTTGTCGCGTCCGCCGCGCGCGACGCGACGTCAGAGCACGTAGCGCACGTACGCCGCGCCGTGGAGGCCGACCGCGGTGCTGCCGGGCAGGTCGAGGCCCGGGCTCAGGCGGGCTCCGCCGAGGAGACCGAGCGAGAGATGACGCGCGTGGAAGTGCGCGTCGACGCCGAGCTCGCCGCCGTACGCGAGCGACACGGTCGAGGCCGCGGGCTGGCCGTAGAGGGCGAGCACGTCGGTGCTGGCCACGAGGAAGCCGAGCTGTCCGGCGAGCCAGATCGCGAGCTCGGCAGTCGGGTTGATCTGCGCGCGCACGTCACCCATCGCGCCGAGCAGCTCGAACACCTGACGACCCGGCGGAGGCGGCGCCGCGGTCTGGTGCATCGAGCCCTCTGCGATCGCGCCGATCCAGAGCCAATCGAGGACTTCGTAGCCGAGGCGCACCGCGAGCATCGGCCCCGGCGAGCTGATGCGCCCGATCCCGCCGAGGAAGCCGCGGCCTCCGATCAGCCCCTCGACGTAGAGCCCGTGCGCGTAGAGGGAGCGCGTGACCGGGATCGCCTCCGGCGGCAGTCGCTCGACGTCGAGGCGCGTGCGGTCGGGCTCCTCGATCGAGCCCGTCCGGCTCGCGTCCCCGTCGCTCCGCGCGGCCTCCTGCGCGCGAGCGAGCGCGGCTGAGGTCGAGGCGAGCAGCACCGCGGCCGACAGCACCCACGGCGAGAAAGGACGGGCGATGCCTCTGCAGCTCACGACGATGACGCTACCAAACGCGCCGTCGAAAATCGCGCGGGAATGTCGCGCCGCTCGGGGAGGTCACGGAGGGTCGCACGCGCGCGGCTCGAAGCGTCCCGAGGCCGTCGCGAGTCCCCCGGGTCGCGCGCCGCGGTGGCGCTCGTAGTCGACCGAGACGCACGAGAGCACCGCGAGCGCGACCCAGAACATCCGGAGAAAGAACCGCCGCGCCCACGATTCGTCGCCGCCTCCGGGCTCTCGCTGCCAGCCCGCGACGAGGTGATCGACCCAGACGAAGCCGGGCAGCGCCACGAGCACGACCCGCGGGAACCAGCCGAGAGCGGCCAGCGCGAGCGTGCTCCCGCCCGCGACCCAGAAGAGACCTCGGGTCAGGCGCAGCGTGAAGGCTGCGCCGCGCGTCGCGACGAGCGTTCGGTAGCCTCGCGCGCGATCTTCGCCTTCCTGGAACGCCTGCGCGGCGAAGTAAGCCGTCGTGATCCACACGATGGCGACCGCAAGCACCGCCGCGCCCCGGAGGGTGGGCGCGAAGCCCGCGAGCAAGAATCCCCCGAGCGGTGAGAGCGCGCCGTAGCCGGCAGCATTCACGAAGGGACCACCCAGGGCATGCGCCTTCCATGCGGTGCGCGGGTGCGAGTAGAGGATCGAGAGGATCGTGCAGAGCACGACGCACACCCCGACGCCCACGCCGAGCCAGAAACCGAGAGCGATCGCGAACACGAACGTGGGATACGCATAGAGCCCGATGTGCGCGGGCACAGGCACGCTCTCTCCGAACAGCGTGGGCTTGTCGTCGCGGTCGAGGCCAGCGTTGAGCCACATCGTCCCCGCGTGGGGCACGGCCCAGGCGAGCCCGAGCAGCGCCATCGCGCCGAAGGGTCGCAGGCTCGGGTCTTCGCAGCCGTGATCCCAGTAGGCGTACGCGAACCCGATCATCGGCAGCAACGCCACGAAGAGCATCCCTCTCGGGCGCGCGAGGGCCCAGAGCGCACGCAGCGTGCCGATCGCAGCCGGGTGGCCTCCGGGGGGCTGGCCCTCGGGGCGTGGGCCTTCCGGATGCGGGCTCGTGTCGCGCGCGCTCACCGGCCGGGTCCTACCACGCGAGATGCTCCCAAGGATCCCAGGAGCCGTGGCATCCTGATGCCCCCGTGCGAGCGAGACGCGAGCGGTGGTTCGAGATCTCGGACGAAGGCCTCGTGAGCCGCGCGCGTGAGCGTCCGCTCGGGTCTATCGAGCTGCGAGCTCGAGACCGTGGCCGTCGAGGCCGGCGTGCCGTCACGCGCGCAACCGCGCTCTCGATCTACGTGCCCCGCAGGGCGAGGAGCCGCGCCTCTTCGAGATGGGTGTCCCCGTGCAGCGCTGGAACGTCCCCTGGCACGTCGACGTCGGACAGCGCGTCCCCCTCGGCGACGGGCGCGACCAGGTGCCCGAGCGCTTCGCGCTCTCCGTGAAGGCGACGCTG
>JBKDQC010000204.1:0-3007 GCA_046342295.1 Deltaproteobacteria bacterium | reverse complement strand
GCTCGGGGTGGCTGAGCTCGGGGTGGCTGAGCTCGGGGTGGCTGAGCTCGGGGTGGCTGAGCTCGGGGTGGCCGGCCCGACCGAGGCGGCGTCATGAGGATCCGTGCGATCCGGGGGCGCGGGCTCGCGAGCTTGTCCGAGCCGTTCGAGCTCGATCTCGACGCGGAGCCGATGCGCGGTGCGGGCGTGTTCGTCATCGGGGGGCCGACGGGTGCGGGCAAGAGCACGATCCTCGATGCGATGTGCCTGGCGCTCTTCGACCGCGCGCCGCGGGTTGCTCGGGTTCCACAGCGGGACGTGGTGCGTGCGGGCGTGCGGTCGACCTCCGGCGTCGAGCCCGGCGAAGACGACTGGATCCGGTCGAGCGACCCGCGCTCGATCGTGCGCCGGGGCGCGCAGCATGCGTTCGCCGAGGTCGACTTCGAGGGGCGCCGTGGGGGTGTGTTCCGGGCGCGTTGGGAGGTGCGTGCCGTCAAGCGGCGGGGCGGGGGGCAGGCGCTCGGGCGGCCCACGATGACCCTCGAGACGCTCGCTGCGTCCGTGCCGCTCGTGCCGTGGACCTTCGGCGAGCCGGAGGGGGCCGAGCCGCGTGGGGGCCTCCGGATCGGCACCACGAAGACCGACGTCCTCGCGCAGATCGAAGCCCGGCTCGGCCTCGACTTCGGGCAGTGCGGCCGGTCCGGGCTCCTTCCGCAGGGAGCGCTCGCGTCTTTCCTCGAAGCCCCCGACGACGAGCGGGCGCGGCTGCTCGAGCGCGTCACGGGGACGGAGATCTACTCGACGCTCTCGCGGGTCGTGCATTCGCGCGCGGCGGCGCTCAGCCGCGAGGCGCGAGAGCGGAGCCTGGAGCTCGAATCCCTCGCGCAGCTCTCCGAGGCGGAGCGACAGCAGCTCGCCGCGCAGCGCGACGAGGCCGCCCTCGAGGCCGCACGCGCGACCAAGCGGGTCGCGGAGCTGGTCGCGCTCGAACGGGCGCACGAGACCTGCAGGGTCCTCCGCGTGGAGCTCGCGCAGAGCGAGCGAGAGCTCGAGGAGGTGACGCGGCAGATCGGGCTCTTCGAGCCTCGCCGCGAGGAGGTCGCGCGCGGACGCCGTCTGGACGAGGTGCGGGCCGAGCAACGAGCGCTCGAGAGCGCGAGGACGGAGCTCGAACGAGCGGAGCGGGAGCGCGGCGCGCTCGAGGAGCAGCTCGAGCGCTGGACGCCCGAGCTGACGGCGCGGCAGGAGACACTCGAGCGATCCCGCGCCGAGCTCTCGGCGCTCGAGCGTGAGTCTGCGCCGCTCGAGGAGCGTCTCGTCGCCCACGAGGCGGCGCTGTCGGCGTGGGCCGAGCGGGCGGGACGCGAGGACGCGCTGCGGCATGCGCGGCAGCGCGCGGACCGCGAGGCGGTGGACGCGGAGCGGCGCGAACGAGACGCACGAAAGTCGTTCGAAGCGTTCGAGCGCGAGCTCGCGCTCGTCGAGGCGGAGATCGATCGCGAAGCGCCGGAACGCTCCATCGAGCCGCTCGTGGCGCTCGTCCGAGCCGAGCTTCGCGAGGGCGAGCCCTGCCCCGTGTGTGGCGCGCTCGAGCACCCCACTGGGCGGGGGGCCTCTTCGGCGAGCCCCCCTGGGGAGGACGCGCGCGTCGTCGTCGAGGCGCTCGAGGCTCGCCGTCGGCGCGGGGAGCGACGCGAAAAGCTGCGGATCGAGGCCTCGCGTGCCCAGGCGGTGCTCGCGCTTCGGATGGAAGAGTCCGGCCGCGCGCGGGAGGTGCTCGGCCAGGCGTGCGTCGCCGCAGATCGGGCGCACGCGGAGCGGGCGAGCGCGCGCACCGAGCTCGAGCGCGAGCACGGCGTCGAGCCCCCCGCGCAGCGTCGCGCCGCGCACGCGCGCGCGGCGGCGTCCGCCCGCGCGCTCGCGGCAGGCGCCGAGAGGGCCTGCGCCGAGCTCCACGCCCAGCTCGAGCGGGCGCGCGGGACGTTCGAGAGCTTGGCCGTCCGCGGGGGCGACGCGGCGCGCGCCCGCGAGGACGCCGAGCGGGCGCTCGGGGCGGCGCTCGAGGTGCGCGGCCTCACCTGGGGCGACCTGGCCGCCGACGCACGTCTCGACCCGCGCGAGCTCAGCCGCTGGGCCCTCGAGATCGAGGGCCTCGACCAGCGCCGGGATCGTCAGCGCGCGGTCGTGCAAGAGCGCAGAAGGCGTCTCGAAGCGGCCGCGGGCGCGCTGCCGGAGGGGCTCCCCGCGCCCGAAGAGCTCGAGGCGGCGCGGCGCGACGCCGAGCGGTCTCGCGCGGAGGCAGAGCAGCTCCGCGTGATCGCGGAGACGCGCCTCGCGGACGACCTCGCGCGCGGACAGGAGCGCGCTCGCCGGGCCGAAGCGCTCGACGCGCTCCGCAGGGGCGCCGAGACCTGGGAGGGCCTCGCCCGGCTCATCGGCTCCGCCGACGGGAAGAAGCTTCGTCTGGTCGTCCAGTCGATGGCGCTCGACATCCTGCTCGCCCACGCGAACCAGCAGCTGCGCGTGCTCGCGCCCCGCTATCGCCTGGCGCGGCGCGCGACGCAGCCGGGCTCGCTCGCGCTCGACGTGCTCGACGCCGATCTCGAGGGCGGACCGCGTGCGACCTCGAGCTTGTCGGGAGGAGAGCGCTTCCTCGTGTCGCTGGCCCTCGCGCTGGGGCTCGGGACCATGACCGCGGAGCACGACGACGTGGGCTCGCTCTTCCTCGATGAGGGTTTCGGCTCGCTCGACGAGGAGAGCCTCGAGCAGGCGCTCGACGCGCTCGATGCGCTCCGTCAGGCCGGCAGACAGATCGGCGTCGTCTCGCACGTCGCGCGTCTCTCCGAGCGCATCGAGGTGCGCGTCGAGGTGCGCCCGACCGAGCCCGGCGCGAGCCGAGTTTGCGTGTCGGCAGGCTGAGCGCGCCGTCGCGCGCGCGTCGCCCTGCGATTGACAGGTGCGCTGCGAGCACGTACCTCCCCCGACCCACGGTGCGTTGAACCGGCGTGTCCGAGGAGCCCCACATGAC
>JBKDQC010000203.1:0-14517 GCA_046342295.1 Deltaproteobacteria bacterium | reverse complement strand
GAATGCGCCTGGCCATCATGCCGTTGGGGTTGTGTCTCGCTGTGGGCTGTGGCGCGGCAGAGGGCACCGTCGCCACCACGCCCGAGCCCGCGGCGAGCCCGACGGCCGCGACGAGCCCCGCGGCCGCAGCGGACCCGACGCCGCCCGAGCCCTCCGCGCCGCCGGCCCAGGGGCTCGACGCCGAGCAGGCCCGCGGGGTCGGTCGCGCGGTGAACGGCTTCGCCGCGGATCTCTTCGCGCGACTCGCCGCTGCCTCCGGCAACGTCGCGTGCTCGCCCGCGAGCCTCGAGGCCGCGCTCGCGATGACAGCGGCCGGTGCGCGCACGGAGACCCGGGCCGAGATGCTGCGCGTGCTCCACACGGATGACCCCGGCCTCGACGCCATCGGACACGCCCTCCGCGCGTGGGATGACCCCGCGCGCGAGACCTACACGCTGCGCGTCGCCAACCGCCTCTTCGGCGAGGACGCGTACACCTTCGAGGAGCCCTACCTCGCGCGCGTCCGCGCCGCGTTCGGCGCACCGGTCGAGCGCCTCGACTTCATCGGCGCACCCGAGCCCTCACGCGCGCTGATCAACGGATGGGTCGCCGAGCACACCCGAGATCGCATCCGCGCGCTGATCCCCGAGGGCGCGATCGACGCGCTGACGCGGCTCGTGCTGGTCAACGCCGTCTACCTCGACGCGCGCTGGGAGACGCCCTTCGACCGCAACGCGACCCGGCCGGTCACGTTCCGCGTCGATGGCCGGACTGCCGTCGAGGTCGACACGATGCACGCGACCCGCACGCTGGCCTACGGCCAGATCGACGGCGCGACGATCGTCGAGCTCCCCTACCGGGGCGACGAGCTCGCCATGCGCTTCGTGCTTCCCGCGGAGGGAACACCGCCCGAGGCGTGGGCCACCGAGGCCCACCTCTCCGACACGACCGCGCTCGGTTCGCAGCGCGTCGCGCTCTCGCTCCCGAAATTCCGCCTCGAGCCAGCGACCATCCCGCTCGAGGATCACCTCACGGCCCTGGGGATGCCCCTCGCCTTCGACGACGACCGCGCCGACTTCACAGGCATGGCCAACCCGCCGAACGCTGGAGACCGGCTCCACGTGAGCAGCGCGTTCCACAAGGCCTTCGTACGGGTCGACGAGGATGGGACCGAAGCCGCCGCTGCGAGCGCGGTGATCATGGCGGCTCGCGGCGCGGCGATGCGGGAGCCCGAGCCGGTGGTCGTCCGCTTCGACCGCCCCTTCCTCTTCGTTCTCCGCGACCTGCGCACCGGCGCGGTGCTCTTCCTCGGGCGCGTGAGCGATCCGCGCTGATCCGCACATGGACACGATCCGCGTCGTCGACCGTCTCACGCGCGGGCTCGGGCTCGCCTGCACGCCGGTGGTGATCGCAGACCGCAGCAACGTGGTGCTCGCGCTCGAGCCGCACGCGCTCGTGGCGCGCGTCGCGGTGGCGACCAGCGCCACGCGCGTGGGCCTCGAATTCCTCGGCCGTGAGGTCGCGCTCGCGCGCTTGCTCGACGCGGCCGGCGCGGCCGTCACCCGGCCTGCGCGCGCGATCGATCCAGGGCCCCACGAACGCGACGGGCTCGTGGTGAGCTTCTGGGAGCGCGAGCGGCTCGAGGGCCCGCTGGACACCCGCGCTGCGGGTCGCGCCCTCGCGCGCTGTCACCGCGCGCTCGCCAGCTTCGAGGGATCGCGGCTCCCGCGCTGGGGCGGCTGGCTCGAGGCGCGCGCGGTGCTCGATCGTGCGCTCGCCTCGCCGCACCTCGAAGCGCGCGAGCGCGATCGGCTGCGGCGCGCGTGGGACGAAGGCGAGCGAATCGTCGCGTCGGCGGAAGCGCGCACCGCCTCGATGCAGCCGGTGCACGGTGACGCCCACCTCGGCAACGCCCTCGCGACGGCGCGTGGCCCCGTCTGGACCGATTGGGAGGACGCCTTCATCGGCCCGATCGAGTGGGATCTCGCGAGCCTCCGCTCGCGCCTCGAGCTCTTCGGCGAGGAGCGCGACGCCATCGGAGCCGCATGCGCTGGCTACGACCACCCGCACGACGCCACGCTCGTCCGGGACCTCGCGCTCTGCCGCAATCTCCAGGTCATCCCGTGGCTCGCGGTCTTCGCCGAGCGCGACCCGTCGATCGCGCCACGCGCCAAAGCGCGCATCGCGCAGCTGCCCGCGGGCTGACGGCGCCTCCGCCAGCTCACCGGGGCGTGTAGGTCATCGCGCTGGTCGGTGAGCTGCGCCCTTCGGAGTCGACGAAGGCGAGCTCGATCGCGCTGCCCGCGGTGGGCCGCGTGAAGCCAGGCAGCGGCGCCCGACAGCGGCCCGGAGAGAGCACGAAGCGCGTCCGATCCCCGGCGCGCACCGGCATGAAGAACGAGGAGCCCTGCCAGCGTGCGAGCAGACCGAGCGCGCCCGCGGGCGCAGGATCGGCGAGGACGATCTCGGGCACGGGGTCGGGCACGGAACCGAGGCTCACCTGCGACGGGGCCCCGACGCGGGGCCGCGCTGAGATCGCAGGGCCCGAGGCCGAGGCCGCACCCACCTCGAAGCTCACGCTGGCCGCCGCGGCGGTGCGCACCTGCCAGCGACCCGTCGGGAGGCCCGAGGGAAGGCGGAGGGCATAGAGGTTCGTCGCGAGCGCCGCGAGCGGAGCGCTCACGTCGCAGGCAGCACTGCACGCGTCGCGCCGGAGCTCGAGCCGCGTCGGCGTGGCTCCAGTGAGCGGTGCAGAGCCGCCGTAGGCGGCCCGCCGCACGAGCAGCACCACGCCCCCGCGCGGGCCCGTCCCCACGAGGACGAGCTCGTCTCCCGACGAGCCAAGGCAGGACGCATGCCCGGAGGCGGGGACCGTGAGCAGGGCGAGAGAGAGGACGAGCAGGAGTGAGCGCATCGCCCCAAGACCCCGCGCGGGCAGGCAAGCTTGGGCCGCTCGAACCGGAAGACGGAACGACCGCCTCTCACCCGCGGCCGTCGAGGCCGAGAACCTTCTTCGTCAATGCCGCGATCCCGAGCGTCTCGAGGGCCTCGGCGGTGACGAGCTTGCCCCCGCGCGGAGCCTGCGCGAGGCGGCCCTCGAACACCCGCACCTCGAGCCGGCGGTGCGTGAGCACGTGCACGAGCGCGCGTGGCTCCCCGGGCAGCAGCGTGGCGCCCACCGCATCCGCGAGCCCCCGCGCCGCGCCGCGCCCTTCGCCCTCCGACATGGGCACGGACCAGAGGCCCGCGAAGAGCGAGGAGGAGAACAGCGCGCCGGAGAAGAGCGCCGACGCAGCATCGACGTCCTCACCGCGCCGGACGAGGAGGGCGCGGCCCTCGCGGGCGCGCGCGACCAGAGACACCACCGAGACCGCGCGCGGCGCCTTTCGTGCGCGCGGCACGGGCAGCGCATCGGTCCGAGCCGACGCGCGGGCGCCGCAGAACGACCGCACGGGGCACTCTTCACAACGGGGCGCGACGGGCGTGCAGACGGTCGCGCCCAGCTCCATGAGCGCCTGGTTCACCGCGCCGGGGTCCGGGTGATCGGCCCAGCCCTCGGCCTCGGCCCAGAGCGCTCGCTCGCTCTCCGAGGTGCCGAGCGCGTGCTCGATCTCTCCAATCCGAGAGAGCACCCGCGCGACGTTGCCGTCGACGATCGGCTCGCGCAGGCCGAACGCGATGCTCCCGATGGCACCCGCGGTGTAGCGCCCCACCCCGGGGAGCGCGCGGCGGGCTGCGGCCTCACGCGGGACCTCGCCGGCGTGGCCCGCCGCGACGGCCTTGGCCCCCGCATGGAGGAGACGCGCGCGACGGTAGTACCCGAGGCCGCTCCAGCACGCGAGCACATCCTCCTCACCGGCCGACGCGAGCGCACCGACCGTCGGGAAGCGCTCGAGGAAGCGCCCGTAGTAACGCAGCACCGTCTCGACGCGCGTCTGCTGAAGCATGACCTCCGAGATCCAGATCGCGTACGGATCCTTCGTGCGTCGCCACGGCAGATCGCGCGCAGCGCGCGAGAACCACGCGAGCAGCGCACGGCGCGCGCTCTGCAGCCGGGCCGCGCTCAACCCGCCTCTCCGAGGCGATCGGCCACCGCGCCGGTCGCGCGCGGGGAGACGATCATCAGGCGATGCAGGAGCACGGGGATCCTCGTCGTCGTGCGCGCGCCTCGGAGCTCGCTCGAGCGCGGTGGCAGGATCATCAGATCGAAGGGCGTGTAGAGAACATGCACCTCCACGTCTCCCCAGGGCTCGGCGTCCGATGCCAAATCCCGGAGGAGCGCGCTGCCTGGCCGCATGTCGCGCACGCCCTCGAGCGGCAGCACCTGAGCGCCGAGCGTCCCTTCGTGAGGTCCCGAGATGCTGACGAAGCGGCGCACGGTCTCGCGGCCGCCCTCGCGCTGGATGTACGTACGCGACACGAGGGCGCCCATCGAGAAGCCGACCAGATCGATGCGCCCGTGGCCGCTCTCGCGGCGCAGCGCCTCGACCCGACCGCCGAGCTGGCGCGCGAGCTCCCCGATCGGCGCGCGACCATCGTTCGGGACGAGATCGATCGTCTCGACCAGGCGGCCGCGCCGTTCGATCTCGCGGCGCAGCGCGGCGAGCTCGGAGCCCGTGTCCCAGATGCCGTGCACGAGGAGCACGGGCCGGCTCGCCCCGGCGCTCACGCCTGCCTCGGGGCCCTCGGGAGCAGGCCGTGCACCGCGCGCCGACGCACCGCCCGCACGCGCTTGGCCAGCTCTTCGTTGGTCACGTCCGCGAAGCGCGCGACGAGCGGCACGGATTCGCCGTCGTGTCCCACGAAGAGCAGCGCGTCCGAGCGCGCGTCCCAGGTGACATCCTCGAGGTCGTCCCACGCGACGAAGCGTTCGGTGTCACCCGAGACGAACAGCGCACCGTCGTGGCGCAGCGCGAGATAGCACTCCTCCGAGAGGGCGCGCTTGAGGCCGACGATCGCAGTGAAGCCGCCCCCGAGGAGACAGCCGAGCGCCACGAGGCCCGTGGAGATCTCGAGCAGCGGGCTCCGTTCCGTCGCGGCCTCGGCCGCCATCACGGCCCCGCGGTGACCGAGGAACGGATGCGGGATGCTACCGCGAGAGCTGAGGAGCCCCCACGCCGAGACGAGCGAGCCGAGCAGCATGATCGAGGCGCCGAGCACGAGCGTCCGCAGGAGCGCGCGGCTCGCGTCGAGCCGGTACCACTCGACGATCGGAGGCTCGCCCTGTCGACGCGAGGCAGGACGAGCTTCGCTCGGGTCTTCATCAGGCTCCACGGTGGGGAGAGCCTAGGGCAGCGCGCACCGCGCTGCCATCCGCGATGCGAGGCGGACCTGTCGCGCGGCCTGGTACGTCGGTTCGGAAGTTCGATCCGGGCTCGCTGTTCCGCCCGGACCGAACTGCCGAATCGACGTACTGGAAGAGCCCGGAACGAAGCTCTGGGCGGCGGTACCAGTACCACTGCCCGCAAGCTCGATCCGGGTCCGGCGAACGCTGCGGGCAGGGGCACTCGATTGGGTCGGGGCCCCGGCGGATTCGCTCCGACGAGGGAGGGTCTGGGACAGACCCTCGGCAGGAAACGACCTAGGACTACGCCCAGAGCTCTGGGCGGCAGTACGAGACGCGCGGGCACCGACGCGCCGAGCCCGGCACGTGGCTGGGTCCACGCGACGAGCCTCGGCCGGCGCTGCGCAACGCCGCGAGCGTCCATTCCGCCGGCGGGCTCGACCGTGACGTTCGCGCGATGCCCGGACCCCTCGGAAGGCCGCGATGCGCAGGTCAGCGGCGGGGCTCGGCGCGACGCCGTGGTATCGTCGGGCCGCTGATGTCGAGCGAGCCGCAGACGAAGGAGCGCATCACGATGCGCCCCGAGGCAGCCAAGCGCGCTCCCTCGGAGAGCAGCGGCGCGAGAGAGACCGCGTCCTCGACGCGGTCGCGCTTGACGAAGCAGCAAGTCGCCGAGACGAGCCACGCGGCGGGCAAGATCATCGCGGGCCGCTACCGCGTCGAGCGGCTCCTCGGCTCGGGCGGCATGGGCTCGGTGTACGAGGCCACGCAGCTCGCGATCGGTCGCCGCGTCGCGGTGAAGGTGCTCCGCCCCGACATGGCGGACGATCCGCTCATCGAGGCGCGCTTCGAGCGCGAGGCCCGCGCGGCCGCGAGCGTGCATCACCCCAACGTCGTGGTCGTGCACGAGTTCGGTCGAGGGGACGATGGCGCGCTCTTCCTGGCGATGGAGCTCTTGCCGGGAGAGTCGCTGCTCGCGCGCCTGCGTCGCCTCAAGGGCGCGGGGGACGGCGCGCTCTCGCCGCGCGAAGCGGTCGGCTTCGCGATCGAGATCGCGAGCGCGCTCGAGGCAGCGCCCGCGGCCGGCGTGGTTCACCGGGACCTCAAGCCCGACAACGTGACGCTGCTCGCGAGCGGGGGGCTCAAGGTGCTCGACTTCGGCATCGCCCGCATCCTCCAGGACGAGCGCGACGACGCGCGCGAAGATCGCGCGCAGCTCACGGACGCCCAGCAGGTGCTCGGCACGCCGCGGTACATCAGCCCCGAGGCCGTCGCTCGCCTGCCCGTCGGCCCCTCGGCCGACCTCTACGCGCTCGGCTGCATCCTGTTCGAGATGCTCACGGGCAGGCCCGTCTTCCTCGACCGCGAGCCCGTGATCCTCATGGGACAGCACCTGCGCGAGGCGCCCCCGAAGCTCCGCGACGCGAGCCCTGGGCTCGCAGCACCGGTCGCGCTCGAGGCGCTCGTCGACGAGCTCCTTCGCAAGCTGCCGACGGATCGGCCCGCGACCGCCTCCGCGGTGCGTCAGCGTCTGGCCTCGCTCGACTGGAGCGGCCGACTCGTGCGCGACGTGACCCGGCCGTCGCGACCGCCGCCGATCCTGGCCGACGACCTCGAGGAGGTCGACGACGACCTCGCGGCGCCCGCACCCGCGTCCAAGCCCGCGCCCGCGATGCCCTCGGCCCCCGTCCGCCTCGAGGCGCGGCCACCTGCGCCGACGCTGACGCCCGAGGCGCTCCACTTCCAGCCTCCTTCTGCCGCGCCGGCGAGGGCAGACTGGATCACGCCTCGCGGTCCGCGGCGTCCCTCCATGCTCAGCGGGGCCGTCCTCGTGCTCTGCGTCGCGACGGTGGCCGGGCTGCTCGTCGCGCACCGCATGCGCCTCGATGCCCAGCGCGCGCAGCTCCTCGAGACCGGAGCCCCGCCGACGACCGCACCCGCGGCCCCGCTCGGTCCGCGCGAGGTCGAGGCGAACATCACCGTTCACACGAGCACGCCGGACGCAGTGTTCCGGTGGGACGACGAGCTCATGCCCGGGCCCTCGTTCCACGTGGTGGTCGACGGTCGCACGCATCGACTCGAGGTGAGCGCCCGCGGACACGCGACGCGACGCGTCGACGTCGTCGCGGACGGCCCCCACACCCTCGACGTGCCGCTCACGCGCAGCCGTTCCCGGAGGCGCTGAAGGCCGGACGCCCGATCACGATCCGCCGGACCGCGATCTCGTCGCGGCGACCCGGACCGGGCGAGCCTGACTTGCGACCTCCGCCGGAACATGCTCCGGCCCCGCCGCGCCCAATCCCTCGTGCGAGCCCGCCCTTTCTGGAACCGACGATGCAACGACGCCGCCTCCTCCTGCTGGTCCTCGCCACCGCAGCGCTCTCTGCCGCCGCCGTGGCCCTCGCGCCGCCCGCGCAGGCCGTCGCGACGCGCTCTTTCGACATCGACGACGCCGCCGCTTTCGCGCTCGGCGAGCTGCACCACGCGGCCGTGCGCTCCGATGGCGAAGTCTCCGCCTCCGTAGGCCTCGAGCGTCTGGCTTTGCCCCCCGAGGTCGGGCTCGTGCTGAGCGCGGCGCGAGCGAGCGACGGAACGCTCTACCTCGGCACCGACGACGCGGGACGCATCTACCGCGTCTCGGGCGAGCGCGTGGAGGTCTTCGCCGAGACCCAGCAACTGCTCGTGTCCTCGATGGTGCTCGGCGACGGCATCCTCTACGCCGGCACGCTGCCCGAGGGGCGCATCTTCGCCGTGGACACGGGCGGCGCGGGCGCCGGTCAGGCGCGCGAGCTGGTGCGCCCGGGCGCGAGCGCGACCACGGGCAATCCGGCGATCCCCGCGCCCGTGCCCGCACCGAGTGACGGCGCGAGCCCGCCGCCGCCTCTGCCCCTCGAGACGCCGGCCGAGTCGATCTGGGATCTCGCGTGGGACGCCTCGCGCCATCGCCTCTACGCCGCGACCGGACCGCATGGCCAGGTCTTCGCGATCGACCCGCAAGGCCGCGCGAACCTCTACTGGGACGCGCCCGCCGCGCACGTGATGAGCCTCGCGCTCGCACCGGACGGGACGCTCTACGCCGGCACGAGCGACGACGCCGTGGTCGCGCGCATCACGGCGCCGGGACGCGCCGAGATCGCGTGGGACTTCCCCGGCAACGAGGTGACGGCGCTCGCGTTTCGCGACGGCGTGCTCGTCGCCGCGGCCAACGAGTTCGCCGACCCGCCAGCGGTCTCCGCGGCCGCGACCAAGCGGAGCGCGACGGCCTCGCGCGCGGCGCGCCCGAGGCCCGGCAAGGGCCGCGTGTGGACGCTCGGCGCAGACGGCCGCGCCGAGCGCGTCTGGGCTCAGGAAGAGGGCCACGTGACGCGCCTCGAGGTCGCAGACGGCGGCGTGATCTTCGCGGCAATCGGCCACGAAGGCCGCGTGGTGCGGATCGAGCCGGACCGCACGAGCAGCGTGTGGATCGACGTCGACGAGCGTCAGGTCCTCGCGATCGGCCTCACTTCGAGCGCGCCCTTCCTCGTGACGGGCGACGGCGCCGCGCTCTACCGGGTGCGCGCGGAGCGAGCCGACGCGCCGAGCTGGACCAGCAAGGTGCTCGACGCCGAGCTCCTCTCGCGTTGGGGCCAGCTCGTATGGCGCGGCCGAGGCGCGATCCGGATCGAGACGCGATCGGGAAACACCGAGCGCCCCGACGAGACATGGAGCGCGTGGAGCACGCCGATGACGAGCGCCGGTCCCGTGCGCTCGCCGGCCGCACGCTTCCTCCAGGTGCGCGCGGGCTTCGCGGGCGACGACGCCGTGCTGCGCGCGCTGAGCGTGTACTACCTGCCGCAGAACCAGCGCCCGGTGCTGACCGAGGTCGGGCTCAAGGCCCGCACGACCAAGCGCGCTCCGGACGTGGACCCGACCGCGCCGCCGGCCCCTTCGGCCTCGCTCGGGCTCACGTGGAAGGTCGAGAACGTCGATGGCGATCGGCTGCGCTATCGCCTCCGGTTCCGCGAAGAGACGCAAGCCGTGTGGCGCGAGATCCTGCGCGACTCCGAGCTGCTCTCGGCCACGGAGTACGCGTGGAACACGACCTCGGTGCCCGACGGCTGGTACGTCGTCGAGGTCGAGGCGACCGACGAGCTGTCGAACCCGGATGCATACGTGCTCCGCTCGCGGGCCTCGAGCGAGCCGATCCTGGTCGACAACACGCCCCCCGAGGTCGTCGATCTCTCGGCGAGCGGCGTGCGCCTCTCGGGGCGCGCGCGCGACGGCATGGGCCCGATCTCGCGCATCGAGATCGCGATCGATGGCGGCGAATTCCGCCCGATCTTCCCGGAGGACGACCTCCTCGATACCCGCGAAGAGCCCTTCTCCATCGACGCCACGACGCTCTCGGGCCTGCTCCGCCCGCTCGAGCCCGGCAGCCACATCGCGGCGGTTCGCGCCTTCGACGCGGCCGGCAACCACGGCCAGGCCGAGGTCGGCTTCACCCTGCCTCGATTGCCCGCGCCGTCCGCGCCCCCCGCGCGCCGACCGCGCTGACGGTCGAACCGAGCCTCCGGGACGCCAGGCCTGCGTCCCGCGCACGCCTCAGCAGGCGACGCGCTCGCGCGCGTCACTCGATCGTCGTCAACCGGAGCCCGCCTGGGTATGCGTAGCTCTTGTACGAATCGAACCCGTAGACGGCCACCCCGACCGGAGCGCTCGAGCGGACGCGGTGCACACCATCGTCCTGTACGCCGTCCTCGACCGTCGGGCGTTCCGGGTCGCTCCCGTCGAGCACTGGATAGGACAGCGGACAACGGAGCACGCGCAGCCCCGTCTCTCCAACCTCGGCCGAGGTGCAGGTGGCCTCCGTGGGCTCGCCGTCGATCGTCGTCTGCGCGTTCTCCTGAACCACCAACTGTAGGAAATCGAAGGCGTGGTACTCGGGGACGAAGACGGTGTACTCGCTCCGGTACTGGTCGATCGGCGCGACCACGAGCGACGACGGATCGCCACCCGCCACCGCAAGACCGACGTACTCCTGCCCGGTCATGAACTGCATCACGGACAGAGGCTCGTCGGACGAGACGTAGGCCTCTCCCGCGAGGCTGAGCCGCCGGTCCTCCCCGGGCGCGAGGACGAAGCGGTCGTCGGGCGCAGGCAAGGTCGTCTCGACCGTCGCCGCGGCAGTGCCGACGTTGAGGACGCGGAACAGATCGAGCTCCTCCACGGGCGCGATCGTCGAGCGGCCGCCCGGCGTGCTGTCGAACACCGACTGGCTCCGCGAGGGCAGCGACGCAAGAACGAACTGCCTCCCCTGCGTCCGGTCCGCGAGGAGCTGCTCTTCGAGGTGATCGCAGGCCCCGTACGACGCGATCCCCGCACCGCGGAATTCGAATGGGATGAAGGCGCACTCGTTTCCGCTGAAGACGCCGACCTCTGCGTCGGCCTCCACCAGGGTTCCGGTGAAGTCCGAGCCGAGGGCGGTCGTTTCGAGGTTGAGCACCTCACCGGCGTCGAGGTCGACCTCGACGACATCCCCCGGACCGAGGGTGGCCCCGTTCAGCCCGCGCACATACCCCGCCGAGTCGCCGAGCGTGACCTGCACCTGACTCGCGGTCTTCGCCACCACGGCCAGGAACGCCCGCGCCTGCGTGGCCTCTCCGGTGGCGGGCGGACGCGGACCGATGGTCTGCGGCCACCCGAGCACCGTGTACCTCGGCCCCCACGCGCTCGTCGGGAGCAGCAGCGAGGCGTCCTCCGTGAACGTCCCGATGGGCTCGAGAGGATTGAACTGGTAGGCGACGATCGGGGCGCTCGAGACGACGCGCACGCCGCACACCGTGATCGCGCTGTGTGCGAGGGTCTCTTCGTCGTCGTCACGCTCCGTGGGCTCGCTGCCGTCCACACTGCACGAGGGCAGCGGCACGACGGCGAGCGCTCCTGGATCCACGTCGACCTCGGCGTCGGTCGTGCCTCCGCGCTGGAACGTCACGTGCGCGCGCAGCGGCGAGACGTTCGACACCACGACCGCAAATTGCTGGGTCGCCGCCAGGTAGGCCCCCTCGTTGTGGTTGTCGAGGTCGACCGCCATGAACTCGCATCCTTCGTAGGAGCGGTCGGCGAGGGCCTCCTCGCAGAGCGACACGCAGCGGCCCTCACTGCACACCTCGCCGTCCCCCTCGCACGCTTCGACGAGCTCGTAGCCCATTCCGTCCGCGCGGCAGCGACCGACGTCCGAGCCCGTGCATCCAAGCGCGTTCGGCGCACAGGCCGTCAGCGAGGCGTCGGGCAGCGCGGGAACCGGGGAGCGCGTTGCGACGGCGCAGCCGGTCAGACCCACCGCCCCGACGAACACCGCAGGAAGCGCAGCCATGGCTCTCGAAGACATGAGATTCCACTCCTTGGAGGGGGAACGGGGCGAGTCCCGACGCAGCATCGCGCGCGACACGGTGGGATGGAGCCGCGAGGGCTCCGGACCGGCTCACGTGTTCGGTGCCTTCGCCCGGCGGATCGCATCGCGAGGGACCGAGCGAGCCCGAACCTTCGGCGACCCCGCACGTACGTCGTCGAACGCTGAGGGCCCGTGCAGAAATCACCTGCTGGGATCGGCGTCGCGGCGCCCCGCCAGTGCTGACCGAGCGACGAGGAATGCTGGGGGTATTTCGAGGAGAGCGGGCGGCTCTGGCGGGGATGCCCCGGCGGCGAAACGGATGGGTTGTTTCTGCGCGGGCCCTGAGCCGTTTTCGAGGAGCGAGGGCTCATGACGGAGCCGACTCGACTCGGCGTGACCGGACCTGTCCTCCGAGGGTCCTCTCGTTTGGAGGAGACGTGACTTACCCTGTCATCACCCACGGTCGCGCGCGCCTCGTCCGCCTTCGACTGCTCTGGGCGCTCGCCGCGCTGACGCCTGCGTGCGGGACGGATCCTTCCCCTCCCGAGGATGGAGGCCTCCCACTTCTCGATGCCGCTTCGGCGCGCGGAGACGCCTGGGAGCCGGGCTGTGCGTTCGATCTCGACGGCGACGGTCACATCGACGACCGATGCGGCGGCGACGACTGCGACGACGAGAACGACGAGGTCCACCCCGGCGCCCCCGAGGCATGCGCGAACGCCATCGACGACGACTGCGACGGGACCACCGACGAGGCCGGCTGCGGGGCCACCCTCGGTTCGTGCGAAGCACCGGTCGAGGTGACGAGCTCCGGCCCGCTGGTCCTGGCCCCGCTCTCCGGACAGAACGCCGCGAGCTGTGGGGATTTCCAGGATTCGATCACGGGCGAGGTGACGCCCCCGGCGATCGCGTCCGTGCGCGTCGTGCTCGAGCAGCGCGCATCCGTGCGATTGAGGATCACCGCCGCGTCTTCCTCCGCCAACGTCGTGTTGGCGGAGGCATGCACGGAGGTCGCGGGCACCTGCACATCGCGCACCGAGGACCTCGTGCTTCCTTCGCTCGAGCCCGGCGCGCATTGGATCCAGCTCGCTTGGGATCCGTCTGTCGGGCCCCTCCCCGCGCTCGTGGAGATCGGCGACCCCTTCGAGCCCTCCCCGAACTCTGCGTGCGAAGACGCGCTCGAGGTGACCCCTACCGCGACGCCGATCCGAATCGCCGACCAGACGATGTTCTCTTCGGACTCGCTGTTCTATCGATTCCGTCTGGAGTCACCCAGGAACTTCCGCGCGACGGTCTACTCGCACGAGGGCTACCCTGCGTTCGGCTCGCTGAGCTGGCTGCTGGAACGTGGCCGCGGAACGCAGGCCGAGCTCCTGCGCGGATGCTCCGGGAGCCCTGCGGATCGGATCGCGGAGAGCAATGACGGCTGGCCGCTCGAGGAATGGTCACTCCCCGCGGGGGAGTACGTGGTGAAGGTCGCCGCGCCGCCACCCTACCGCTACGACCTCGAGCTGTCGTTCGAGGCGCCGACGCCCATTCTTCCCGGCGACCGCTGCAGCGATCCCGTGCGGCTCACCCCTGGTGTTCCGTATGAGGGTGACTTCGGCGGCTACCGGCGCGGTGACACCGACGTATGCCGAAGTCCTGGACCACTGCCGGACTGGGTCGGAGTCTTCGAACTGACCGAGACGCGCGACGTGCTCGTCGAGATGACCGGAGGCGGGGCGGGCGGGGGGGAGTGGGTCGGCATCAGTCGCGGCTGCAGCTCGGTGCCGGCGCAGGACATCGGCGACGCGACCGAGTGCTTCGCGAGCTGCTCTCCCGCATCCTCGCTTCCGAGCGGGTCTTGCGCGGCACAGGCCTGGCGGCTCTCTCCAGGGACGTACCACGTCCACGCGAGCGGTTCGGGCTCCTTCGGGCTCACGCTCCGGACCAGCGCGCCCGCCACCCCGACACCGGTGCCCGGCAGCGCCACTTGCGCAACAGCCCACCTGGTGCCGACCGGAGGCTCGCGCTTCGCTGGGCGGCTCGAGTCCGACGGCTGGACGAACTCCTGCTTCGAGGCTCCGGGCGAATCGGTCGTCTACTTCGATCAGCTCTACCGCTTCGAGCTCAGCGCGCGGAGTCGCATCCGAGCGGCGCTGTCGTTCTCGTACGAGACCTACCCGATCTACCCCTTCTTGCTCGGGGCGACGCGAGGGGAAGGCGCGTGCCCCGACGAACGCCCCGTATGCACAGGGTTTCCCGGAGATTTCATCGCCGAGCCGGGGACCGTGTACCTGGCGCTCGTGAGCCAGGAGCGGACTTCGTACGAGCTCGATCTCTCCGTGGAGCCTTTGTGAGGAGCCTCGTCATGACCCACACCCATGTTCGCCATTCGCTCGCGTGTTTGGTCTGCATGCTCGTGATGCTCGGCGGCGGCTGCGACCGCCGCGACGCCTCGACCACGGTCGGCGACGCGGGCCCCGTGCCGAGCGACTCGGGCAGCCGCCTCGCGCTCCGCGGAGTCGACCCCACGCACGGCCCCTTCGATCGCACCACGCCGGCCGTGCTCGAGGGAGCGGGCTTCGGCGAGGGCGCGACCGTCACGGTCGACGGAGTGCCCATCACCACGGCCGTCGTGCGCTCTCCAGGTCGGATCACCGTGGACATGCCGCCGCACGAACCGGGCGTGGTGCCCGTCTCGGTCAGCGACCGAGGGAGCACGGTCACGCTCGAGCGCGCGTTCACCTACGACGCGCTTTCGGTCATGCCGGCGGAAGGCTCCACACGCGGCGGACTGCGCGTGGTGGTCCGCGTGTCCGGGCAGACCTTCTGGCCCGGAGATCAAATCACCTTCGACGCTCTGCCATGCACGGATCTCGAGATCCTCGAGGCAGACCGC
>JBKDQC010000202.1:0-6117 GCA_046342295.1 Deltaproteobacteria bacterium | reverse complement strand
CGAGATCGCGCGCGCCGAGCGCAGCCAGCCCGAGACGCCCGAGGCCTGACGGCGCTGGCGGAGCGGGGCCCGCGCTCGACGTGCCCCCGCGGAGAGCGCGCGGCGCGCGGCTCTTTGGTATGGTCTGCGGCATGGATGCTCGCCCGCGCCTCGCCCTCCGCCTCGCGGCCCTCTCGGCACGTGCGCTGCTGCCCGCAGGCGCCTCCGTCGCGGGCGCCTCCATCGCGGGCGCCTGCATCGCGGGCGTCTCCATCGCAGGCGCCTCCATGGCAGGCGGTTGCGTCACGCAGGCCGTGGGGACCCCGATTCACCTCGATGATCCCCTCGGCCTCATCGAGGACTCCGAGGAGCTGAGGCTGTTCGTCCTTCCGGCGGAGACGTACGTGTGCGTCGACACGGCGACGGGCGTCCTGGCCCCCGTCCTGCCCGACGCCCCGGTCGGCGCGATCGTCGATCTGCCGCTGTCGGGCGGGGGCGGAGCGATCGTGCAAGAGGTCTCCGTGCCTCCGGGAGACTACGTCGCCTACGTGCGCGGCAAGGGGACCGATCCCGTCAGCGGCGTGCGCGACACGGTGATCGCGCAGGGCTGCGTCGCGATCGACCGGCTCGCGTCGAACGAGTCGCGCGGCGTCGCGCTCACGCTGCGCCCCGTCACGAGCGAGGGCAATTGCAGCGACACGATCCTCAGCCCGGACGAGCAGTGCACCACGCCGGGCGTCGGGGACTGCGACGCGAGCTGCCGCACGACGGCGTTCCAGCTCAACACGACCGCCGAGGGCGCACAGGAAGCGCCGCGCGTGGCAGGGCGCGGAGGAAGCCGCTTGCTGACGACCTTCGGCAGCGAGCGCATCGCGGTGCTCGCGCGCGTGCTCGGACCGGACGCGCGCCCCCTCGCCTCGCCGGAGATCCTGACGCGGGATCGCGACGTGAACGAGGCGCTCGGAGACTCCGGCTTCGGAGGCTTGCCCGGGGTGCCAGTCGCGGCGGCGCCGGCGGTGGCCTCGAGCGGCCGCTTCGCGATCGCGGTGACGGGCGTGCCCCGCACCGGCGAGTTCAACACCCGCATCGCGTTCTTCGACATGGGGATGGTCGCGGAGGGCGAGGCCGTCGCGCCGACGACGGATACCGGCCGCCAGCAGCAGGCGAGCGGCGCGTTCGCGAGCGATGGCTCGTACCTCGCGGCGTGGGTCGACGCAGACGCGATCGCGGCGCGCGCGTTCGCGCCCAACTCCCGGACGCCGCTCGGAAGCGCCGCGGCGACGTTCGGCGCCGGCGGCAACGCTCCGGCGGTCGCCGGCCTCGCGTCCGGCTTCGCGGTCGCCTACGTCCGCGCAGGACGGGTGAGGATCCAGCGCCTCGACGGGAGCGGCGCGCCGATGGGCGCCGAGCTGCCGGCGGCCGAGGGCGCAGGCGAGCAGAGCCAGCCGAGCCGCGCGCCCCTCGCGTCGGGCGGCTTCGTCGTGGTGTTCCGGGACACGGACGTCGATGGGAGCGGCTCCGGAATCCGGGGCCGCGTGTTCGACGCGGGCGGAACGGGGGGCGCAGCCTTCCAGGTCAATTCGACCGCCGCGGGGGATCAGTCGGCGCCGTCGGTGGCCGCACACGAAGACCGCATCGCGGTCGTGTTCGAGACCGGAGGCGCCGTCCACGCGCGCTTCTTCACGGCGGGCGGAGAGCCGGCCCTCAACCGCGAGCCGACCCCGAGCTTCGACGAGTTCGAGATCAGCGCGTCCGGGAGCGAGCCCGGCGTCGCCGCCGCTGGCGCGGGGACCTCGGCCCTCTGGTTCTTCACGTACCGTGCGCTCTCGGACGGGCTCGGCGACATCTTCGGGCGCCGGATCCCGCGATGAGGGCAGCGCCGATCGTTCGGCGCGTCGGATCCGACCACCCTCCCCGCGCGTAGGTCGCCCATGCGGCTCTTCTCGTTCGTCGCACCGCTCTCGTTCGCGCTCGTTTTCGTGCTGTTCGGTTGCGAGTGCGCTCCTCCGGTCTCCGCGTGCCGGACGAGCGGCGACTGCAGAGCCGGACGGGTCTGCGTCGATCAGCGCTGCGTGGCCGAGAGCCGGGCGGACGCGGGCTCGGACGCGACCTCCGCCGACGCGTTCTTCGGCGTCGACGCCTGCGCCCCGTGCGGCGCCTCTTGCTGCGGGGCAGGGCAGCGGTGCACGGGCGCGATGGAGTGCGTCGCCGACCTCGGCCCCTGCGCGGCGGACGCCGAGTGCACCGACGACAGCTACTGCCTCGAGGGGCGCTGCGCGCCCTACGGCACGGGGCCCCGCGGCGACGCCAACGAGATGTGCAGGCGCCCCGTCCTGCCGGGGCGGTTCGCTCCGGAGATTCAGTGCCATTGGGCGGGGCCGGCCGCGGGTGACCCTGCGCCCGAGTTCGTGCAGGTGTTCTCGACACCAGTCGTCGTGGACTTCGGGATCGGCCGCGGGCCCGACGACCCGATCCGGCCCTCGGTCGTGTTCATCGCGGCCGACGCGTTCTCGTACACGGACCATGGGGTCGTCCGGGTGATCGACGGCCGGACGTGCGCCGACCAGGCCGTCTTCGGCGATGTCGCGGACCGCGTCGCCTCCGCGAGCACGCCCGTCGTGGGCACCCTCGATCCGCCGGGCGCCCCGCCGACGGCGGACGACCCGGACCCGAGCCGGCCGGAGATCGTGGCCAAGCTCGCGAGCGGCGGGCGCGTCGCCTTCGGGTGGAATGGCCGCGCCTGGGCGCGGCGCTGGACCTCGCGCGCCGCGGGGGGCGGCCCCGACCCGAGCGCGCCGAGCATCGCGGCGTTGTCCATGGCGGACCTCGACGACGACGGGGCTCCGGAGGTGATCTCGGGCGCCCTCGTGTACTCGAACGAGGGCGAGCTCCTCGAGGGGTCGGTCGGCGCATCGAATTTCTTGTTCGCGTACGGCGTGCCGACCGTGGTCGCCGACCTCGACCACGACGGCGACTCGGAGCTGACGAACGGGCAGGCCGTCTTCGACTGGAACGTGGCGATGCGTCGCTGGGAGCGCCGCGCGAGCCCCGGAGCGCTCGGGCTCGTGGCGGTCGCGGACTTCGGGGATTTCCCCATGGCGGCGGGCGATCGCGCCGGAGGCCCCGAGATCGTGATCGTCGCGGACAACGCGGTTCAGGTCCGGTCGGTCGGCGGAGATGTGGTGTTCGGTCCGATCGCGTTTCCGCCGACGGGCGAGCGCTCGGCGCACGGCGGGAGCCCCACCGTGGGCGACTTCGACGCGGACGGCCGCCCCGAGATCGCGAGCGGCGGCTCCGATTGGGTGACGGTCTTCGACCTCGACTGCGTGGGCACGGCCGACAGCCCCGGGTGCATGCGGGCCGAGAGCGGCATCGCGCCGAGGGTGGGCATCCTGTGGGCGCACCGCGTGCAGGAGGGCTCGGCGGGCATCAACGGCTCGGCGGTGTTCGATTTCGAGGGCGACGGGCGCATGGAGCTCGTGTATGGAGACGAGTGCTACGTGCGCGTGATGGACGGGCGCTCGGGGCAGGTGCTGTGGTCGGCGCCGCGGGCGAGCGGGACGTGGATCGAGGGCCCGATCGTCGCGGACGTCGATGGCGACTTCAACGCGGAGGTGATCGTCGGCTCGAACCGCTTCCACAACGAGTGCTCGGCGCTCGACCCGCTGCACCGCGGTCTCACCTGCGGCGAGGACGCGGACTGCCCCGGCGGCATCGGCTGCGTCGGCGGGCTCTGCCGCTGCGCCGGCGCCGACGATTGCGGAGACGCGCGGAGCTACGCGTGCGCCCCCGCGATCGATGGCAGCGACGCCCTGGGCGAGGTGTGCCGGAGCGCGTTCACCGAGGAGATCGTCGGGATTCGCGTGTACGAAGACGCGACCGACCGATGGGTGAGCTCGCGACGGATCTGGAACCAGCACGCGTACTTCGTCACGAACGTCGAGGAAGACGGGCGCATCGCGCGAACGAGCGAGACGCGGCGCAACTGGTCGACGCCGGGCTTGAACGACTTCCGCCGCAACGTGCAGGGCGATCTCGTGCCGCTCGCGGGGCCCGACCTCACCATCGGGCGCGGCGCGTGCGCGTCGAGCACGGCGCTGCTCACGGCCGAGGTGTGCAACCGCGGCGCCGAGCCCGTGGACAGCGGGATGGTCGCGAGCTTCTTCGACGGCGACCCGCGCGCCGGAGGCACGCCGATCTGCGAGTTCTCCACCACGGGCTGGCTCGAGCCCGGGGACTGCGAGACCGTGATGTGCGCGTGGCCCGAGCCCGTGCCGACCGGCGCGCGCGAGGTCTGGCTCTGGGTCGACTACTCCGACGCGAACGTCGAGTGCATCGAAGAGAACAACATCGCGCGCATCGACTGCATGCTCGAGTGATGGCGGCGCGACTCACCGACCGATCACGGTCGCCGCGACCACGGCGTCGATCTCCTCGCGCAGCTTCGCGAGCGCCGCGACCGCCGGGTCCTCCGCGTCGAACGCGTGGTGTCCGACGCGCACGAGCGCCCGCACACCCCCCGCGCGCACGGTGTCCGCGCGGGCGTCGAGCCCGGCTGCGAGCCTCTCGCCGAGGCCTGCGAGCTGGCTGAACACGGTCCGGTCGCGCGGCAGCGGGACGCGCGCGTAGTCGAGCGCGAGGGCAGGCGCATGAGCGCGCACGTAGGGGCGGCTCGAGAGCACCGCCGCGAGGTAGGCGAGGACTTGCCACGGCGCGGGCTCGAGGCCGAGCGCGCGCAGGGCACCGAGGACGCTCGGCGCGAGGTTCGGGGAACCGTCAGGCCGGTGCGTGGGGAATGCCCGCGCGCGGCAGGAGCTGCGCGAAGAGAGAAAGCAGTTGTCGATCGGGTGCGCGACCAGCGCCGCGTGCGCCCACGGCAGACCGCCGCGGTCCTGGCGCACCGACACGAGCGCGAGCGAGGAGGCGCCCATGGCCTCGAGCAGCGGCGGACGTGGCCGGTGGCAGAGCGAGGGGTGCAGAAACGCCCACCGCGCATCGAGCGGTCGGTAGGCGACCGGTCGGACGTGCGGCTCGAAGCCCTCGCCGGCCTCGAGCGCGCGGAGCGAGCGGAGGGCCTCGCGCGGATCGAAGTGAGGCCGCGGCGCGAGCTCGAGGCGGCCCCGCGCGACGCGCTCGAGGCGCTCGAGGAGGGCGCCGCGATCGCGGTCGAACACCAGCGCGTCACGGTTGCTCTGCACGCCCTCCGCGTGGAACGGCAGCCACTCGGCGATCGACGGCCAGCCCGCATACTCGGGCGAGGTCCGGGCGCGAGGCCGAAGCGACGCGAGCGGCTCTTCGACGACGACGGGCTCCCGAGGCTTCGCGAGGGCCGCGAGCTTGTCTTCGACCGTGCCGCCGAGCGCGCGGTAGGTGACGCGCGCGAGGCGTGCCCCCCCGCGCGGCGGACGCGCGGCCAGGAGCACCGCTGCGCCGGGGCGCACGCCGAAGACGTTCTGGTCGATGGCTCCGGGCGCGCGCGCGACGAGCGCCGAGCCACCGAGGTCGACGATCGAGACCTCGTCGAAGCGCGAGGTGAGGAAGGCGCGCACGCCACGGTGGACGGGACCGTCCAGGTACGAGCTGTTCGTGACGCGCGCGCGCGCGCCTCCGCCAGGTGCGCGCTCGACGGCGTCCGCCGCCCAGCGGAGAAAGCGCACGTACGCGTCGGCGAGCACGCCGCGGCGGCGCTCTCCGAGAGGCGCGCCGCGCTCGTCGCGATGGAAATCGCGCACGAGCGCTTCGACGAACGCGGGCCCGAGCCCCCGCGCGGACCAAGGAGGGTTGCCGACGACCAGACGCGCGCTCGCGCGATGCGTGCCGTCCCAGGGAACCTCGAGCGCGTCGCGCACCTCGAGCGAGAGCCGCCAGCCGCGCGCCTCCGCCGCGCGACCGAGCGCCGCGCGCGTCGCGGCGAACGCGGCCGGATCGACGTCGATCCCAGCGAGCCGCGCGCCCTCCCCTCGCGCGTGCGCGATCGTCGCCGCCAGAAAGACCCCAGGGCCCGTCGCAGGATCGAGGATCTCGAGCGCAGCGGAGCCCACGCGGGGCAGCCCGTGGCGCCCGAGCAGGGCGTCGGCTTCGCGCAGCATGCCGCGCGCGAGCTCGACCGGAGTGTGGACGACCCCCCCGGACCTCTTC
>JBKDQC010000201.1:0-2008 GCA_046342295.1 Deltaproteobacteria bacterium | reverse complement strand
GCAGGACGGAGCTCCCCGAGCGCACGTCCGGTCTGCGCGTGCACCTCGAGCGCACGGACGATGCGGAGCGCATCGTTCGGGTGGATCGCGGCCGCCGCGCGGGGGTCGATCGCCGCGAGTCGTTCGTGCGACGCGGGGGCCCCCACGCGCGCCACCTCCGCTTCGATCCCGCTCCGGACTGCGGGGTCGGAGGCCGGCAACCGGACGAGCCCGCGCACGAGCGCGCGCAGCCAGAGGCCCGTGCCGCCCACGACGATCGGCCGTCGCCCCCGACGCGCGACGTCGGCGATCGCGTCGTCGGCGAGCGAGGCGAAGCGCGCCGCGTCGATCGCCTCGTCGGGGTCGATCACGTCGAGCAGGTGGTGAGGCACCCCACCCAGCTCCGCATCCGTGGGCTTGGCCGAGCCGAGGTCGAAGCCGCGGTAGACCTGCACGGAGTCTGCGCCGATCAGCTCGCCCCCCAGGCTCCGCGCGAGCGCGAGCGCGAGCGCGGTCTTGCCGCTCGCGGTGGTGCCCGCGATGACCAGGAGTGAAGCGCGCGGGTCGGCGCTCACGTTCGCCCGACCCTGCGCGCGAGCTCGTCGAGCGTCACGCTGTGGAGGATGGGTCTGCCGTGGGGACAGTGCCCCGCGAACGACGCCACACCCGCGAGCGACGCCACGAGCGCACGCTGCTCCTCGATGGACAGGACGTCGCCGGCTCGGATCGCGCCATGGCACGCCATCGTCGCGAGGGTGGTGTCGACCGCATCCCCGAAGGCGCGCGAGCCGCCGCGCGCGAGCTCGGCGAGCGCATCGCGGAGCAGGCGCTCCGGAGCGCTGCGCCTCAAGAGCGCAGGCGTGCCCGAGACGAGGGCGGTGCGCTCACCGAAGAGCCTGACCTCGATCCCCATCGTGAGGAGCAAGCGCTCGTGCTCGCCGAGCGTCGCGACCTCCGCGTCGGAGAGGGCGACGCGCTCGGGGATGAGCAAGCGCTGGATCTCGACGGCGCCGTCGCGGTGGGCCTGGGCAAGGCACGCGAAGCGGACGCGCTCGTCCGCGGCGTGCTGATCGAGGATCACGAGCCCCTCGGGCCCCTCGCACACGAGGTAGGTGCGCGCGACCTGTCCGAGCACCCGCAGCGCGGCGTAGGCGTCGCCGGCGTGCGGGGCAGGTGCACCGGGCGCCCACGCGGACGGAACATCGGCCGGCGCGTCCGCCACGCGCGGGTCGTCCGGGGCGGCGGGCGCGTACGGCCTCGGCCACGTCGCGGGCGCAGCCCCGGGGCCTGCCGGAAGCTCGGAGACGAGCTCCTCGAGGGGCGTGCGCGCGCGCGGCTCCGCGCGCCGAAACGGTGCCTGCCCGAGGCCCGCCGCGAGCGTGCGCGTGATCCCGTCGAGCACGATGCGAGCGTCCGAGAAGCGAACCTCGCTCTTCTGCGGGTGCACGTTCACATCGACGCGCTCCGGATCGAGCTCGACCCACACGACGCCCGCCGGAAAGCGCCCCGGGGGCAGCGTGCTCCCGAACGCGAACGCGACCGCCCGCGCGAGCACCCGGTCCCGGACCACCCGGCCGTTGACCGAGACGTAGAGCTGGCCAGCCCCGCTGCGCGCGCGCTCGGGTGCCGAGAGCATCGCCCGCACGCGTACACCGTCCCGCTCGCCCTCGGCCGCCGCGAGCTTCTCGTCCGGGAAGAGCTGCACCGCGCGGTGGTACACATCGCGCGCCGAGACCCACTCCCGCGCGCGGCGCCCGTCGCGTGTCCACGACAGACGGAGCGCGGGCCGCGACAGCGCGAGGCGCGTCAGGGTCTCGCCCACGTGGGCCGACTCCGTCGCCAGCCCCTTCAGGAACTTCCTCCGGGCGGGCACGTTGTAGAAGAGATCGTCGACCCGCACCGTCGTGCCGGGGCTTCCGCCGGCGACGCGAACCTCGGGATCTCCGCCGCCCTCGATCCGGATCTCCGTGCCCTCGATCGCGTCGTGGGGCCGCGTGCGGAGCGTGAAGCGGCTGACGGACGCGATGGA
>JBKDQC010000200.1:0-1203 GCA_046342295.1 Deltaproteobacteria bacterium | reverse complement strand
GGACTGGTCGCCGCCAACGCGCTGGCGCAGGCCGTCGCCCCGATGCGGGAGCGCGCCCTCGACGCGCACGGAGGAGAGCGCGCCGAGGCGTACCGGGCGCTCGCGAGGACGCTCGATCACCTCGCGCACCAGCGCGCGGAGGAGAGCCCGGGCGCTCCGCTCGATGCACGGTGGGAGGAGGCGGTCGAAGCGTGGACCCGCGTTCTCGACGACGCGACCCAGGACCTCGAGGCGCTCGACCGCCTCGAAGCGCTCGACCGGCGGATCGGTCACTGGGAGCGCCTGATGCGCACCCTCTCGTACCGAGCCGATCTGGCGTACCGGTCCAACGTCGATCACGGACGCGGCCACATCGAAGTCCTCGTGCGGATGGGTCAGGTGGCCGAGCAGGCGCTGGGCGATCTCGCGCGCGCCGCCGAGCTCTACCAGCGCGCGTTCGAGCTCGACCCGAGGAACGAGCAGGTGCTCGACGCGCTCACCGCCGCCTACGAGCGGAGCGAACGCTACCGCGACATCGTCACGCTGCTGAACGAGCGCGCGCACGCCGAGCACGACCCGTCCCAGCGCGCGGCGTTCTACCGCCGCATCGCGCGCGTCCTGTCGCAGCGCGTTCGGAACGACGCCGCCGCCGAGGAGGCCTACCAGAAGGTGCTCGAGGCCGGAGAGGACCGGGAGGCGCTGCTCTTCATCGAGCAGCGCGCCGAGCACCGGGGTGACTTCGAGGAGGCGGAGCGGTTGCTCGTTCGAATCGCGGACATCGCCGGGAGCACCGAGGAGCGGCGGGATCGACTCGCGCGCCGCGCGGACCTCCTCGCCGACGCGCTCGAACGACCGGCAGAGGCGGCCGAGGTGCTTTCGCACATCGTACGAGAGCTCGACCCGGGCCACCTCCCCTCGCTCGGCCGCCTGGGGGACCTGGCCGAGGCCGCGGGGGACACGAGGCTCTTGGCCGACACGCTCGAGCGGACGCTCACCGTCGTGGACGACCCGAGCCTGCGCGCTCCGATCGCGGAGCGCCTCGCGAGGCTGTATCTGCACGACCTCGGCGATCCGGTTCGGGCCGTATCCGCGCTCACGCGCTGGCACGACGCGAGCCCTTTCGAGCAGGAGCCGCTCCGGCTCCTCGTCACGGTGCTCGAGTCCCTGGGCCGGGCGCGTGATCTCGTCGCGGCGCTCGACGCGCTCGCCGAGCTCGAAGGGGAT
>JBKDQC010000199.1:0-6806 GCA_046342295.1 Deltaproteobacteria bacterium | reverse complement strand
GACTCCCTCCGCTCGCTCGACGCGATCACCTTCGCGAAGTCGGGCGCCGGCGTGTGCGAGATCAACTTCGTCGGGGTCCTCACAGACGCGTTCTGAGAGCACGTGGCACTCGGATGGATCGATGCGGGTGACACGGGCTCGGATCGGCGGGAGGGAGGCTCTCGCCGATTCACTCGGCGAGAGGGAGGGGCTGCGGCCAGAACCTACGGCAATAAACATGCGAGCATGAGTCAATACATGTGACTCTTGCTCTTAGCGGCCGCACCTCACGACCCACGAGGGCCCGTGCAGAAATGACCTGATGGAATCGGCGGCGCAGCGCCCCGCCCATGCGGACGGGTCGGAGGGAGATTGGATGACGAGCGATCCGAGCCTGGAAGAGCTGCTCGAAGCCAGCCTGGACGACGGCAACCTGTCGCGCGGAGAGCGAACCGTCCTTCGCGCGTACGTCGACTCGCAGCTGCTCGGCGCCGAGCAGCGTGGCGCGCTTCGCCGCATGGCCTTCGAGAAGGTCGAGGCGCGGCTCGTCGGCGCGATCGCCCCGAGCGAAGCGAGGCGCTGGCTCGCATGGCTCGAGGAGGTGGTGCGTCTGTCGATTCCCACGCCGCCGCGGCCCACACGGCTCGAGATCCTCGAGAGTCCAGGCGATCGCGTGTGGCGAAGGATCGTCTCGCTCATCGCCGAGGCGCAGCGGTCCATCGACGTCTGCGTCTTCACCGTGACACACGACCCGATCACGCGTGCGCTGGTGGAAGCGCACCGTCGCGGCGTCCGCGTGCGCGTCGTGAGCGACGACGAGAAATCCGCCGAGCCGGGCTCGGACGTGCGCGCGCTCTGCGACGCCGGGCTCGACGTGCGGGTGGACGCCTCGGAGCACCACATGCACCACAAGGTCGCGATCTTCGATGACCACGTCGTGCTGACGGGCTCCTACAACTGGACCCGCGCCGCCGCCGAATCGAACCAGGACAACGTGCTCGTGACCGACGACCCGCGCGCGGTCCGCGCCTACCGCACCCTCTTCGACGCGGAGTGGGACGCTGCGGTGCCGTTTCGTGGGGGCTCGGGGTACGCTCGCAGGCCATGACGCGCTTCTCGTTCGCTCCCGTCGCTCCCGAGCTGGCGATCGACATCCTCTTTCTCCTCGGCACGACCATGCGCGCCGACGGGAAGGTGGAGGCCGGCGAGCGCAAGGCCATCGATGCGGCCGCGCGGGCGCTCGGGCTCGGCTCCTTCACGATGCCCGCGGAGCGACCGAACCTCTTCCGCCTCGACCGCGCCGCCGCGGATCGGTGGCTGCTCTTCGCGTCGGCGGTCTGGATGATCTTCGCTGACGGACAGGTCGACCCGAAAGAGCGCGCGTTCTTCGTCGACCTCGCAGCACGACTGCAGATCGACGAGGTGCAGGTGCACCACCTGACCAAGCTCGCGCGCGAGTCGTTCGGCGTCACGGGCGCCGACGGTCACTCGAGAGAGTGGAGCGTCGCGTACTCCATGCTCGTGCAGGCCATCCAGAGCCCGGCCAGCTCCGAGCTCGAATGAGCGGGCGAAGCCGCGGACAGCGCGGGGCGCGCCGGCCCAAGCGCGAGGGCCGAGGAGGAGCACGGGAATGAGCGTCGAAGAGATCGTGCGGGCGCTCGGCCTCGTCGCGCACCCCGAGGGTGGCTACTACCGCGAGACCTACCGGGCGCCGCTCGTGCTCCCGCACGCAGCGCTCACGGGCTCGCACGGCGGTCCGCGGGCGGCCTCGACTGCGATTCACTTCCTCGTGCCGCGCCGCACGTTCTCGGCGCTGCACCGCATCGCGTCGGACGAGGTCTGGCACTTCTACGCGGGCGCTCCGCTCGAGATCGTCGAGATCGATCCGCGCGGCTCGCTGCGCACGACGCGGCTCGGCAACGCGCTCTCCGCAGGCGAGATCCCACAGCACGTCGTACCGGCCGGAGTGTGGTTCGGCTCGCGCGTGGCCACGGGCTCCGAGGATCGCGGCGATCACGCGCTCGTCGGGTGCACGGTCGCGCCCGGCTTCGACTTCGCGGACTTCGAGCTCGCCGCGCGCCGCGAGCTCACCGCGCGCTTCCCCGAGCATGCGGCGCTGATCACGTCGCTCACCCGGGAGAGCCCGTGAGTGCTTCGGTCGCGCGCCTGGCCCGCTGGCTCGGGCCGTGGTCGGGCCCGGCGCGCGTCCCATCTGCCGTGAGCCGCCAAGAGAGCGTCGCGGCCTCGAGCCGAGGCGGCGGGACGGGCCTCGACGTGCTCGTGTACAGGCCGGCGGGTGCCATCGCGGGCGCCGTGTTGCTCGCGCCGGGCCTGCACCACCTCGGCCCGCGCGACCCACGCTTCGACCGCTTCGCACGGGTCCTCGCGGACGCGGGGCATCTCGTGCTCGCGCCGCTCCTGCCGAGCTACCTGCGCCTCACCGTGACCCCGTCGGTCCTCGACGAGCTCGAGACCGCCCTCGACGCGCTTCTTCGGCACCCGCTGCGACCGCGAGACCGCAAGCCGGGCGTGATGAGCATCTCGTTCGGCTCGATGCCCGCGTTGCGCCTCGCCGCGCGGCGCGGCGAGGACCTCGCGAACCTGGTCGTCTTCGGCGGCTTCGCGGACTTTCGGCGCACCTTGAGGTTCGCGCTCGGCGGCGAGGGCGAGCGGGCCAACGACCCGCTCAACGCTCCCGCGGTCGTCACGAACCTCTTGCCGTTCCTGGGACCGGCACAAGGCCTCGCGGGCCACGAGGACGCGGAGCGCGTGAGACGCGCGCTGCTCGCGTACTGCGCGCGGACCTGGGGGCGACCGGAGATGAAGGTCGAGCAGGCCTACGTCGCGGTCGCCGAGTCCATGGCGCGCGAGCTCGAGGGCCCGCTCCGCTCGCTCTTCCTGCGCGCATGCCGGGTGGAGCCAGGACTCGACGCCCTGGTCGAGGAAGCGCTCGGGCGGGCGGGGGCGCACTTCGACTGGATCGACCCTCGGCCGCACTTCGCCTCCATCCACACGCCGGTCACGCTCGTCCACGGCGTGAGCGACGACGTGATCCCGTTCGAGGAGAGCCTCGCGTTGCAGACGGCGCTCTCGCCCCACACGCGCACCGCGCTGCACCTCACGGGCCTCTATGGCCACACCCACGTCGATGGCGTCGGACACGGCCCGCGCACGATCGCCAGAGAGCTGGTCTCGATGGCGCGGATCCTCGGAGCGATGGCCGCGCTCTCGGGCTGAGCTCGGGCTGAGGGCCCGAGCACAAACAACCCGTTTCGCCACCGGGGCATCCCCACTCGTTTCGCAGCCCGCGTGGAGCGGGCAGAGAGTGCTTCCTCAGGTGGACCGCGCCGACGGGCCCAGCGGAGGGGGCCATGCCAGTTCGAGGTCGAGCCGATGTGCATCGACAGCCAACTCGGCAGCGGCTCCTGCGTCTCCACGGACCGACGCTCCGCCTCTCGGGCGCGGCGACGATCGGTTTGCCCGCGCGAGGCGGACTGCCCATGCTCGCGCGATGCGCTGCGCGCTCGTGTTTCCCTCGGCTGCCGCCCTCGCCGCGCTCGCCTCGTGCTCGCCTGGACCGCCACTCCAGCGCTCGTGCGAGGGTCGCGCCGTCGACACGTGCGACCCGTACGAGTACGCGGAGGTCGCGGCGGTGAGCTTCGAGCCCATGGAGCTCTCCCCCGGCGATCCGCGCCAGAGCGCGCGGGTCCGGATCGAGCTCCGCACCTGCGGGGCCCGCACACCGAGCGCGCCCGCCGTGCAGATCGCGGCGGTCGTGGCCGGGGCGGGAGGCGTGCTCCCCTTCGACGCTGCGGGCGCCGACGCGGGCGGAGGCGACGACACGCGCCTCTACCAGCTCGCGGAGGTCCGCGCCTCGGACGCGGGCGCGACCACGATCGAAGCGACGCTCCCGAACCCCTTCGACGCGCGCGTCCCGGCCCGTACCGACATCCGCCTCCGCTTCACGCCGGTCCTCGGCGGCTGCGAAGGGGGTGCGCTGAGCATCCCCTACCGCACGGGCAACCGACCGAGCCCCTGATCGACGATTTCGGAGCCCCCGGCGCGGCGCGGCGGCCAGTGGAGCTGCCGCCGCGCGCCGCTCGAGCTCGCGCCGCTGGTCGGGAATGCCTGCAATTGCTCCCGAGTTCTCTCGCCTTCGTGGCTTCGTCTCGTGGCGCGTTGTTTGCTTTGTTGCGGCGCATGCGACGCGTCATCCTCTGGAAGGTCGTTCTGTGGCTCTCGGTGCTCGCCGGCTGTGCGGCGCCGCCGGGTGAGAGCGACAGCCTCGTCGACTCCGAGCCCGAGGAGTGGATTGCCGGCAACGACGTCGAGACCGATCTCGGCGATCTCGACACGAGCTACGCCGCGCTTCGTTCGTCCGCACCCCCGGTTCGTCGCTGCACGACCGCGACCGACGATCCGCGCACCGGTCACCGTTGGCTCTATCGCACCGAGCCGTTCCTCTCGACGGACGCGCTGGTGCGCATCTGGGTCGAGCGCGAGGAGGCGGGAGGCGCGACGACGCACTTCGGCTCGATCGTCGTGCACGCGCATCCGAGCGAGCCGCACCGTTGGGACGCTTCGATCACGAATCGAGCCGGCTCGCGAGTCTCGCTCTGGCTGGGCGCTCGAGCGGGAAGCGCCGGGGCGCGCACCGCGACGATCGGTGTCGCGCACCGATCGATGGGGCTCTTCGCGCGCGGCGCGAACGGGTTCTGCACCGAGTCGCGCGGACCCTCGTGTACCTCCGACGAGGTGGCTTATTGCAGCGCGTTTGCGGGCGGGTGCGGGTGCGGAGCGCTGCAGGATCCGATCGAGCACACCACCGCGAGTGGTTCGCACGCGCAGCTCCTCGTCGTGGGGGCCGTCGGCTTCGGCGGCACGCTCGGCACCGCGGGCGCGCTGGCGGCGTCCGACTTCTTGCTGCCGGTGGGCGACGTGATCGCGGTCGGGTTCCTTGCGTACGCCGCATACTACGCAGTCGTCGTGGTACCGCGCAGCGAGGCCGGGCGCTGGAGCGCGACGATGCGCGAGGTCGCGAGCGAGACCGGTGGCGTCATGATGTCGGTCGAAGACGTCATCCGGCCGGTTCCGCCGCACGACCGCGGCGGGTGGCCCGAGGGTCGTGAAGCGGCCGGCGAAGCGATGCTCGACGCGTTGGACGCTGCGCTCGACGTCACTCGTCGCACCTACGAGTGCCGCGAAACGCGAGGCGGGCAGCATGTCGCGGTGGAGTCGGTCTGGAGCGCGCTGCGCGGACTCGGATTGACGGCGCGCAACCGGGGCGGTCCGCTTCGTGACACGGTCGATCGCGTGCTCCAGGCGCTCGAGACGCTGGTCGCGTCCGCGGATCCCGGCTGCGCCCATCTCGAACCGGAGCTCGCGCGGCGGCTCAGCGACGTGCTCTGTCGCTTCTACGCCATCCTGCGGCCGATTCCGGCGCGTGACCCCGGAGGCCCGGTCGCCCTCGCGAAGGAGGGGATGGAGTCGTTCTTCGCGCGAAACCGATACACCTGTCGCTGACGGTCGTTCGTGGGCGGACGCTTGGGGCGTCGTCGGACGCCTCGAGATGCCGACGAGAACCAGGGCGAAGGAGGTCGTCGCCACCCAACCAGCTCGCTCGCCAACACCAGGCTGCCTGCTGCTGCTTCTTCCGGCGCGTGTGCCAGCAACTCGGCGCCGGGCACGCGTACTGCCGACCCCTCACGCGCTCGGAGTCACGGCGCCATCGTGCGCACCGGGTAGCGGCGGATCGCGGGGTCGGCGGTCACGAGCACGAGCGACTCGGCGCGCGCCTGCGCGATCAAGAGACGGTCGAAGGGATCCTTGTGATGATCCGGGAGCTCTCGCACGAGCCGCGTGTGCGTCAGCCGCACGGGCAGCTCCTCGAGCCGAAGGCGAGCGAGCTCGTCGTCGAACGATGCGGGCGTCTCGAGCTTCCCGAGCGACCTCTTGATCTCCATCTCCCATGCGGACGCCGCGCTGAGATAGAGCGTGTTGCGCGGCGCGACGAGGGCCGCTCGCGTGGAAGCCGATAGCCGCTCGGGCTCGGTGACAGCCCAGAGGACGACGTGTGTGTCGAGGAGCAGACGCATCAGGTGCCAGAGCTTCGTCGACGGGCTGGCCGGGCGGGCTTCTTGGCGCGGGCGCGCTTCGGCTCGACCTCGCCGAGCCCGAACATCGCCTCGATCTCGGGTGAAGGAGCGTCGAAGTCGTCCGCAATGAAGATGCGCCCTCGGAGGCGGCCGAGCTCACGCGGTGCGTCGTCGGCGCTCACGGGGACCAGGCGAACGCATGGGCGTCCTGCCTTCGCGATCACGATGTCCTCGCCCGCCTGGGCCTCGTCGACGAGCCGACTCAGGTGGGTCTTGGCCTGCTGGATGTTGATCGCGCGCATGGCCGGAGTCTGGTCTGGTCTGGTCTGGTCCGCAATGCCGGGCTCCGCGGACGCTCCACGGCGCCGCCGCGGCCGGCGAGGCGGTGGCCACCTCGTCGTGCGAGAGGACCCTCGTGGCAGGCTTCGGCGCGCCGGCTTCGCTCCGGCTACGGCGCTGTCGCTCGCCGTGGCGCGCAAGGCGCACGGGGTCGTCGCGGCGCTCCTCGATGCGCGTGTCGCGCTCGGGGATGCACCGGTCGTGTACGCCGAATCACTGCCGACCGGGCTCGTCGAGAAGCTCATCGAACGTGGCGTCCCCTTCGACGCGAGCTTGCCGCCGAGTGCAGCGCGAGGCGTGCAACCGGGGCTGGCGCACCACGCGCGGCATTCGCGTCAGCGAATGGAGCTCATCAGGGCGCGACGATGAGCGGTTGCGCGGACTGGACGGGGG
>JBKDQC010000198.1:0-8672 GCA_046342295.1 Deltaproteobacteria bacterium | reverse complement strand
GAGCACCGTCAGGAGGAGCTCGACCGGCCGCTGACCGCCTGCGACGCCGAGCACCTCGGCGGCGGCGAGCGCGTCGGGACCGAGCCGAAGGATCCGCTGGTCGAGCGTGCCCTCGAGCGTCGCGTGGCGGCCGGTCTGGATGGCGCTCGTCTCGGATGGGATCGTCCAGCTCCCATCGACGTAGCGGATCACCTCGCTCTCGACGAGCGCGCGGACGAGCTCGGTGGTGTGCAGCGGGCTCCCATGCGCGCGGGTGTGGAGCACCTGGGCGAGGCGTCCGACGTTTGGCACGTCGCCGAAGAAGGAGCGCACGAGGTCTTCGATGTCCTCGGTCCGCAAGCCGCTCAGCCGGATCCTGGCGCCGCGTCGAGCGAGCGAGTCGACCGCGACGCCCGCGCGGGTGGGCTCGCCCGTACGACGCGCGACGACGAGCGTCAGCGGAACTTCCCGGAGGTCGTTGGCGAGCGCCGCGAGGACCGCAGCGGACGCCTCGTCGGCGCGCTGCACGTCGTCGACGAGCACGCAGAGTGGGGCCTGCTCGGCCCACGACCTCAGCCAGCCTGACATGGCGGCTTGCACGCGGAGTCGCTCCTCGGCCGGCTCGAGCGCGACCGTTCCCGTCTCGCTCGTGCGCAGGCCGAGGTGGGGGAATCGCCTGGACAGCACACGCGCGTGCGCTGCGGCCGAGCGCCTCGCGCTCTCCGGCGCGATCACCATGGCGTGGTCCACGAGCTGCGAGAGCGTGCCGAAGGGAGACGGTGGTGCCGACTCGCACGTGGCCTCGAGCACGATCGCGCCATCGAGCTTCGCTTCGATCGCGATCTCGCGCAGGAGACGGCTCTTGCCCGTCCCGGATTCCGCGTCGATGAAGAGCACCGAGCCGCTGCCCTCGCGTGTGCTCTCGATCACGCTTCTCGCGACCTCGAGCTCTCGCGCCCGGCCGACGATCGACGCGCTCGCGAGGTAGCCCCGGCGCACCTCACTCGCCGGGAGCGGGGGAAGCGCCGCGATCGCGGTGAGGCGGTCGATGATCTCTCCGGCGCTCGCGGGACGCGCGAGCGGATCGAGGGCGATGGCCGACATGACGAGCTCGTCGAGCGCCCGGGGAACATCCGGCGTGATCTTCGAGGGCGGCAGGGGCGGCGTACGCCACGCGTGCTCGAGGTGCTCGATGTTGCGGCTCGGGTAGGGCGAGCGACCGGTGAGCATCATGTAGGCGAGCGCACCGAGTGAGTAGAGGTCCGTACGGCCATCGACGGGAAGGCCCCGCGCGTTCTCGGGGGCCATCGTCGACGGGGTCCCCGCCACCTCGCCGGGCATGCCGACGTTCACGAGGACACCGAAGTCGAAGAGCTTCGCGCGGCCGTCGTTCGTTCGGCGGACGTTGCGCGGCCCGAGATCGCGGTGGACGAGCGAGCGCGCGTGCAGTGTCGCGAGCGCGGACGCGACGTCGCGCAGGAGCGCGCAGACCTCACGGTGGGGCAGGGTGCCGAGGCTCTTCAGGTCTTGCCCGTCGAGCAGCTCCATCGTGTAGAACACGCCCTGCCGGTCTCGGCCGTAGTCGAAGGCTCTCACGATGCGCGGGTGATCGAGAGAGACGAGCGTGTGGTACTCGCGACGGAACCGGAGCGCGGCGCGTCCGGAGCCCGTCTCTTCGTCGTGGAGCAGTTTGAGGGCGACGTCGGCCCCGCCGGAGCCGTCGCGCGCGACGTACACGGCTCCCATTCCGCCGCGTCCGAGGACGGAAGTCAGCGTGTAACGCTCAGCGATTTTGACGCCGATCAGGTCCAGGAGCGCCTCGTGAAGAGTCTCATCGGGAGGGCGTCCGGGGCGAGCGCCACGGAGCCAAGCTGGCAAGCACCATCGGAAGACCGCCGAATCGACGCGTCCCACGGGGTAGGGCGGAGCGCCGAGACGCCGCGTGAATGACCAAGCCGCCATTGTCGCTCAGGGCGGCCGCGATGAGAACCCGTCGTGCGGTACGCTCGCCCTTCCGCAGCCGCATGCTCCGACGCACGCTCCATCGCTACACCGACCTCGCGCTCACCACGCTCCTGCGCGGCATCCGGCTCTACGAGGATGGATTTGGCGACCGTGCGTCCCTCGAGCGTCTGGTCGAGGCCGTGCGCGTCACCCGGCGCGAGGATGCGCTGCCCGAGGTCGAGCTCCGGTGGCACCGGGTCGAGCGGTGGGGACGCGTCCTCGAACGGCACGCGAGCTTTCGATCTCCTGCGCCCGAGCTGCCCTCCGAGAGCCGAGAAGCGCACCTCGTCGTCCTCGAGCCTGCGGACCTCGACGCGGGCTCGAGGCCGGACGCCGTCGTGCTCCTCGCGATGACCGGCGAGGAGGGCTACCTCTCCCGCCGCCTCTTCGCGTCGAGGTTCCTCGAGGCGGGGCTCGCCGTGGTGATCCTCGAGAACGCCTTCTACGGACTGCGGCGACCGGTGGGCCAGCGCGGGCCCTCGCTCCGAACGGTGCGGGATCAGTTCGCGATGAACTACGCCACCGTCGTCGAGGGTCGCGCGATCGCGGCGTGGCTGCGTGCGCGAGGCCATCGCCGTCTGGTCCTCTCGGGCTATAGCCAGGGCGGGATCATGGCGGCCTTCGTCTCGGCGCTCGTGCCGTTCGAGACGGCGTGTGTTCCGCGTGGCGCGGGTGCGGCGGTCGCCTCGATCTTCACCGAGGGCGCTCTGTCGCGCGCGATGCGCTGGGACAAGCTCGCCGCCGAGCTCGGTGGCCGCGCAGACGCGCGCGCCTACTTCGAGGCTTGTCTGTCGCCGGTCCGCGTCGATCTGCACCCGCCACCGCTCGCGACCGCGGCGTGCATCCTCGTGGGCGCGCGCCACGACGCGTTCGTACCGCCGCACGAGGCCGAAGCGCTGCACCGTCATTGGCCCGGCTCCGAGCTGCGCTGGAGCGACAGAGGTCACGTGACGGCCGCCGTCCTCGGACAGCGCCAGCACCAGGATGCGGTGCTCGACGCGCTCGGCCGGCTCCGGTGAGTGGGCCGCAGGACCCGAGCGGCCGCTGGCGAGCCCGCGGAGGAGCACCCTCTCCACGCGCCGAATCGCCAGCGCCCGCGCGGGTCCACGGCCCCTCTTGGGCGCCTCGGGCCATGCGCGGACCGAGGTCCTCTCGGTCTCCGACTCCGGAAATGAGGCCCCTGGGCCGAGGCTCGGTTAGGTTTCCTCCGTGCCGGACCTCGCCGAGGGATGGACGACCACCGCCGTGTGTCTGGCGGGTGCTGCCGTGTTGCTCGCGGCCCTACGGCGCGCCGTGCAGCGCGCAGAGCTCGCGCTCCGGGACAAGCTCCTGGTCGTCCTCGCGGCGGGGGGCCTCGCGACTGCGGGCGTCGGAGCGAGCATGCCTCCGGATGAGCTCGCTCGTCAGGTGGTGAGCGCCGCGTCGGGGCACCCGCTCGTCGTCGCCGGCGCGATCGTGGCAATCGCCCTCGGCACCGTGGTCGTGTCGATCCTGTGGTGGATTCGCTTCTGGGTGCGGACGGTCCTGCGGATCCTCGCGCTCGGCGTCTGTCTCGGGCTCGTCGCGCTCTGGTGCGTGGCGCGGTTCGCTCTGGCGCCCGGGCTCGATGCGTGGACCGGAGCGAGCCTCGGCACATCCGGTTGGCATGCGCTCCTCGACGGAGGCGGTGTCGCGGCGGTCGTCGCGCTCGTGGTCGGCCTGCTTCGTTCTCCTCCACCGCGCGGAAAAGAGCTTGCCTGAGCCGTCGGGAGTCCTGCCCGAGGCCCTGGGCCACGACACACCGAGAACGTCGATCGCACGCGCGAGGAGCCAGCCACTCGCCGCATCGCGCCGATCACTCGTCCAAGTAGGCGGCCCACGCGGCCGTCGAGGCGTCGGCGTCGCGGCCCATGGAGGCGAGCACCGGCCGGTCCGCGCCGTCACAGGCTGCCAACAGCGACACGAGGAAGGTCGTTGTCAGCGGTCGACGACTGCCCATGAAGCGCATCCTGTCGCGAAGCCCGAACGTTGCCAAGACCGTCGGTCGAAGCGCGGCGACGCGCATGCCTTCGAGGCGCAGGTGGCCGGACATTCGGTGTGCCGAGCAGATCGCACAGGCGCTCGCGTCTGCCCATGCGCGCGCCGTGGCCTGCGACCGAGCTCGCACCCGAACGTCTCGAGGCTCGATCGAGATTGCGATGGGGCGTCCTGCGGACGTTCTGCGCTCGGTCGCGGGCGGGCGGCGGTCTTCTTCGAGCCCATGAGCGTGCGAGTGAACCGTCGTGCCAGGCGTGCGCAGCTTGACCCGGTGGGCCGTGTCGAACGACGCTCCGCACGTGTCCGCGAGCCCTGACGAATCGAGCCAGACCGCGCGTGGTTTCGCCGTGGAGGCGGGCACGCTCGCAGCCACGGCCGCGCGCGCAGGACGCTCTCCCCCGTGAACGTCGACGCCAATCCGGGGCAGCTCGGCGAGGCTGGGCGCAGCGAGCCGGGCCGCCCGGGCGGCGTGAATCCGCGCGTGCCGCGACAAGTGTGGATCGCGTGGGCGAGCGCGGCGGCGGCGCTCGTCTTCTTGAAGGCTGCGCCGCTCACGTTCATCGACCCGGACCTCTTTCACCAGCTCAGCCTCGCCCGTGAGATCGTCGAGACCGGCGCGGTTCCTCGCGAGGACGTGTTTTCCTACACCCCCACGATCCACCCTCACGTGCAGCACGAGTGGGGCGCTGGGATCCTCTGGCTCGGGGTCCTCCGCGTCGTCGGGGGGAGCGGTTTTCTCTTCGTGAAATATGGGCTGCTCGCTCTGCTCGCCGCGCTGAGCTGGGATGGCGCGAGGCGGCGCGGTGCGGACGCCCTGACGTTCGCCCTCCTGGCGATCCCCGCGGTGATCGCGGCCCACTACGGCTTCACCACGATCCGAGCACAGCTGCTCACGCTGCTCGCGCTCGCGGCGCTGTTGGGCGTGCTCGGCCGGGAGCCCCCGCGCCCCGGTCCGCTCATGGCCTGGCTCGTCGTCCACGTGCTGTGGGTGAACGTGCACGCGGGCTTCGTGGTTGGCCTCGGCTTCATGGGTCTCGAGACGCTCGAGCGGGCGCTGCGGCGGGAGCCGTTCGTCCCTCTCGCGCTCGCCACCGCGACCGCGATGGCGCTCGTCTTGGTGAACCCGTGGGGCTTCGACTACGTGGTCTATCTCGCGCGCGCTCTCACGATGTCGCGCGCGGGCGTCTCCGAGTGGGCGCCCCTCTACGCCAACCCGCAGGCCCGCTGGCTCGATCTCGCGCTCTGGCTTCTCATGGCCGGCCTCGCAGCGTACGCAGTGCACGTGCGTGGGCCGCGGGCTTGCCGAGGCCTGAGCGCTGTCGCCGTCGCGTTCGTGTTCGCGATGCAGCACCAGCGCCACATCACGCTGCTCGGCGTCACCTGGCTCGTGGTCGTGTCCCCCTGGCTCGCCGCGACGCCCCTCTTCGAACGCATCCGCGCGCTCGTGGCGTCGCGCGCACGCTCGATGACGGTGCTCGGTGCTGCCGCGGCGGCCCTCTGGACTGGCGCGGCCCTGCTCTATGCTCCGTTCTCTCCACGTCTGCCGACCGACGCGGACGCGTTCCTCGAGGGGCACCCCGCGTTTCCGGTGGGCGCGGCGGACTACCTCGTCGCGCAGCGCTTCCGAGGCCGCTTGATGACCCCGTTCGTCGAGGGCGGCTACGCGATGTGGCGGCTCCACCCCCAGGGCGTCCTGATCAGCTGGGATGGGCGCTACGAAGTCGCCTATCCGCCCGAGGTTTCCGAGGCGCACCTCGCGTTCTTCGGAGGCGCTCCCGGCTGGCAGGAGGTCCTCCGCACGTATCCGACCGACGTGGTGCTCGTTCCTCGCCACGTCGCGGTCGTCGATGCCATCGCTGCGGCGCCGGGCTGGCGCGTGGTCTATGCAGATGACCTCTATCTGCTCGTCGCGCGGGACGGGGTCGCCCTTCCCTTCGTCGATCGTCGCGGACAGCGCTTGTCCGGCGCGTTCCCCTGACTCCGCCCTCGCACACGCGCGCTACGACGTGCGCTCTTGCCGGTGCGGACGACTCGACGAGCAGACCTCCTCGCCCGTGTCGTCTTCTTGTTTCTCCTCCTCCGACCGCGGCTCCGCGATGCGAGTGCGAGGAATGGAGATGCGCCGCTCGAGCGCCTCCGCGAGCTCGAGCGGTCGCCGGGAGGCGATGACGACCTGGCGCTCCACGGCGCCTTCGAGGTACGTGATCCTCACGCCGTCGGCGGCCTCGCCGAGATTGAAATACGCTTGCTTCGGGAAGCTCCGCAGCGTCAAGCGTGCTCGCTCGAGCGGGGAGGGGATGGGGGCTGCCTCGACCGTTCTCACGGCCGCGAGCGGGATGCGGCACCGCGAGAGGCCAACCTCGACGATGAGCTCCTCCGCCGTGACCACGGTGCGCTGAATGCTGTACAGCACAATCCCTACCGCCCCGAACGAGTACAGACTCGTCAGTGCGACGAGCAGCCCCGGATCGCGCAGCTCGCCATGCCGCAGGAAGCTCGCCACATACCCCACCACGGCCAGCGCGTAGGCCCCGCCGAAGAACACGAGGGCCGCATGCGGGTTGGGCACCTTCTGTCGCTCGACGAAGGCCGCTGTCTCCGCGCTCAAGAAGCGCTTCTCGTACGCGTCGATCATCGCCTGAAGATCGCTCGCGAGGCGTCTTCTCGTCAACGAGTGAACTCGCGCCGTGCGCTGTCACCTCCCCGCCGTGCCGGAGCTGCGCGTGCAGGCGGAGCGGACGGCGGAGATCGCGATCGAGCGTGTCCGAGGACGCGGCGCGCTCACGTAGAGAACCCGCGGCGAGGGCGAGGCCGCTCCGGTGGCTCTGCGCCGACCTGTCGTCCCGCACCCTCGCGACGCGGTCCAGCGCCTTGCCCGCGACGGCGAGCTCTGCGTCGGCCTCCGGGCCCCCGACGGGACGCGCGTCGAAGGCCGCCTCGGCGACTCGCGGCGTCTCGGGCTCGCGGCGGCGGCCCCGCGCAGGTTCGCGGGTGCCGTGGGATCGCCTGGGCGCCCGTGCGGGGCGCTCGGCGGGCGCCCGAGCGGGAAAGCCATGAGCGCGGATCCTTCGTGTCGAGGTGCGGAGCGGAGTGACAGAGCGGGAGCGGGTACCACCGACGTCCATAGGCTGTTCGCGCCGCTTCTCCGCTGCGTCGTGGGTGCCACTCGCGCGAGGTATGCGAGTTGCTCTGTCGCCAGCAGTGAACGCCCGAGCTCCGGCGACGTTGGTCCACCTCGAGCCGTCGGCCCGGACGCGCGCCCGCGTGATGGTGGTCGAGGATCCGGCGACTCGTGCTCTCGTCGAGCAGGTCGAGCGCCTCGGTCCGAGTGAGGCCACCATCCTCGTCCTCGGCGAGACCGGCACCGGCAAGGAGCTCGTCGCGAGACACCTCCACAGCCGGAGCTTCCGGGCTTCCGGGCCGTTCGTTGCCGTGAACTGCGGCGCCCTCACGCCTTCTCTCGTCGAATCCGAGCTCTTCGGTCACGAGCGCGGCGCCTTCACGGGGGCCATCGCGGCGCGGACCGGCTTCTTCGAGCGTGCTTCGGGCGGAACCCTCTTCCTAGACGAGATCGGTGAGCTGCCTGCGGCCACGCAGGTCGCGCTCCTCCGCGTGCTAAAGGAGCGCGAGGTGCTGCGGGTCGGTGCGCGCGCGCCCGTCCCCGTCGATGTCCGCGTCGTCGCGGCGACCCACCGAGACCTGCGGTCTGCCGTGGGCGAGGGGGCCTTCCGAGAAGACCTGTACTACCGCATCGCCGTGGCGACGCTGTCGATCGCGCCACTCCGCCGCCGACCCTCGGACATCCTCGCGCTCGCGGAGCACTTCCTCGGGCGGCACCGAGAGTCCCTCGGTCTGCCTCAGCTCACGCTGTCGGAGGATGCGCGCGCCAAGCTACTCGCATACCACTGGCCAGGGAACATCCGCGAGCTCGAGAACGTGGTGCACCTCGCGACGTTGCTGCGCCGGGGGCCCGAGATCGCCGCACAGGATCTCTTGCTCGAAGGCGCCGTGCCCTCGGCCACGGTCGCGCCCGTCCTCGCTCCGCGTCCGAGCGGCCTCGACCCCGGTCCCGAGCCGGCGCGTGTCCCCGACGCCGACCCGGAGCAGTCCCTGGTGGCCTCCCTCGACCGCCTGATCGAGCGGAGTGGCGGTGACCTCCACGCGCTCGTCGAGCGCACGCTCTACGAGCGTGTCCTCCGATCTGCGCGGGGCAACCAACTCGAGGTCGCCCGCCGACTGGGCGTGAGCCGCAACGTCGTTCGTGCGCGCCTGCTCGCGCATGGTCTGCTCTCCGCAAACCGTCGCGCTGCGTCGCGCACGGCGTCTGCCGCCTCCCCGACGAGCGGAACCACCTGGACCCCGGAGGCGCGGGCTCAGAGCATGAGTCACTTGGATTGACTCATGCTCTGACGTTTCTTGCCGGAGGGTCTGGCCGCAGACCCTCCCTCTCGCCGAGTAAATCGGCGAGAGCCTCCCTCCCGCCGATTCGAGCCCGTGGCACCCGCATCGATCCATCCGAGTGCCACGTGTATGGTGTTCCCGCGCTCTTGGTTGACAGCCGAGGGCGTACGAAATGGTCGAGGATTCGGGTAGGAAGAGACCCATCGTGAGTCGTCGTCCCCGAAGGAAGAACATGAACCCCAGCGTGACCTCGCCTCGTGCCGAGAGCGCTC
>JBKDQC010000197.1:0-6476 GCA_046342295.1 Deltaproteobacteria bacterium | reverse complement strand
GAGTTGGGTGGGGGGCCCCGAGCCGGCTCTGCCGGGCGGGGGGCGGGTCTGCATCAGACCTGCCGGGAAAAAGGGCTACACATGGATCGGCGTCTCGCCGATCCTGTGTAGTAGTCACCGGCCGCGTGGTGGAGTGAGGCTCGTGCCGAGCCCGCACACGAGGCAGGTTCTCCCTCCGGTATCCGTCATCATCCGTGACCCTCCTGTCCGTGTGAGAACCATGGAGTACGGTGGCTCACGAGGCGAGTCGGTCCCGGAACGTCCGACCGAGCCACAGGGCTTTTCCCGCCGCAAGCGCGAAGCACTCGCGAGCGACGGATGGATGAGACAACTCGAGCATACCGAGCGCCAGGAGCGCGAGACCACCATCGCGTCGACGTTCGAACGCCAGCCGGGAAAGGGCCGACAGCGGCAGCCCCGCGTCGCGCACCGCCTGCGCGAGCGCGCGGCGCGCGCGGTAGTTCTTCACCGCTTCGTCCTCGGACTCGAGAAGCTCGCGAATCCCTTTGCCATCGAAGAACCCGCGATACGGCCGAACGCCAACCACGTTGGCCGTGTGCTGGCGATAGGCATGGAGCCGCTCGTGCACGGCATGGACACCACCGAAGAAGCTGGCCACGAGGGCATACCAGTGGTCGTGAAAGACCGCCCCGTCAGGCACACGAGGAAAACGCTTGGCCAGCTCGACATCCATGAGCATCGAAGCCCCCGTGACGACGTTGCGCACGAGCAAGCTCATCGGATCGACCCGATCGACGGCTCGATTCTCCGTCTCCCACCCCGAGCGCGCGGCGCGCACGCCGTCGACGAGCAAATCCATGTCCGCGTGCACGAGCGACAGTGGCGGCGCAGCCTCGATGGCACGTACCAGGGAGTCGAGCTTGTGTGGATACCAGACGTCATCTTGGTCCGAGCAGGCCACCCAGCGCGCGCCGCTCTCGGCGACAAGACCGATCGCGCGCTCGAAGTTGCGGCGAAAGCCGAGCCTTGAGGGATTTTCGTGCCAGACGAAACGCGGATCCTCGAAGAACGGCGCCAGCGCGCTGGCGGCGCGCAGCTCGGCGAGGGGCGAATCGAGCGTGAGTATGCACACCCAGGACGTCCGCGTCTGATCCTGGATGCTCATCAGTTGTTCGCGGAACGCAGAGAGCTCCGGCTTGTAGACGGCCAGAGCGATGCCCAGGAGAGGAGCCTGCTTCATCATCGTTCCTCCGGGCCGTCCTGCCCGGTGCTCGAGAGCGCCGTCTCGCGGGCCCCGAGCGCGGCGGCCTTCGGGACCTTGTGGCCGGGGAGCGTGGCGCGGAGTGCGGCGAACGTCGTCGGGTCGAGGAGCTGGAGCAGCGCCACGAACACCGCGAGCTCCGCGACGACTGCGAAGAACAGCGTGACCGGACCCTCGATGTACGGCCCGAGCAGGATGTGCCCGAGCGCAGCATTCAGCGCGCCTGCGAGTGCGGGGACGAGGTAGATGCGGAGGAAGCGCACCCGCGGAAGCTCGCGGCGAACGAGCCAGACGAGGACGACCCCGCCGAGCACCAGCGACGCGGCGTGGCCCAGGACGAAGCCTTCGATCCTCGTCGTGCCGAGCGATGGAGCCCAGAGCGCGCCGAGCGGCGCGAAGGCCCAGACACACGCTGCCACGAAGACCATCTGGGTCATCACCGCGCGGGGCTTGCCCATCGCGTCGAAGGCCGGCGCGAGCAGGAAGACGAGCATCGCAACAACGATGGCCGCCGCGTACCCGCGGAGCAGAGGTACCGCCTCGAGCCACTGCTCGGAGTAGATGATCTCGGTGAGCTCCGGCGCGAGTCCCAGGAACATGCCCGACAGAAAGAGCGTGATCGCGGTTCCCACCCGAAGCGAGCGCTCCATCTCCGCGGCGAACTCGGCGGGGTCGCTCTGAAGACGGCTGTAGAGAGGGAAGCTCACGCGCGCGAGGATCTCGACGAAGGTCAGAGGGAAATAGCCCGTCTCGAGCGCCCAGTTGAGGATACCCACCGCGTGGCTGCCCATCATGGTGCCACCGAGAACCGGGATCACCGACCGGGTCAGGAGCACGAGGCCGATCCGAACCTGGTACGGCACGCCGAAACCGAGGAGGCCCCTCACGACGGAGGCGTCGAATGCGAAGCTCGGGCGCCAGGGACGGAGGACAACGGCGGTGAGCAGACCGCCCAGCCCCTGGGCGAGCACGCCGAGCACAAGCGCCCACACGCCGAAGTCGGCGAGCGCCAGCACCGCGGCCACAAGGTAGAAGGCCACGGAGCTGACCGTGTCGAGGATCGACACGCGTACGAATAGGAGCTCGCGCTCCATGAGCAACGTGGGCACGGTGCGCGCAGACAGAAAGACGAAGTTGAGCGCGAGGGCGCGCAGGATCCAAGGCGTCCCCGGCGGCAAGTCGGGCCAGAAGCGCGGGAGAAGCTCCGCAACGAACGAAGCGACGACGACCACCAAGCCACCCAAGGCCAGCTGCGCGTAGAAGACGCTCGTTAGCTCGATCTGCGTCGGAGGCTCCTTCTTCTGGACGAGCGCACCCCCGAGCCCGACGTCTCCGAAGATGGTGAGCACCGTCAGGACGAACTGAACCATCGCGAAGGCCCCGAACTCCGCGGGTCGAACGTGCCGCGCGAGCACGATGGTTCCGCCCAGGATGATCAGCTGCGCGAGACCCGTGCGAACCGCGAGCGCGATCCCGCCGATCCGCGCGCGCCGCTTGTAGACGTCGACGCCCGACGCCACGCCCGGAAGCGAAGCGCGGCTACCTCCGTCGCGGGGCTCGTGGGGTGGAGAGAGCATGAGCGCGCAGCAGCCTATCGCGATGGGTCGCTCAGGCCATCACACGAAGCGAGCCACGAACGACGCCGTAGTGCCCCTCGACACGCACCGCGCGCAAGAGCTCGCTCGGGCTCGAGGTGCCCGCGATCAGCGCCCGGTACGCCGCCACGATGCGGCGCACGTCGTCCTCTCGCTCGCGCACGAGCTCGAGCCGAAAGCGTCGCACCCCGGCGGCGATCGCGCGCGGGACCTGCGCGGCCGCCGACTGCGCGTGTGCGTGGAAGACCGTGTTGCGGCAGCCCACGTCCGCCTCGACGGGGTGCTCCATGCCAGCGCGATCGCGCACGGCCACGACGTGCTTCTCGCACGGACGCCCACAGGTCTTGTGATCGCTGCCGCTCGAGAGGAGCGCCGCGATCACGCAGTGCTCCATGTGAAAGAGCGGCATCGGGTGGTGCACCACGAGCTCGGCCCACGGCCCGAAGGGCGAGGAGAGCAGACCGAGCAGCTGCGTCGCGTCGAGATCGAACGAGGGCACGAAGGCATCGAGCCCCTCGCCGAGCACCACCGATGCGCTCACGCGGTTGGTCACGTTGAGCGAGAAATCGCCCACGAAACATGGCGATTTCTCCTGTCTCTCGCCCTCGCGGCGGCGGTGCTGCGAGACCTCGCGGAGGTGGCCGAGGCCGCGCACGAGCACCGCGTCGGGCGCGAGCGAGGCGAGGTAGCCGAGGATCCTCTCCTCGCCCGGCTTGCGGATGCGTGGCGGCGCGACGCCCACGAAGCGTGCGCCCGCGGCGCGCAGCGCGCGGAGCGCCTGGCCCGTGCCCGTGAGCTCGAGGAAGTCGAGGTAGACACCGTCGGCTCCTTCGGCGACCGCCGCGCGCGCCTGCTCGAGCGTGCGGCAGAGGACGTAGAGACCGGCCGGAGCGGGCGCACGAGGCGGCGGCGACGCGGCGGCGACGAGCGAGATCGCATCGATCGAGGTCGTCGGGATCGATCGGGCCGCGGCGCGCGTGAGCGCGTCGGTGAGGGCGCGGCGCGCTCGCTGGAGCGAGGAGACAGGGACGAAGCGATCCTCCGGCAGCGCGCCCACGTGCGATTCGAGCGCGAACGTCGTCTCGCCCAGGCGCGACATCGCGTCGCGGATCACCTCGTCCGAGGTCGGGAGCTTCTTGGCGACGTCGATGATCGCGTCGCCCTCGACCTCTGCGACGAGGCCCCTCCGGCTCTCGGCGCGCAGCACGAACGGCACGCCGGTCGAGCCCGAGATCGTGATCGCGATCGGCTCGCGGTGTGGCTCTCGCTCGAGCCGCGCGAGCACCGCCTTCTCGAGCGCCGGATCGTCGTTCTTGAACACGCTGTGCCCGACGCGCGCGCGCTCCGCGTCGCGATCGCGGTCGGGGCCGAGCCACACGCGCACCTCGCTGCCCGCCTCCGCGCGCTCGACGTCTCGCCACACGCGCCCTTCGCGCAGCTCCACGTTCCACACGCGTCCACCCACCTCGCCCTCTCCCGCGAGGCCGCCCTCGACGAGCAGGCCGTCGCCGCGCGCGATCGGCGTCTCGATCGCGTCGAGCACGAGCCAGCTGCGGCGTCCCTCCAGCGTGACCGCACGCAGCGTCCCGACCGTGAGCCCGCGGTGATCACAGCCGCGCGCCAACACGAGGCGCTGGTGATCGACGCCCCGCAGAAAGCCTGCACCCGAGCCGCGCGAGTAGGTCTGGAGCGCCTCGCGCCGCACGTCCTCGAGCGAGGCCGAGCGACCCGACGCGAGGGAGTCGGTCGCCTCGCGGTAGAGGCGCGTCGTGGCGCCCACGTACGCCGGCCCCTTGAGGCGTCCCTCGATCTTGAGCGACGCGACGCCGATCTCGGCGAGCTCGGGCACGAGGGCGCTCGCCTCGAGATCCTCGGGCGAGAGCAGGTACGCCCGCTCGCCGTCGGGCCGCTCGACGCCGTCCACGACCAGCGTGTACGGCAGCCGGCACGCCTGCGCGCACGCGCCGCGGTTCGCGCTGCGGCCGCCGATCGCCTCGCTCGTGAGGCACTGGCCCGAGTACGCGATGCAGAGCGCGCCGTGCACGAAGACTTCGAGCTCGACGCCACCCTCGGCGTCGCAGCGCTCCTGGATCGCGCGGATCTCCTCGAGGCCCAGCTCGCGCGCGAGCACCACGCGTCTGGCGCCGTGATCCCGCGCGAAGAGCACGCTCTCGGCGTCGGTGCAGGTCATCTGCGTCGAGGCGTGCACACGCAGACCGGGCGCGATCGCGTGGGCCATCGCGAGGACACCGAGATCCTGAACGATGATCGCGTCGACGCCCGCGGCCGCACAGGTGCGGATCGCGCGCTCCATCGCCTCGAGCTCGTGGTCGAAGACGAGTGTGTTGAGCGTCACGTAGCCCTTCACGCCCCGCGCGTGGAGGGCCGCGAGCACCTCGGACAGGCCCGCCTCGTCGAAGTTCGCCGCGCGCGCGCGCGCATTGAACTGCGAGAGACCGAAATACACCGCATCGGCGCCTGCGCGCATCGCGGCCTCGAGCGCAGCGCGGTCGCCCGCAGGCGCAAGGACCTCGGGAGTGCGGCGGGTGCTCATCGGGGGCGGTGATAGCGCCGCCACGGCCCGGCCGCACGACGAGGTCACGAGCGCCGGCGCACCGTGGTAAGTCGGGGCGATGTCGCCGTTGGATCACCTCGCCGTTCTCCGGCGTCGCATCGACGAGACCGATCGCGCCATCGTCGGCCTGCTCGCGGCGCGGCGCGCCATCGTGGCGGAGATGCGCGCGCTGAAGGTCGCACACGACCTGCCGCGCCTCGACGGGGCGCGGGAGGACACGATGCGGCGTGCGCTCTGCGAGGAGGCGGCGCGGCTCGGGGTGCCCGACGCGCTCGTGCTCGGCGTGCTCGAGGCCGTCCTCATCGACAGCCGCGCGCTCGTCGAGGAGCCGCGCGCCGTTCAGTCGGCGACGAGCGGCGACTCCTGATCGAGCACCCACGGCCCGAGGTACGGGTACATCGCCCACTGGCCGTTGTAGGCCTGGTACGCCAGGTACGCTGGGTAGAGCACCGAGAGCATCCAGCCGATCAGGAAGACCGGAATGAGCGGGATGAGCAGGATCGCCCCGAGGCCACACGTGAACAGGTAGATCACGAAGAAGCCGACCCCGAGCACGAGCTGCACGGCCGACACGAGCGCCTGGAACCACGCCGCCTGGTTGACGTGGAAGAGCACGAAGGGGTTGCGCTGCGCATGAACCACGAGCACGAGCGTCGGCGCCGCGACCGGAAAGAGGAGGCCCGCCGTCACGAGCCCGACGACCGCACCGAGGATGTGCGCGAGCGCGGCGTAGGTACGGTCCTCGGGGCCCTGGAGGGTCTGGGCCGCCCGGGCGGCTTCCATCGCGGTGCGAAACGGTGCGGGCATCGGCAGACCCTACTACCACCGCGTGGAAGTTCGATCCGGATTCGGTACCTCCGAGTCCGGGGGTCGAGCGGCGGAGGCCGCGCTGGCCCCGATCGAGGGAGACGCACGGTCGTCGGGGCAGGGTTCTGCGGCAGAGGCCTCAGAGCATGAGTCACTTGGATTGACTCATGCTCTGACGTTTCTTGCCGGAGGGTCTGGCCGCAGCCCCTCCCTCTCGCCGAGTGAATCGGCGAGAGCCTCCCTCCCGCCGATTCGAGCCCGTGGCACCCGCATCGAT
>JBKDQC010000196.1:0-1981 GCA_046342295.1 Deltaproteobacteria bacterium | reverse complement strand
TCATGGGCCGGCCCATCACCGAACACCGGATGGTCGCGTAGCGCCGGGCTCGCCACACGCGGCCCCGCGCGCTCCACGAGCGGTGGCGGACGTGTGCCCGCCGACGGTGGGGTGGGGGAACGTCCGTGATCAGATGGCGCCGGACGGCGCTCGTTGACGCCCCGCACCACCCAGTGAGAGCCTTCCTCGAGGTGCATCACGACCGTGGAGAGGCTCCTGTCACCATCCGGGGTACGGTTCGTATGGACTACGATCCGCCGCCTGCGCCTCCCTTCCCGCCGCCGCCACCTCCCCCGCCCTTGCCTCCACCACTGCTTCCCTTGCTCATGTCGTCTCGCTTTCTCTCGACGCCCCGCGGAAGCAGGACGCAAAGCTCACGTTCGCCGCCGCGGGACCTGAAGCCCGAGCAGTCGTTCCATGTCCTCGAGCGGATCGGGGTGACCATCGAGCCGCGCAGCCTTCGCCCACTTCTGCGCCCCCTTGTGGTCGCCGAGGTGATGCAGCACCGCAGCGAGGCGAGCCTTCGCCTCCGTGTGATTGGGCGCGAGCACGAGCGTTCGCTCGAAGCACCGTCGCGCGTCGTCGTCGCGCTCGAGCGCGAGGTAGTTCAGGCCCCGGCCAAAGTGATGATGGGCCCACCAGTCGCAGAGAGGCGCCGCCTCCGCGTACGCGCGCTCGGCGTCGCCGTAGAGCCGCGCGTTCGACAGGATGATCGCGATCTCGTTCAGCGGCGCGGGCTGATACCGGTCGAGCTCGTGCGCGATGCGGCACTCGGCGATGGCCTCGTCGTGCACGTGGAGCGCGCCATCTGCGACCATCTTCCCCAGCGGATGGATCAGCGCGAGATGCGCGGACGCGCTCGCCGGCTGCAGCTCGACCGCTCGCCGGGCGTGCACGATCGCCCCCTCGATGTCCCCGATCTCCATCGCCTCCACCGACTGCTGGATGCGGTTGGCGGCCGCGATGTGCGGGGGGCCTTGCAGAACCCGGACCTGGTTGGCGTTCACGGGCTCGTCGAAATGACCCAGGTCGAAGAGCGGGAGCAATGCGAGCTCGCGGAGCTGTGCGTCGGTCAAGCCGGCCAGCGCGGGCTCCGTGGCGCGGGCGCGCTGCACCTGGAAGTCGATGGGCCCGATCGCGCGAGCCCAGCCCGCAAGCCGATCGAACCAGTCGCGAGGCAGCGAGGCGAAGTCGAGGGCGACGTCCTTCTTGAACGCAGCCATCGCGTGTGAGGCGAGAACGCGGCAGAGCACCTCCGCACGAGGAGCTTGGGCACCCATGGCGACGAGGTACTGTGTGAAGGCACTCACGTCGTCGGGCGGTGCGCCGAGCGACGCCTGATCGGCGAGATGTGTCCGTGTGATTCGCGCCGTCGCCGCGAATGCTCGGAACAGGCTCTCCCGCCGCTCGCGGTCTCGACGAGACGAGCCGAGCCGCTCGTCGAGGAAGCGACGCAGGGCCGCGCCCGCCGCTGCGAGGCGCACCTCGAGCTGGACGAGGCCGAGTGGCGACTTGGAGTAAGTCGCCAAGACCTCAGCCAGCGCCCCGAGGTTCCCTTCTCGCGTAGGCACCGCGTCGTCACGCCACGCGGTGACCGTGTTCTTCGAAACATCCATGTCTTTCGCCAACTGGTCGACGCTCAGCTTTCCGCGATAACGGTCCATCACGCGTCGGAGGGCCCGCGGCTCCAACCACGTCGGCGCGTCCTCGGTCGGTTTGCCTGCGAGCTGTCGGAGGAACTGATAGGCGCCCCATCGGCTCCCTGCGTCGAGCGCGACCAGGCGCAGGTACGGGACCATCGCGAGCTTCGGCTCCGTGACCGGGAAGGCTTGGCTGTTCATTCGCGGCGCGACGTCGTCGTAGCGGTCGAGCACGTGCCGCAGCGATGCGGTCGCAAGAACCTCGAGGTCCGTCATCTCCACGCCCAAGTCGGACGGAACCAGCGTCGCAAGGACCACGGCGCGAACTCGCTCGGCGGTGT
>JBKDQC010000195.1:0-2852 GCA_046342295.1 Deltaproteobacteria bacterium | reverse complement strand
GCCCGGGGGCACGCCTGGTCGAGCCGACGAGCGGCAACACGGGCATCGCGCTCGCGATGATCGCGACGGCGCGCGGCTACCCGATCTCGCTCGTCATGCCCGAGTCCGCGACGGCAGAGCGCGTGAAGCTCATGCGCGCGTACGGCGCCGAGGTCGTGCTCACGCCGAGCGCGGGCTCCATGGAGGCCGCGATCGACAAGGCGCGCGAGATGGTAGAGCGCGAGGGCTTCGTCATGCTCGACCAGTTCGGCAACCCGGACAACTGGCGGGCCCACGAGGAGACGACCGGTCCCGAGATCTGGCGCGACACCAAGGGCGCGGTGACTCATTTCGTGTCTGCGATGGGCACGACGGGGACGATCATGGGCGTGAGCCGCGCGCTCCGGGCCCGCGCCGCTGCGGCGGGATCGACGGTGACCATCGTGGGTTGTCGACCGACCGAGGGCTCGTGCATCCCTGGCATTCGGCGCTGGCCCGAGGCCTACCTCCCGAAGATCTACGACGCGCGCTGGGTCGACACGTTCGTCGACGTCGCCCAGGAGGACGCGGAGAGCGAGGCACGGCGCCTCGGGCGGCGCGAGGGCGTGCTCGTCGGGGTGAGCGCGGCCGGCGCAGTCTGGGCAGCCCGCGGCGTCTGCCGGCAACTCTTCGAGGAAGGCCGGACGGGGACGGTCGTCTGTATTCTCTGCGACCGCGGCGACCGGTACTTGTCTTCCACGCTCTTCTCCTGAGCTCGAGCGTACCGCGTCGGATCGAAGGAAACGAAACATGTCCAGACCACCGCTCACGATGGAGATGCACCGCGTCGGGCCCGCCGCGTTCCGCGCGCGCTCGGGCACGGGAGGAGAGCTGGTCGTCGACGGCTCGCCCGACGTCGGTGGCGAGGGCCGTGGGATGAGGCCGATGGAGCTCTTGCTCACGGCGATCGCGTCCTGCGCGTCGATGGATGTCGTCCACATCCTGCGCAAACAGAACGAGCCACTCGACGATCTCGAGGTGCACGCCGAGGGCGACCGCAAGGACGCCACGCCCGCCCCCTACACCGACGTTCGCCTGCGCTTCGTCGCCCACGGCCGAGCCGGCGAGCGTCCCCTCGATGCGCACAAGGTCGAGCGCGCGGTGTCGCTCGGTGTCGAGAAATACTGTTCGGTGTCGGCCTCGCTCGATCCGGGCATTCGCGTCACGTGGAGCGCGGAGACGCGGCAGGCCGCGGCGGGCACTTCGCCCCCGCAGAGCGGCTGACGGCGCACGCGGACGCGGGCCTCGCTTCAGCAGATGCGTGGCCACTGCTCGCCGCTGAGCAGGTCGAGCACACGCTCGGCGCCGAAGGCGTTCTGCGCCACGACGAGGCCGGGCGGCCCGGGTGCGACCGCGCCGATCCTCGCTGCGTCCGGATGAAAACGCCGCGCGACCGCGAGCGCACGCTCCGCGTCGGGCTCGGCCACGAACAGCACGGCCCGCCCTTCGCACGCCACATAGAGCGGATCGAAGCCGAGCAGCTCGCACGCGTCCCGCACACCGGGACGAACGGGCACGCGCGCCTCCTCGAGCACGAGGCTGACGCGGGCTGCCTGCGCGAGCTCGACGAGCGCAGTGGCGAGCCCCCCGCGCGTGGGATCCCTGGCCACGCGGAGCGCGATGCCTTCGTCGAGGAGCGCGTGGACCAGCGACGCGATCTCTGCCTGGTCGCTCACCACGTCGGTGCGCAAGCCCGCCTCCTCGCGGGCCGACAGCACGGCGATGCCGTGATCGCCGACGGGACCGCTCACGATCACCGCGTCGTCGTGCCGGATGCGCCGGGGCGAGAGCGCCACGCGCACGCGCCCGAGCCCGGTGACCGACACGTAGACCCCATCGCCCCGCCCTCGCTCGAGGACCTTCGTGTCGCCGGCGACCACCCGCACACCGACACGGCGCGCGGCCTCTCCCATGGAGCGCACGAGCGCCGCGAGCGTGGCGAGCGACAAGCCCTCCTCGAGCAGGAAGCTCACCGTGAGGAGCTCGGGGCGAGCTCCGCAACACGCGAGATCGTTCACCGTCCCGTGCACCGCGAGCGCGCCGAGGTCACCGCCCGGGAAGAAGAGCGGCCGCACGGTGAAGCCGTCGGTCGTGATGGCCACCGGTCCCTCGAGCGTCACGATCGCGCCATCGTGGTCTTCGAGCAGTTCGGGCGACTCGAGCGCGGGCCGGAAGAGCGACTGCACGAGCGCGCGTGTCACGCGCCCTCCCCCGCCGTGCGCGAGCACCACGCGCTCGTACTGCGAGAGCGGGACGGGGCACCCGAGCCCGTCGTCGTCGCGCTCGCTCATCGCCCGGGCTCCCTTCGGGCGCGGTGCCGGTGGTACGCGGCGCAGGCTCCTTCACCCGAGACCATGGGGGCGCCGAGCGGATGCTCGGGTGTGCAGCCTCTTCCGAGCTCGGGGCAGTCGAGGGGGCGGAGCAGCCCGCGCAGGACCTCGCCTGCGCGACACCGGGGGTCGGGCTCTTCAGAGAAGACCTCGAGCAGGAGCCGGCGGCCGGCGTCGAAGCGCGCGAAGCGCTCACGCAGCGCGAGCCCGCCCGCGCGCACGGCCCCGAGGCCGCGAAACGGGCGCTCGGTAGGCTCGAAGACGCGCTCCATCGTCGCGCGCGCGCCGGGGCTGCCCTCGGGCTTGACGGCGCGGCTGTACTGGATCTCGACGCGGTGCTCACCGCGCTCGAGCTGCTCGATCGTGCGCGCGATGCCCTCGAGGAGATCGACGGGCTCGAAGCCGGTGACGACGACCGGCACGCGGTGGCGCGCGGCGATGGGCTCGTACTCCGAGACCCCCAGCACCGTGCACACGTGACCGGCGGCGAGGCGCCCGTCGACC
>JBKDQC010000194.1:0-7565 GCA_046342295.1 Deltaproteobacteria bacterium | reverse complement strand
GGTCCGCCCGCACCCGCCGAGGCCCACGGCCACCGCCTGCGAGCCCTCGACTCCGTCCGCGAGGCGGAGCCGCAGCCGGCTCCGGACCGCGGCTTCGATCTCGCTCACGGCCTCGCCGAGGCCCACGTGCGGGACCAGCGCCACCATCGCCCGCTGAAGGGCCGGGTCGGCGGTCGTCATCTTCGCAGCGGCGCCCGGGGCTCCGAAGGTGACCGACGCGTGCCTGGCGCCCGTCACCACCCGCGTGCCGGCGAGCGCTTCGAAGGGGCCCGCCGCGGCCTTCCGTCGGAGAGACACGGCGGTCGCGCGAAGTGGAGGCGTGCACAGCATTCGCAACCTCGCGATGGTGACCCCGAGCGTCAGCTCGTCATCGTCGAGGGTGGCTCCGCCCCGGTCCATCACGATGACGCGAGGGCATTCGTCGCGGCCCTCGAGCGACAGCTCGAAGCCGAAGGCCACGAGTCGGAAGTGCTTCACGAGCGAGGAGAGCGCGGCGCCGCAGGTAGCGGCGCTGCCGATGAGGAAGTCGAACATGCCAAACGCGCCGAAGGGCATCGCCAGGCCCACCTCGAACGCGAGCTCGGGGGCCGACCGCTGCTCGCGCGCCGCCGCCCAGAGCGCCTGCCAGACCTTGTCGGGCAGCATGCGCGCCGGGTCGTCGAGGTCGCCTGAGAGCTCACAGCGCGCGCGCACCCGGTCGACGTCGAGCCCGACGGCGGCAAGGCCTCGGAGCAGCGCACCTGCGGCGACCGCGGGGACCTGTGACTTCGGCTTCATCGGCAAGCACTCCAGCGCGGACGTGGCACGAAAGGACAACGGGGCGGGCAAGCTGTGGGGGGCCGAGCCGGTACTTCTCATAGCAGACGAGCCACCGCGCGGATGGGCCGCGCGCGCCGCTCGCTCCACCGGAGTTCCTCATGCCGTCGCCAGCCCTCCGTCACGCCGAAGGCCCGCATGGGCGAGCGCTCGAGACCCTCGTGCGCGCGTTCATCACCGACCCGATGTTCACCTTCGTCTTTCAGCACCCCGAGCGGCGTGAGCACGATCTGCATCGGCTCTTTGCCGGCTCTCTTCGTCACGCAGCGCTCGTCGGCGGCGTGTCGGCGGTCGACGAGGGCCTCGGGGTCGCGCTGTGGACGCCGCGCGACTCGATGAGCGTCTCCTTCGCGGCCGCCTGGCGGGCAGGCATGATCACCCTGCCCTTCGCCATCGGACCGCGCGCGTTTCGTCGCCTCGACCGCTTCGAGCACGAGCTCGACGGACACACCCGATCCGCCGCTGGGAGCGACTTCGCGTACCTGTGGCTGCTCGGAGCGCACCCCGACGCCCGGGGCCGGGGCCTCGGCCGGGCGGCCCTCGAGCGCGCGCTCACGTCGATGCGCGAGCGCGGCTTCGCGCGCTGCGTGCTGCGCACGCAACAGCCTCGCAACGTCTCGCTCTACCGCCACCTCGGCTTCCATGAGCTCGTTCGGCACACCCCGGCGTGGGCGCCGCTCGAGACCGTCATCTTCGGTCGCGACCTCTGAGGCCAGCTTCGCGCGAGGGACCACGTCATGGGCGTCGATGACCGTCTTCACGCTGTTGGACCAGCCGGCGCGCGCCTGGCGAGGCGAACGCTGCTGGTGGGGCCCGCGCTGCTCGCAGGCGCGGGTGCGGTGGTGCTGGCGGATAGGAAGAATAGGGCGTCTGTTCAACGGAAAGCCCTCGTAGAACGCTCCGCGACTCTGCTCTTTTGTTCCGACCCAGGGTCCGCTGAACCGCCCGAAACCGACTCGTTCAGGCTATCGGGCGCTCACATCGAGAGCTTCAGCAAGATCGACGACCCGCTTGCCGTCGATGTACCCGAGGACCGCCCGGCCACGCCGCCACTCATCGAGGTCGCCGTTCTTCTCGGCCCGTTCGATGAACCGAACAAGCGCGCGCCGAGGTGTGCGCTTGCGCCGCTTCGCGCTGATCGCTTCGCCAGTCTTCGACCGCGCCATGATCGTCCTCCAGGGAGATCGCGGCAGCCTGATCCTCGCGGGATCTCAAGTCAACGCCGATGGATCGACGCTTCGGCGATCCTGTTTAGGTCGGTGAAGGGCCATCGTCAAATCGGACGCGCAGGAGCGGCGCTCGAGCTCGCCCTCCACGCGCCAGGCACCCCCTTCGGAGGGCTCTCGACCCACGGCGACACCTGGACGACCGAGCCCGTCCTCGACCCCGCGGAGAGCGCCATCGACGAGGCCGCGACCGAGGCGCTCTGGGCCTCGAAACGCACGCCCGAGTGGGTCCGCGCCCTGGGCGAAATGCGGGAGGCGTGTCGCCAAGCGTGGCGGGCGCGCACTGGCACCGTCCGGGGAAGAGAGGCGGCGGCTCGCGTCTCTGGTGCTCACTCGACGCTCAGGTCGTACCCGACACGGAGACCGGACTTCGACTCACCACCGAACAGGTACTGCTTCTTGCTCACGTACTTCCTCCTGAGAGCGAACGGGCGCCGCGCAGCAATCGATGGGCCACCGTGCTCTTCGCAGGAATTCCTCGGATACCGGCCCGCTGACGCACGAGCGACGTCGTCGCTCAGCGTGCGAGCGCCGCTTCGACGAGAGGGCGCACGGCGTCGTAGATGCGCTCGCCCACCGCGGTGCTCCGGCGGATGAGCACGACCGCGCCATAGCGGCGGCCGGGATCGATCCACGGCTTGGTGCCGAACGCGCCCGCGTCGCTCCACACCTCGGTGGGCCCGTCCGCCGGCTCGAGCCACCAGCCGAGCCCGTAGCTCCGACCGTCGTCGTACGGCGAGCCCTCGATCGTCGCGCCCACCGTCTGATCGCGCTGCATCTCGGCGACCGATGCCTCGGAGAGCACGCGCGTCGCTCCGCACATCCCGCCCTCGAGGTGCAGGAGCAAGAGTCGGCCGTAGTCCCGCACGTCGGATGCGGCGCCGCCCGCGACGCGTGGGTTGGTGTCGCTGCCGAGCGGGTTCCCGCTCGAGGCTGCGTAGGAGAAGCGCTCGAGCCCGCAGGGGATGCCGATGCGCGACGCGAAGAGCTCGTTCCACCGCTCGCCGGTGACGACCTCGGCGATGCGTCCCGCCACTTGGTAGCTGCTCCCTCCGTAGAGGAAGTCACCGGGCTCGGCGGCGAGCGGAGCCGCGGCGATCGACGCGGCGCAGGCCTCGAGCGTCGTGTCGGCGTCGCCGAGGCAGCGCGCGTTCCCCGGCAGCCCGCTGCGATGGGACATCAGCTGACGCACCGTGATCGCAGCCCTGTCCCCGGCCCACGCGTCGCCGAGGTACGTGCGCACCGGCGCATCGAGGGACACGAGCCCCTCGTCGACGAGCGTCATGAGCAGCGTCATCGAGGGCACCTTCGAGGCCGACGCGATCGGCTGCACCGTGTCGACGTCGAAGGTACCGACCGCCACCTCGTGCAGCACACCGCACCCGGGCCGCACGATCGAGAACGCGATCCCGGGCGCAGCGCCCTCGTCCACCAGCGCCTCCAGCGCGGCGTCGACCGGTGCGAAGTCGAACGGTCCGCACTCCGCGCCACCGCCCCCGTCGCGAACGCCGCTCGCATCGCGCTCGTCGCCCGCGTCGCGCTCGTCGCCTGCATCTGGCTCGCCTTCGTCCAGCGCTGCGGCGTCCGGGCCCGCGTCCTCGCGCGCGCCGGGCGTCGACGCGTCCGCGTCGATCGATCCCGTCGGAGGTGTCTCGCTGCACGCGCCGAGCAGCACGCACATCATCGAGACCAGAGCGCACCGCCACGTGCTCGTCGTCATCGGGACCTCCTCAGCGCGCGATCGCGCGCGTGACCTCGTCGATGCGCTCGGCGACGTCGAGCGACCTGTCTTCCTGCAGGAAGTGGCGCGTCGACTCGATGCCCTGCTCGCTGCGCACCAGCGCGTCGCCGAACCACTCGACGAAGCGCTCGTACTGACCTGGGTGGATCGCGGACGCCGACGTCGAGAAGAAGATCCCGGTCGGGCCCGACCACGCGTCCCGCAGCGCGTCGCGTGCGCGGATCGCGCGCTCGACGCCGGGGGCGCTCGCCTCCAGCGGACAGAGCCGATCGTTCACGCGAACGGCGATCTCGTGGGCCGGGGTCGGGAACGGCGCGTCGTAGGCCGCGATCACCTGGGCGCCGAGGGTGACCTCCGTCTCGCGCTCCACGATCTCGCCGAACGCGTGGTCGGGCGTCTCGGCAAGGAAGCGCAGCCACGCCGCGAACGCAGCCTGGTAGCTGGCCGGGTAGCTCGCGAGCCCCTCGCCCGCGTTGAAGCTCGTGTCCAGGAGCACCAGCGCGGCGAAGCGTTCGGGGGACTCGGCGAGCACCGTCATGCCCACCTGACCGCCCCAGTCGTGCACCACCAGTGTCGCGCCCCGCAGGTCGAGCGCGGAGACGAGCTCGCCGAGCCAGCGCACGTGCGCCTCGTACGAGTACGCGCTCGCCGAGACCGGCTTGTCGGAGCGCCCGAACCCGATCAGGTCGGGCGCGATCACGCGGTGCCCGCGCGCGACGAGCGCGTCGAGGACGTCGCGCCACACGAAGCTCCAGGTCGGCACTCCATGCACCAGCAGCACCGGCGGCGCATCGCGCGGCCCCTCGTCGACGTAGTGCAGGCGCAGGCCGTCCGACGGCGGGACGTAGCGCGGCTCCGCGTCCCAGGGCCCCTCGACGAACGCATCGTCGGGCGTGCGCAGCGGCGGCTCGTCCTCGCACGCGACGAGCGTCGACGCGTCCCGCGCCGCGCGCGCGAGCTGCACGACGAGCAGATCGTTCCCGCCCGCGCGCGACTCGGTCACGACCTCGACGCCCGGGCTCACACCGAACGTGACGCTCCCGCGCGCGGGCCCACCGACGACCACGTCACCGTCGGCGCTCACGGCGATCGCGAACGCGTCCTCGTCGCCCGTGGCACCTCCGCTCGGCGCCGCAGCCCACGAGGGGAGACCGCTCGCGTCGAGCTCGACCACGAGCAGGTCGCGCCCGCCGCGCGAGCGCACGCCGCTCGAGCCGTCGATCCGCGCGCATCCGGCGTACCCGCCCGCCACGAGCACGCGCTCGCCGTCGATCGCGATCTCGGCGCCCGTCTCGTCGCCGGGCCCACCGAGCGCGCGCGCCCATCGAGGCACGCCGAGCGCGTCGAGCCGCGCCACGAACACGTCGACCGAGCGGCTCTCGCTCGAGAGCGTGCTCGCGCCGAGCGCGAGCGTCCCCGAGAACGTCCCCGCGATCACCACGTCCTCGCCGAGCGGCGCGACCCCGCGCACCGCGCCACCACCCTCCGACGCGAGGCCCAGCGCCCACTCGTACGTCGCGCCGTCGCCGGAGAGCCTCGCCGCGAAGCCGCCGCGCGCGATGCGGACCTCGCCGCCCGCCGTCGCGAAGCGCGCCTCGCCGCGCAGCACCTCGCCGGTCACGAGCACGTCGCCGTCCGCGGCGCGCGCGCTGCCCCGCACCTGTACCGACTCCGCGGTGATCGCGCGCGCCCAGCGCGGGCTGCCGTCGGAGCCCAGGCGCGCGACGAACCCGGCGAACGGAGCGGTCGCGTCGATCCCCGTCGCGGGCAGCACGTCGGCGCCGACGGAGACATCGCCCCGAGCCAGGTAGGACCCCATCACCGCGATCGATCCGTCCTCCGCGATCGCCACCTCGCTCGGAAGCGCGATCACGTCGTCGCCGCAGATCACGCACACCGCCCAGCGGACCTCGCCATCGTCGCGCACCGACGCGAGCCACGTGCCGGGGACGGCGTCGCCCGAGCGCGAGGAACGTCCGCCTACGAGCGTGTGCGCGCCGAGCCGTGCTTCTCCGGTGAGCGCGCCGAGCACGAGCGCCTCGCCCGCACCGGCGTGCGCGACGTCCACGGGGATCTCGTCGCCCGCGCCTCCGAGGAGCACCGCGCCATCGAGGGTCCCATCGCGATCGAGCCACGCGACGAGCGCGTCGGCCTCGCCCGCGTGATCGAGCACGCGACCCTGCAGCGCGGGAGCGGTGCGCGCCGCGTCGAGCACCACGTCGCCGTAGACGTCGCCCGTGATCACGACCCGACCATCGGGCCCCACGTCGAGCCCGCGCGTCGTCTCGGAGCGCCCGTCGCCCGGTCCGGACTCGTCGCTGCCCAGGGTCCTCACCCAGCCGCGCTCCGCGCTCGCGAGCGAGCCGTCGGGCGGAGCGTCGTCGCCCGTCCCCGAGTCGACCGACCCGCCGGGCTCGGCGCAGCCCGACGCCATCAGCGCGAGCGCGAGCAGACCGCATCGGGCGCGGACCGACCTCCCACGAGCGAGCACGTGCATCGTCTCCTCCAAGGCAACGGAATAGAGATATCACACGTTTTTTGTGAGTCAAGATCGCGATTCAGGAACCAGCGGCTCGTCTCCTAGGTAGCGCTCGACGAAGCGCGCCATCAGCGCCCGGAGCGAGCTGGGATCGATCCCGACCGGCGCGACCTCGTCGAACGCGAGCGCATCTGCGAAGCGCTCGACGACGAGCAGCGCGGCGAGGTGCTCTTCGGGTGGCAGCACCTCCTGGCCGCGCGTGCGCCGGTTCCCTCGCGTGATCTCGAGCTGACGACGCGCCTCCGCGAGATAGAGCTCGCGGAACGACGGATCGCTCGCCGCCAGCATCCGCACGCTCGCCCTCAGCTGCGCGGCGCGCGTGTAGTGCGCGACGACCACGTCCGCGATGCGCGTCGCGATCACGCGTCGCGTACCGCCCGCTGCGATCGCGTCGCCGATGAGGCGCCAGCTCTCGGAGATCCAGCGCGTGTACACCTCGCGGAAGATCTCCAGCTTGTCCGCGAAGTGACGGTAGAAGGTCTGCGGCGAGAAGCCGCCAGCGCGCGCGATGCGATTGGTGTTCGTGCCGAGGTAGCCGTGGGCCTCGAACTCGCGGCGCGCAGCGTCGATCAGTCGTTCTCGCGTCGGTACGAGCTCACTCGGAGGCTGCGTCACCGCGCGAGTCTGACAAATCTCGCCGACGAGGTCTTCGTCTCGCGGCTCGCTCACTCATGTCTTGGCGCTGACGCCCCAGTCGGCGTACTCGCCGTCGGTGATTGCTCCGTCCCGGATGACCTTGCCGCCGGCGCGCAGGCCGGAGCGCACGCGCACGCGTGGCGTGGTGGTCTCGACGAGCGGAAGGGAACGCGTGGACTTCGGAGGCAGCTCGGGGATGCGCATGCGCCCCACCGGAGCACGTGTCGCGCCGTGCACGGATCACGCGCTCTCTCGCGCAGTGGCCGAGCGCCGCGCGCGTGCCGCGCGTGGGCGCGCACAGCCCCACGCACGCACAGCGCCGCGACCGCTCCGCGGCGCGCGACGCTACGCTGCACCGCATGAAGACCAAGACGCGGATCAGGGCCGGAGCGATGCTGGGCAACCCGAAGATCGGAGACGTGAAGTACACGTTCAACATGTCGCAGACGGGGTGACGGTCGGCCTCTGGTGCCCCAGCCCGACGACGATGAGCGGCATCGCCCCAAGAACGCGACCTTCTGCGAGCTCATGAAGCACGGGCTCGGCGTGGACATCCTCGCGTGCCCTTGTGGCCACCGCATGAAGTACGTGGCGACGATCTTCGACA
>JBKDQC010000193.1:0-10988 GCA_046342295.1 Deltaproteobacteria bacterium | reverse complement strand
GGGCTCGATCGCGCTGCGCTGCTCGGCGAGATCGCCGCCGAGCGCGGCGTGTACGTCGAGGCGATCGAGCAGTCGATCTACGCCGACCTCCGCGGCGCCCAGGTGCTACGCGCGCCCGAGAGCCGGGGTGGGCAGGCCGCGACGCTCGTGCCCGGAGGGGCCCGCGGCATCGTCGATCGCTACGATCTCGCGCAAGCCCAGGCCGTGCTGCTCCGCGCGACGCGTGTGGTGGTCACCCTGAAGGCGGCCCCGGCGCTCGCGCTCCGCGCGCTGCTCCGCAAGCTCAAGTTCCACCGCCTGCTCTTTTCCTGCGAGCGGGAGGCTGAGCGAATCGTCCTCACGATCGACGGCCCCTCGGCGCTCTTCGAATCGACGACCCGGTACGGCCTCGCGCTCGCGGTGGCCTTGCCGAGCGTGCTCGCATGCGCCCCCGAGCGCGTCGAGGCCGAGCTCCGATGGGGCAAGGAGAGGCTCCCTCTCCGCTTCGTCCTCGAGCCGCCGAGCCCGCTGCTCGACGCTGGCGACGGTGCCCCGGCTGGCGAGCCCGGGCTCCCCGACGAGGTGGCTGCGTTGCTCACCAAGCTCCGCGCCAAGGGCGAGCGCTTCGAGGCGAGCGTCGCGGAGGTGCTGCTCGACATCCCCGGCGTCGGCCTCACGGTGCCCGATCTCACGCTGACCGAGCGAGGCTCGGGGCGCGTCGTGCACGTCGAGGTGCTCGGGCACTGGAGCCGCGACGCGGTCTGGAAGCGCGTGGAGCTGGCCGAGCGGGGGCTGCCCGAGCCGGTCCTGTTCTGCGCCAGCGAGCGCCTGCGCGTGAGCGAGGCCGTGTTGCCCGAGACGACCGGCGCCTCGCTCTACGTGTACAAGGGGGCGCTCTCGGCGAACCTCGTCCTCGAGCGCGCGGAGCGCCTCGCGGCGCGCGCGCCCGCACGTGCGCCGGCCAAGAAGAGCGCTCGCGTCCGACCCGCGCGGGGATGAGGTGCCGACGAAGTGCGGAGAAGGGCGACCCGTAGATCGCGTCCGGCCCGCGCGGGGATGAGGTCCGAGGAGGGCTCGGACCTCACCGCTTCGGAGGAACGCCAGGGCCTCGGTCCTCTCGCGAACAGTGCGCGCCTCGTGCGATGATCCGACCCCTCGGAGGTCGTCTCGTGCAGGATCCCAACACACAGTTCGGTTCGCCGCCCACGGCGCCGGCGCCACCTCCGCCGGGATCGTCGGCGATCGGTGACCCCGCCGAGGACCCCTTCGGCTGGGCGGGTGTAGGGCTCGGCGCGGTGTCTTGGCTCGCGTGCTGCTGCTCGATCATCCCGGTGGTGGGGATGGTCGGGAACATCCTCGCGACGCTCCTCGCGGTCGCCGCCACCGTGCTCGGTGCCGTCTCGGTCCATGGCGCCAGGCGCGAGGGGCGACCGATCGTCGTCGGGGCGATCGCGATCGCGCTCGGCGCCGCGCGCCTCGGGCTCGTGCTCGCGCTCATCGTGCTCGCGGTCGTGCTCGTCGCGCTCGGGGTCGGTGGCGGCTTCCTCGCGTCCCTCCCGCAACTGCGGCCGTGACATGGCGACCACGCCCGACACGCTCGTGGTCGGCACCCGGGTGAATCGAGCGTGGGCCACGCAGTTCGCGCACGGCCGCCGCTGGCACGGTAGAGTGCCGCCGTGAGCGACGAGCGTCCCGAGGTGCGCGAGGCAGATGCGGATGCGACGGCCACGGCGCCCAAGCGGCGGCGCGGGCGCGGCCGGGGCCGGCGAGGCCTGAGCCGTGGACAGCTCAGCAAGGTGCTCGATCGGCTCGGGCGCGGCGCGCAGAACGCTGCCGAGCTGATGCGGATGGGCCGCCTCTCGGCTCCCTACCGCGCGCACTTCGACGTTGCGCGCGAGGAGCGAACCTACCGTCTGAGGCATTACGGAGCCGCCGAGGGGTCGCGGCGCGCCCAGGGGCTCGATCCGTCGCTGCGGCCCGTCCTGCTCGTGCCACCCCTCATGGTCGCGTCGGAGGTTTACGACATCAGCCCGGAGCTCTCGTCGGTGCAGCTGCTCCTCGACGCGGGCCTCGACGTCTGGCTCGCCGACTTCGGCGCGCCCGAGCGCGAGGCAGGCGGCATGGAGCGCACGCTCGACGACCACGTCCGCGCCGTGTCCGATTGCATCGACGACATCGCGCGCGCGACCGGCAAGCCCGTGCACCTCGCGGGCTACTCGCAGGGCGGGATGTTCTGTTACCAGGTCGCAGCCTTCCGTGACTCGAAGGACATCGCGTCGCTCGTCACCTTCGGCAGCCCCGTCGACATTCGCCAGAACCTGCCGGTGAGCTCGCGCGCGGCCGAGCGCGTCATCGACCTCGCACGGAGCGCGATCGCGCGACCGCTCGAGGCGATCGAGGGGCTCCCCGGTTTCCTCACGGCGACCGGCTTCAAGCGGCTCTCGGTGAGGAAGGAGGTCCAGCAGGTCGTGGACGTCGTCGCGAGCCTGCACGACCGCGAGAAGCTCGAGCAGCGTGAGAGCCGCCGCCGCTTCCTCGCGGGTGAAGGCTTCGTCGCCTGGCCGGGACCCGCATTCCGCAAGTTCGTCGACGAGTTCATCGTCGGCAACCGCATGGCCTCGGGCGGCTTCGTGATCGAGGGCCGCACGGTGACGCTCGCGGACGTGCGCTGTCCCATCTTGTACTTCGTCGGCACGAAGGACGAGATCGCACGCGCGCCGTCGGTCCGCGCGATCGAGCAAGCCGCCCCCGACGCGGAGACCTACGAGGTCGACGTGCGGGCCGGGCACTTCGGCCTGGTCGTGGGCTCGACGGCCGTGCGGGTCACCTGGCCCACCGTGATCGAGTGGGTCCGATGGCTCGACGCGAACGGCCCGCTGCCCGCGGCGCTCGAGGAGGACGACCACACGCCCGCGCGAGGGCTCGACGACGTGGACGTCGACGATCTCGACGCGGTGCCCATGAACGTCGAGCTCTTCTACGACGTCGCCACGAGCGCGCTCGACGCGATGACCAAGCGCGTCGGCCACTATGGCAAGGAGCTCGGCGATCTCCTCGACAATCTCCGCTGGCAGGTTCCCCGCCTTCAGAAGCTGCGCTCCGTCCTTCCAGACACGCGCGTCGGTCTCGGCCTCGCGCTCGCCGAGCAGGCCGCGGCGATCCCGGACAACACGTTCTTCCTCTGGAAGGGCCGCGCGTTCAGCTACCGAGACGCCGACCGCCGCGTCACCGCGATCGTCCGGGGCCTCTTCCATGCGGGGGTGCGCCCCGGAGACAAGGTCGGCGTGCTGATGCAGCCGCGGCCGAGCTACCTGTCGATCGTCGCCGCGCTCAATCGGATGGGCGCGGTGGCCGTGCTCCTGAGCCCCGAGAGCTCGCGCGTCTCTCTCCGCGACGCTGCGCACCTCTCGGGCATGCGGCAACTCGTCTGCGACCCGGAGAATGCGGCGCTCGCGCGGCGAGGCCACGACGGGCCGGTCCTCGCGCTCGGCGGCGGCCCCCCTGGGACCGGAGACCGCCCTGACTTGCCCGAGGGCGTGATCGATCTCGAGGCGATCGATCCTGAATCCGTCGTTCTCCCCGAGGGATTCCGCCCAGACGACGCCCGCGCCGCGGACCTGGCCATGATCATCTTCACGGCGGGCCGGGCCTCCACCGGGGCCAGCGAGCACGCGCGACCCGCACGGATCACCAACCGCCGCTGGGCCTTCTCGGCGCTCGGCGCGGCGGCTGGCTGCGCGCTCACCTCGCACGACACGGTGTACTGCTGCCTGCCGCTCCACCACGCAGCCGGGATGCTGGTGGCCGTGGGCGGGGCGCTCGTCGGCGGCTCGCGCCTGGCCCTGGCCGAGCGCTTCGAGCGCGAGCGCTTCGTGCAGGAGCTCCACCGGTACGGCGCGAGTGTCGTGTTCTACGCCGGCGAGCTCCTGCGTCCGCTCGTGGATGCGCCGCGCTCCCCGCTCGACGAGGCCGTTCCGGTGCGTCTCTTCGCCGGCTCGGGCATGCGCGCGGACCTCTGGCAGAAGCTGCTGGACCGCTACCCGCGCGCGAAGGTGCTCGAGTTCTACGCGTCGACCGAGGGCAACGCCGTGCTCGCGAACACACGCGGCAAGAAGGTCGGCGCGCTGGGCCGGCCCTTGCCAGGCAGCGCCGACCTCGCGCTTGCCGCCTGGGACCTCGGCAAAGGCGCGATCCGCCGTGACGAGCGAGGATCGGTGATGCTCGCGGGCGTGGATGAGCCAGGCGCGCTCCTCGCGCGGATCGACCCCTCCCACCCGATGGCCTCGTTCGACGGTTACGAGGGAGATGCCGACGGGAGTCACAAGGTCCTCCGCGGTGTGATGGAGCCTGGCGACGCGTGGTTCGTGGCGGGGGATCTCCTGCGGCGGGATGCGGATGGGGACTTCTGGTTCGTCGAGCGGATCGGCGACCTCGTGAAGGGCGCCTCCGGGCCCGTGTTCACTCCTGCCGTCGAGGACGCGCTCCTGCGCATCCCCGCGATCCGCTCCGCTGCGGTGGTCGGCATCGAGCGGCGAGGCCGCACCGCGCTCGCCGCGATGGTGTCGGGTCGGACCCCGGCCGACCTCGACGCGCTGACCCACGAGGTCTTCGACGTGCTCGAGCCCGACCAGCGCCCCGAGCTGATCCGTTGGGTGGAAGCACTTCCTCTGACCGACGGTTTCCGTCCGCGAAAGTCCTCGGTCCGAGAAGAGCTCGCGCGCGCGCCGACCGATGGCCGCACGTTCGTTCTCGACGGATCCCGTTACCGAATGGCGTGAGCCCACCGCACCGCGCGCGCCCGACCGGAGCTCGCGCAGGTTCCACGGAACCCCCATGAGCTTGCTCGATCGCTTCGGCCGCTTCTTCGATGACGCGCTCTTGCCCGACGACGTGCGGGGCGCCGTCGAGCGCGCCGAGAAGCTGCTCGCCGAGGGACACGCACGGGAGGCCGAGGCGGCGTTCCGCCGCGTGATCGACGCGCGCCCTCAGCTCGGTCGCGCGCTCCTCGGCTGGGGGCGCGCCGTGCTCGAGATGGGCGACCTCGGCGGCGCGCGGGTCGCGCTCGCCGAGGCGCCGAAGGTCGCCCCCGATGACCCTCGGATCGCCGTGCCCTCGGCACGCCTCGCGCTCGAGGCCGGTGAGCTCGGCGCTGCGCTCTCCGCCTCGCGCGAGGCGGCGCGACGCCTCGCGGCCGATGGTGGCCGACCCTTCGCCGAGGCTTGCGCGCTGCGCGCGAGCGTCGAGTCTCGGCGGGGTCGCCCCGACCGCGCGGCCCGCGAGCTCCGCAAGGCCGTGGCCGCTGCGCCGGACGTCGTCGCGTTCCGCGCGTCATTGGTCGTGGCGCTCGCGGATGCGTGGGAGCGCGCGCCTGCGCTCCGGGCTGCACGGGAGCTCGCGGTCGACAAGGTCGACGACGGCGCCGCGCTCGAGATCGGGCTCGCGTTGTCGCGCCTCCGCGAGAGCGCGGCGTCCCTTCCCTGGCTCGAGAAGGCAGCGGCGCGCGGGGAGGCCTCTGCCCTCGGCGCCCTCGCGCGGCAGGCCCTCGCCGACGGCGCGATCGAGCGCGCAGAGGGGCACGCGCGGATGGCGGTGGCGCGAGGCGGCGGTGCCCAGGCGCTCTCGCTGCTCGCGGATGTCCTCGTCTCCGAGGCCGATACGACCGCGGCGGACCCTGCGCTCCGCATGCGCCGCGAGAACGAGGCCTCCGACGCGCTTCTCACGGCCGCGGCGGCGACCGGTGATCCGGAGGTGTTCATCCGGGCGACCCGCTTCGTGCCCATTCGTCTCACGCCCGGGGGCGAGGGCTGGCGCACGATCGATCGCGTCGCGGACGCGGCCGATCGTGCAGTGCCGGGGCTCGCGAGCACACGAGCGCTTCGCGCGTGGTCTCTCCTCTCGCGAGACCAGCACGAGGCCGCGCGCGCTCTCCTCGTCGAGCCGCTGACCGAGCCGCGCGCGTTGCTCGCGGCAGCGCGCCTCGCGCTGATCGATCGGGCGCCGGTCGCGACGATCGCGCTCCTCGATCGCCTCGAGCGCGACGCTTCGACCGCGCCGAACCGAGGGGACGCGCAGCTCGCGGCCGAGCTCCGGCGGCACGCCCTGCGCGCGCTCTGGCGCGGCCCCGACGGCGAGGTCGACCTCGCGGCGGCGATCGACGGGGTGGTGTCGTTCGCCAGGGAGCGGGGCCTCGCCGAGGGCGAGCGCCGCGCCCTCGCGCTGCGCGACGAGCTCGATCGGCCCCTTCTCCTCGCGATCCTCGGTGAGTTCAACGCGGGAAAGAGCACGCTCGTGAATGCGTTCCTCGGCGCCGACGTGGCGCCGACCGGGATCCTCCCCACCACCGCGACGCTCAACGTGCTTCGTGGGGGCGCCGAGCGGCTCGTCCGCGTCGTGCGCAAAGACGGCACCACGCGGGAAGGCGAGCACGGCGCACTGCGCGCCCTCCTCGCGGAGGCGGAGGCGGAGGGGGCGATCGTGGATCGCGTCGAGATCACCGTGCCGTCCGAGCTGCTCGAGCGGGTCTGGGTCCTCGACACCCCAGGCTCGAACGCACCCAACCCCGAGCACGAGGCGCTGGCGCAAGAGGCGCTGAGGCGCGCGGATGTGGCGCTCTGGGTCTTCGATGCGGGGCAGGCTGGCAAGGCCACCGAGGGCCGCATCCTCGCCGGGATCCGCGCGAGCAAGCGCGAGGTGATCGCTGCGCTGAACAAGACCGACCGCCTCAAGCCCGAGGAGCTCGCGCGTGTCGTCGCGTCCTTGCTCGAGAGCATGCCGGAGCTGGGCGGTCGGCCCATGCCGTTGTCGGCGAGGGCAGCGCTCCGGGCCCGCTTGGCTGGCGACGACGAGGCCTTCCGCGCGAGCGGCTTCGCCGCGCTCCTCGAGCGCCTCGAGCGCGACGTCTTCGCGCGGGCGCGACCGCTCAAGCGCCGCGCGTGCGCGGGTCGACTCTTCGCCCTCCTCGACGATGCCCTCGCGACCGAGCCCGAAGCCGTCGCGCTCCATCACCGCATGGCGGATGACGCGCGGGCCGCAACGAGAGCGCTTCGTGAAGTGAGCGGACGTCTGGGCAGCGAGCTCGACCGCGCGCTCGACGAGATGGACGCCGGTCAGAGCGCCGCGGTCGTCGAGGCCGCGCGCGAGGTGCTCTCCTTCGTGCGCCCCCGCTCGGGTCGCTTCGGGGCCCACGACGCCGACCCGGAGGATCGGGCCTTCTTGACCGAGCTCCTCGTCACACGCTTCGAGCAACTGAGCGACCGCGTCGCGACCCGCGCTGCGGCCTCGATCGCGGGGCGCGTGCTCGCCGCGACCGGTTCTCGCGCGGGCCCTCCGGGCGCATGGGCCGAGCTCGTGCGAGCTCGCGTGGAGGCCGCGGTGAGCGCGCCGTTTGCCCACTTCGCGGGCTACCAGGCTGGGATGCTCGAAGCGGGCGCCGTGAGGCGCTTCTTCGACGAGGCGCTGCCGACGCTCACACTGTCCGAAGCGCCGGTGGCCGATGCGCTGGCAGGCCTGCGCGCCTCGCCCAGGGACGTGCTGCGTCCGCAGCTCGAGACGAGTCTCGAGGCGCTCCTCGAGGGGCTCGGTCGAGAGCTCGAGGCGCGCGCCGCCGCTGCGCTCCGCGAGGAAGCGGCGCTCCGCGCCCGTACGTTCGATCCCCTGAGGGCGCTGCGCGACGTGCTCTCGGAGCTCGTGTCGTGACCGGAGCCCGCGGTCTGTGCAGGTTCTTGGTTCCGTTGCTCGGGCGCGCAGGGTATCCTCCGGAGACGCGCTGGCACCTGAGGTGCGTCATCGTCGCGTGTGAGTCCGGTCCGAGCCCGAAGCTAGCCTGCCCGAAGCCAGCCTGAGAGAAGACCACGGCCCTGGTGGGCCGTGGAGCGGACATCCAGAGACGATCCGAGCGAGCGCCCCGAGATTCGATGGAGATCAAGCAACAGCTCAGGCAATCCCAGCAGCTCGTGATGACGCCCCAGCTGCAGCAGGCCATCAAGCTGCTGCAGATGTCGAGGCTGGAGCTCGTGGACATGGTCCGCGAGGAGCTGATGGAGAACCCGGTCCTCGAGGACCAGGCGGAGATCGGCGAGGTGAGCCCGCGCGTCGCCGAGGCCGCGCAGCCGGCGCAGCAGGAAGCCCGCTCGATCGAGCAAGCCGTCGCGCTCGATGACAAGGCGAGCGAGAAGTCGGTCGCAGGCGAGGAGAAGAAGGTCGAGGAAATCGACTGGGAGCGCTACCTCGAGAACCACGCGATGCAGGCGCCGCTGCCCTCGTCGGGGCGGATGTCGGACGAGGACCTGCCTGGTGTGGAGGCGACCCTCAGCAAGCGCGAGGACCTCGCCGAGCACATCGCGTGGCAGGTGCGTCTGTCCGACCTCACCGAGAACGAGCTCGCGTTCGCGGCGCTCGTGGTGGGGAACCTCGACGAGAACGGCTACCTCAAGCTCGAGGACACGCCCATCGACGAGGTCGTCCCCAAGCTCGCAGCCGAGGCCGAGATGGATCCGGAGGACGCCGAGGAGGTCCTCAAGATCATCCAGCGTATGGACCCGGTCGGCGTCGCTTCGCGGGACCTGCGCGAATGCCTGATGATTCAGGCCGACGTGCAGGGCCTCGACCCGCTCGTGCTCGCGGTGCTCGACAAGCACCTGCCCAACCTCGAGAAGAAGAACTACGCCGCGGTCGCCCGGGACCTCAAGGTCGAGGTCGAGGAGATCTACGACGTCGCGCAGGCGATCGCGGAGCTCGAGCCGCGCCCTGGCCGCGACTACGTGAGCGAAGAGCCTCGGTACATCGTGCCTGATGTGTACGTGTCCAAGGTGGGCGAGAGCTACGTCGTGAGCGCGAACGACGACGGGATGCCGCGCCTAAAGATCAGCGGCTTCTACCGCGCCGCGATGGCCGGCGACCCGAAGGCCAAGGAGTACATCCAGACGAAGCTGCGCTCGGCGCAGTGGCTCATCCGCTCCATCGACCAGCGCCGCAAGACGATCGTCCGGGTGACGGAGTGCATCGTCGACAAGCAGAAGGACTTCTTCGACTTCGGCATCGAGCATCTGAAACCGATGATCCTGCGCGACGTCGCCGAGACCGTCGGCATGCACGAGAGCACGATCTCTCGCGTCACCTCCAACAAGTACGTCGCCACACCGCGCGGCGTGCTCGAGCTCAAGTTCTTCTTCAACTCCGCGATCCGCCGAGAGTCTCAAGAAGACATCGCGTCGGAGAGCGTCAAGCAGGCCATCAAGAAGATCATCGGAGAGGAGGACCCCCGCAATCCCCACAGCGACCAGAAGATCGTCGAGATCCTCGCGCAGGGCGACATCATCATCGCGCGAAGGACCGTGGCGAAGTACCGCGAGATGCTCGGCATCCTGAGCTCCGCGCAGCGCAAGAAGTATTTCTGAACCGTTTTCCGCGCGTCGCCCGAGAGGGCGCGTGCCGCCCGGGTCACGTCGCCGCGCGTCGCGGTCGTGCCGCCGGGCACGTGAGGAGGTAGCGATGGAGGTCTCGTTCACGTTCCGCAACGTCGAGTCGTCGGAGGCCGTCAAGAACTACGCGAAGGAGAAGCTGACGCGCCTCCAGAAGTACGTTCGGAGCCCGCTGCACGCCGAGGTGATCTTCTCGCACGAGAGGCATCTGCACCGCGTCGAGATTGCGGTCGGCGGCGATGGTCATCGCTACAGCGGCACGCACGAGTCTGGAGACATGTACGCCTCGATCGACCTCGTCTTCGACAAGATCAACCGCCAGTTGCGCGACCAGAACGACATTGCCGCGACCGAGCGCCGCAAGCACAACGGCGGGGTCACCCAGATGAGCGGCAAGTACGGCGGCGGCAACGAATTCTGAACCTCGGGTTCGATGCGACTCCAGGAGATCCTCGACGTCGACCGGATCGACGCCGACTTCACCGCCGACACGAAAGCGGCCGCGCTGTCCGCCCTCGCCCAGCTCTTGAGCGAGGGCGCAGCCGACGCCGGCGTTTCCGCGTCGAGCGGTGAGGTGCTCCGTGTGCTCGAGGCGCGCGAGGCTCTCCAGAGCACGGGTGTGGGCAGCGGTGTGGCCATCCCGCACGGCCGGCTCGGGGGGCTCGACCGCTTCGTGGGCGCCCTCGCGATTCATCACCAAGGGGTCGAGTTCGAGGCGATCGACGGGCAGCCGGTGTGCATTCTGTTCGCGGTCATCGGCCCCGAGCGTGCCGCCGGCGAGCACCTCAAGTGTCTCGCTCGCATCGGGCGCATGCTCCGCGACGACTCGGTCCGTGCCCGCCTTCAGGGCGCGACGAGCGCCGAGGCGGCGCTGTCGATCGTGCGCGAGGTCGACGGCTGAGCGTGCGCGTTCGTCAGGATCCGCCAGGGCCCAAGAGGCGCGCGAGCGCCGGGCCGAGGTACCGGTGCGGAACGCCGCGGTGCCCGGTCCTCGCGCGAGAGAGGACGACCCTCCCTGGGGCGATGTCCGCCTCGGAGGCGTCGGCGAATAGCCGCGACCCGTGGCGCGCCCGGTAGCGCTGCTCGAGCTCGCGCGCCCGCCGTGCAGGCGTGCCCGAGGTGGTGTGGAACGCGACCAGGCCGCGCCGCGGGTCCTCTGCGGCCCAGGCTCCGAACGTCCCGACGCCGGAGTACATGGCGTCGAAGAGGACGACGTTGCGCAGCCGGTCGCCCAGACCGCCTCGGCGGATGACCGCGATCGCCGCTTCGAAGCCCGCGGAGTGCGCGGTGACCGTCACGCTGCGGATGCGAGGCGCCGGGGAGCGACGCTCGTGAGCGACGCTCGCGACGCTCGTCTCGAGGAGGCGTCTCGCGGCGCCCTCGCGTGCGAGGGCGCCCGGTGATCCCTCGCGGCGGTCGAACGCCAACTGCGGACGCACGAGCCAGCTCGGCACGCCTGCGGCCGCGTGCGCGCCCAGGAGGTCCCAGCCGTCCTGCAGGCGCGCGCCGGGCCGACATCGAGCGGGGCCCTGCCGGACCAGCACCTCGACGCAGCCCTCGTAGCCATGGAGGTGCAGCACGACGTCGATC
>JBKDQC010000192.1:0-4899 GCA_046342295.1 Deltaproteobacteria bacterium | reverse complement strand
AGGCCGAGCGCGATCCCCGCGCGGTGCGCGACGTTGCGCAGGCCGTGGCGTCGCTCGACGTGCGCGAGCTCGTGGGCGAGCACGCCGGCCACCTGCTCCGCGCTCTCGGCCTCGCGGAGGAGGCCCGTCCACACGACGATCCGCCCCCCGGGCAACGCGAACGCGTTCACCTCGTCGTTCTCGACGACGCTCACGCGGTACACGTGCTCCGAGGGCACGCCGCCCTCGCGCAGGCGCGACACGATCGTCTCGACGAACGCGACGATGCGCGGGTCCTCCACGGCCTCGCCCGCCCCGACCGCGTCGGCCGCCGCGAGGTCGCCCAGCTCGCGATCGAGCGACGTCGGCAAGAGGCCCACCGACCCCGAGAGCAGCGTGGGCGTCGCGAGCACGAGCGCCACGAGCGCGAGGGCGGTGAGGCTCGCCGCGACGAGCGAGAGGGTCCGCCAGAACGACGCGGCGCCGCGGTACCTGCGCACCGAGCCCAGGCGCGCCGTCATCTCGGGCCCGCCGAGCGCCGCGAGCCGCTCGACGACGGCGAGATCCGTCGTGCTCAGCGTCGCGGCCTGCGCGGGCGATTGCAGGAACACGAAGTCCCCGTCGTAGCCACCCGGCGTCACCTCGAGCGACGCGAGCGGCCAGACGAGCACGTCTCCGTTGCCCGCGGTCGCGCGCACCTCCGTCGCGGTCACCTCGATCGTCGCAGGCACGGCCGTCGACCGGCCCGGCAGCGTGACCACACCTCGCAGCAGTTCCATGCCCAGAGGATGCCGCATCGCGCGGCGCCGAGGTCAGCCCGGCGTCGTCACGCCCCGTTCGTCACATGCCGGTCGTGGGCGGGCGCGAGCCCTTCATGGCCTCGACGCTCTCGCACGTGGCCATCATCCCGCAATCGGCGCTCACGTTCGTGTCGTGGGATCAGACGACGTTGCCCGTCTTCGTGTCGCCGCGGATCGTCGCCGAGAGGTCGAGCTCCGGCGTGTACGCTGAGCGGCCCATCGCGCCTGCGCGGCAGACCAGGCGCATGTCCACACGTCGGCACCTTCGCGGAGTCGGGCTCGTTCACGGAGCGGCAGGCCCGTGTGGCAGAGAGACTGGCGTACGGCGCTGCGCTCGACCAGCGGGGGCCTTCACGATCCTCGTGCCACCACGAGCACGTCCGTCCACAGCCAGGCGCCCGTCCGTCAGGTGACGAGCCGCGCCACCTGCTCGAGCGTCAGCGACAACACGATGCGATCGCCCTCGGCCGCGATCTCGACCGCGCCGAGCTTGCGCCGCTTCGCGAGAGACCTCAGCTGCGCGATGGCCTCGCGCCGGGCGCGCTCGGCGGCTTTCTCTACAGCGCGTCGTCGAGCCGCTCCTCGAGCGCGAGGCCGAGGTCGTAGAAGTCCTCCACGATGCGGTGCTCGCGAGCCTTCTGGCGGTGCCTGTCGATGATCGCGCTGCCGCGTGGCGACCGACCGCTCGAAGAGACATCGAGAACCGGCGTTCTTGGCCTTGCTGTAGGGCCGCGAACCAAGGCCTGTAGATCCCTCGCGACGGGCGACGAGCCGCCCTGCAGAACGCGGGGACGATGATGCGGACCACGAGCCAGAATACCCAGACGACGAAGACGGTGAGCCAGGGCGAGAGCCGCTTCGGGACCGCCGAGCCGCAGAGCGAGATCCGGCTCACGGAGGGCACGACCACCGCCTGGTGAGCGCCGCGCGCCACAAGCTCGCGGCCGACGTCCAGTCGGCCACTCCCGAGCGGAAGCGGTGGAACGTCCAGACCGAGAGCTTGTACGACGCCCGCGGCCGAGTATCCCGAGCTGGCCGACGCGACGCCCGCCGAGGCCGAGCAGGGGGATCGCGATGCTGAAGCCGCTGGTTGGGTAGCGAGCTTTCCTGGACCCAGTCGCCGACTCATGCGATCGTGCTGGCACTTTTTCGATCGAAGGGTGCGGCGCTCGGCGCCGCAGGACAGAGGATGGTCGGGCCGCCATCCCGGCCGGCGAGTCAGCCGGAAGGGATAGAGCATGTCGACGACCACGCCACCGGGGCCGAGCCCCCTTCCGTCATCACCGCCCGAGGCCTGGGAGCCGCTGCTCCGATTCGCGCGCCTGGCCGGCCGGCCGCTCGAGCGCTTCCTCCGCATCGAGGCCGCCAGCGGCATCTTGCTGCTCGTCGCGGCGGCTGTCGCTCTCGCGTGGGCGAACTCGCCGTGGGCTGAGAGCTACGTGCATCTCTGGCACACGCCCCTCGGCATCCGCATCGGCGGGTTCACGTTCGAGCGGTCCCTCGAGTGGGTCGTCAACGACGGCCTGATGGTGATCTTCTTCTTCGTCGTCGGGATGGAGATCCGCCGCGAGATACACCACGGCGAGCTCTCGGAGTTGAGACGGGCTGCGCTTCCCGCCGCTGCTGCGCTGGGGGGCATGCTCGCCCCCGCGGCGCTCTACCTCGTCGTCGCAGGGGCTCCGGCGACCCGCTCAGGCTGGGGCGTCCCGATGGCGACGGACATCGCCTTCGCGGTCGGCATCCTCACGCTGCTCGGCAAGCGTGTGCCCGCCGCTCTGCGAGTCTTGCTTCTCGCGCTGGCGATCATCGATGACCTCGGCGCCATCGTCGTCATCGCGCTGTTCTACTCGTCGGGTATCGCGCTCTCCGGCCTGCTGGTGGCCGCGCTCGGGTTCGCCGGCGTGTTCGCGATGCAGCGCCTCGGCGTGCGAACGAAGCTGGCATACGTCGTTCCTTCCATCGTCGCTTGGGCGGGAATCTACGCGGCAGGCATCCATCCGACGATCGCGGGCGTAATCGTCGGACTCGTCACACCGGTTCGCGCGTGGCTCGGCCCCGACGGCTTCATGGCCGGCGTCCGCCACGAGCTCGAGCACCTCGCGAAGGTAAGTCCCGGCGCGCTCTCGTCTCACGAGTTCGCGGAGACCCTGCGCCACGTAGACGTCGCGCGCCGCGAAGCGATGTCGCCCGCCGAGAGCCTGATCGAGGCGCTCCACCCCTGGGTCGCCTTCGGCATCATGCCGGTGTTCGCGCTCGCGAACGCGGGTGTCACTGTCTCGGGGGGAACGCTCGATGCCGCCTCATGGAGCGTCCTCGCCGCGGTCGCCGTCGGTCTCATCTTCGGCAAGCCCGTTGGGATTTTCCTCGCGGGCTGGCTGACCCTGCGCCTGCGCATCGGCACACTGCCCGTAGGCATGACCTTGCGCCACGTCGTCGTCCTCGGCATCGTCGCCGGCGTGGGCTTCACGATGGCTCTCTTCATCGCGCAGCTCGCCTTCACAGATCCGAGCCTTCTCGCGGCCGCCAAGCTTGGTGTGCTCGCGGCGAGCGGTGGCGCAGCGGTGCTCGCGCTCGTCCTTGGCCGTCTGCTACTGGCGCCAGTGGTGGCTGCAAAGGCGGCGCAGACGGCGGACGAGGCAGAAAGCTCGACGGAGGCGTGACGATGTCGGGCCGCATCGAGGTAGCACGGGAGCACGCTTGAACGAGTGGCTCCAGCTCATCGGGGGCGGGCTGCTCCTGTACTTCGGCGCCGAGTGGTTCGTGGGTGGCGCGTCCGCTCTCGCGCTGGCCCTGCGGGTGCGACAAATCCTCGTGGGCCTCACCGTCGTCGCCTACGGAACCTCGGCGCCCGAGATCATCGTCGGCATTCAGGCCGCGAGCGCTGGCCACGGTGAAGTCGCCCTCGGAAACGTGATCGGATCGAACATCGCGAACATTGGGCTGATCCTTGGCATCGCAGCGCTCATCAGACCGGCTCGCGTGGACGGAGCGTTGCGTCGCCGCGAGCTACCGGTGCTCGTCGTGAGCACGGCGGTCATGCCGCTGCTGCTCCTCGACAGCGTCGTGAGCCGCTGGGAGGCGTGCGGGCTGCTCTTCGTCGCAGCGGGCTACACGGGCTGGATGATCCGCGCAGCGCGCAGCGCAGCCTCCATTGCCACGGCAGAGGTGGACGCAAAGACGGCCGGAGAGGCGGCTGACGCAGCCGGTGCTCCGAAGCCAGTCGGCACGCTGCGAGCGGCGCTCACGGCCGCCGTCGGCCTCGCCGTGCTGCTCGTCGGCGGTCACCTCTTCGTCGACGGCGCGGTCTCCGTGGCGCACGCCCTTGGGATGAGCGATCGGCTCGTCGGTCTCACCATCGTCGCGGTGGGGACCTCGTTGCCCGAGCTCGTCACGAGCGTCATTGCGGCGCGACGTGGGCACTCGGACCTGGCGGTCGGCAATGTCGTGGGATCCAACATCTTCAACACGTTCGTCTGCCTCGGCGCGGCGGGCCTGGCGGGCTCCCTGGGTGCGCCTCTTCACACGCTCGGCGCCGACCTCGTCGCGCTCGTCGTGATGACGGGTCTCGCGGCTGCTTTCATCCGGACCGAGCGCCACATCTCGCGCCTCGAAGGCGGCGTTGCTGTCGCGCTCTACGCGATGTTCACGGCGATCACCGTCGCCCGAGGCTGACCGTTGAATGGCCGCTTGGGTATGAAAGCGTCTATTCGCCGCCGATCGTCGACAGGTGATCGAGATCGAGCGGATCGCTGTCGGCGTAGTCCTGGGCCGTCATCTCCTGCAGCGTCGCGACCTGACCGTCGACGCTCGTGAAGCGGCCTCGAGCGTCGGCGACAACACGATGCGATCGCCCTCGGCCGCGATCTCGGGAGCGTAGCCCGTGCTGGCGCCACGTCTTCGAAGTCGAGCGCGAGCGGTGAAGCGACGACTTGATCGTGGCGAGGCCTGTGTACGCCGCGGGGACCCGCAACGCGCCTTCGCCTCAGAGCATGAGTCACTTGGATTGACTCATGCTCTGACGTTTCTTGCCGGAGGGTCTGGCCGCAGCCCCTCCCTCTCGCCGAGTGAATCGGCGAGAGCCTCCCTCCCGCCGATTCGAGCCCGTGGCACCCGCATCGAT
>JBKDQC010000191.1:0-15989 GCA_046342295.1 Deltaproteobacteria bacterium | reverse complement strand
ATACTGATCGAGCGTCGAGTTGAGCTCGGCGGCGACCGGATCGTAGCGATCGTGGAAGAGATCGATCATCGCCTGCGCATTGTCGATCTGACAGGCCGAGAAGAACACGACCGCCTTCAGCACCAGCGCTTCGGGGTAGTAGCCGTCATCGAAGTACGGCGAGAACAGCGTGTGGATGTTGCCCATCGCGCGTGCGTACTCGTCGGCGATGAAGAACGCCCACGACTCCTCGAAGAGCGCGTCGAGCCAGTACTCGGAGGCTTGGTCCACGCGATTCCAAGCTTCGACCGCGTTGCCGAGCAGGCGACCATCGACCGCGCGCTCACCGGTCTCAGCGTCGGTGCGGTTCGCGGCCGCGTAGTAGACGCGCGCGAGGGAGAGCCACGCGAGGTTCCTCATGCGAGCGGTGTCGTCGACGCCCCGCGCTCCGCCGTCGATCGCCTCGATGATGGCGCGGAAGGCCGTGACCGCGGGCTGGGCTCGTCGGAGCCGAACGTGCGCGATGCCCTCGAAGAAGCGGGCGTTGACGAAGTACGAAGAGCTCTGGGACACGCGCTGGAAGAGCTGGATCGCCTCCTCGAATTCGCCTTGCTGGTACTTGAATCGCCCCATCAGGTAGAGGAGCTGGTTGTACAGCTCGGCGTTCTCCGACGTGTTGAACTGATCGAGCTGTTCGACGCCGTACCGGCCCACCTTCTCGATGATGCCCGCTGGCTCGGGCAGCTGAGTCGCGAGCTGCGCGAGCCACTGCAGGGTCTGACCGAAGTAGATGTGACCTGGGCCCGCCTGGGTGATTTCGTCGAAGATCGCCAGCGCGGACTGGTAGAAGTGGAGGTGGTAGAGCGCCTTTCCCAGGAAGAACTGCGCCTTCTGGACGTTGGCCGGAGCGTCGTCGGTCTCACCGCCGACCACGCGCTGGAACTGCACCGAGGCCTCCATGTACCGTTCCTGCTGGTAGAGGCGGAGCGCGTTGGCGAGCGCCTCGGACGGGGGCCCTTCGGCGGGCGGCGCGCCACCACCGGTCTCGTCGACGGTGAAGGTCATGTCCTGGGCAGCGACGGTGTTTGCGCCGAGCCATGGGGTCGAGGTCAGCGCGGCCAGGGCCATCGCAGCCAAGTACGCCGCGCGAATCCACGCCCAACGCGTTCCGGTCGCTTGTTCAGCCTTCCATGCTCGCTTCATGGGATCGTCCTTCTTCGCCATCCGCACCGCCCACCTCGGGTCGGGATCGATGGCATGCTCGGGAGCTCGTCTCTACCTCGATTCGTCGAGCCCCTGCACGCAGGGGACCCGGCCGAAAAAGCACGCCGAACCGAGAAAAGCCAGTAAATACGGGAAAATAGCGTCTTTGGCAGCGCGAGGATAGAAAGGCCTCAAACCTGTTGTCAATAGCGTTCTGAGGCGCCGATCGGGCTTGACACCGTTTCTCGCTGCGACGTACGGTGCCGACGCTTCGCAGGGCGTTTTTCGACGCTGGCAGAACCAGGCGGACGCGCCTGCGAAGGCGAGGCTGCCCGCGCGGCGCGAACCACTGGAGCGAGCAAAGATGCGGATGTCGTTGACGAAGAAGGTCACGTGGGGGCTTCTGGCGGGCGTGTTGCTCGCCGGGGCGATGTCGTCAGGCTGCGCCGCCAGCGGCGTCGGCGACCCTTGCGTGCCCGAGGCGATCCCGGAATGCGGCTTCACGAGTCGCGAGAGCTACGTGGAGACGAGCTCGGTGCAGTGCCGGACGCGCGTGTGCCTGGTCTACCGCCTGCAGGGTCACCCGGACCGTCTGACGGGCGGCCCAGCCCCGTGCATGAGGCCCACCTGCGGAACCCTCGACACCTGCGTCATTGACGGTGATCTCGACGCTCTCGAATCAGGGAGCGCGCCGGCGCCGAACGACAGGGCCGCACGCGTGTTCTGCAGCTGTCGCTGCAGCGCAGGTGGTGGCGACGCCAACCTCCCGCTCTGCACCTGCAACGAAGGCTTCCACTGCGTCGACCTTCTGACCCAGGGGGGCGCCGGCGTCCGCGGCGGATATTGCATCCGAACGAACTTCTGCGAGGACAACAGCGACTGCGAGGTCGGACAGACGTGCCAGTCGAACATCTGTAGCTGAGCTCGCCCCCGAGCTGCACGAAACCGCGAGAGACCTGGGCCGACAAGCCTGGGTCTTTCGCTTTCCGTCCGCGGAGGAGGCGTCGTGTCGAAGATGGTCACAGGCCGCATCGCAGAGGCTGCGGTCGAACGCTGGATGACGGATCGCGGCTACAGCATCGTCGCGCGCAATGCACGGGTCGGGCGCCTGGAGCTCGACCTCATCGCCCGTCGCGGTGGCCTGTTGGTGATCTGTGAGGTCCGTTCCCGGCGCGGCTCGCTGGTGGATCCCGCGCTCACGTTCGACAAGAGCAAGCGCGAGCGGATCCGCCGGGGTGCCCTCACCTACTGGGCCGAGCACGGGCGAGGCGCCCAGCTCCGAATCGACGCCGCGGCCGTGACCTTCGCGCCCGATGGGTCCCCCGACGTGCGCTACTACGAGAACGTGTTCTGCGATTGAGCGAGATGCCGCGACGAGGCGAGCGGTCCGAGGAGGTCGACGGACTCTGGCGTGTCTCGCCGAACGCGCTCAGAGCGCAGGGAGCACCCGTGTGCGATCGGAGGACACGCGCACGAAGCGAACCCGTGCGGTCTCCCCGACGCCGAGCGTCACCGCGTGGACGCCGAGTGCCAGGGGCATCGGTACCCCCGGTGCGAGCTCGCGGCCCTCGACGCTCCATCCGGAAGCCGCCTCGGACACGAGCCATCCTTGACCCTGTGGCGGTGCAGAATGGTTCGCGCGGACCGAACCGAACGCGTCCGGAACAGCGGGCGGCGCCGGCGCGAGCGGCTCCGCCGAGGCGATGGGCTCCGAGGGCGCGGGCGGCTCGTCCATCGAGGGCGCTGGTGTCGAGCGCGGTTCGGTCGTGGCCGGTGAGTTGGCCACGGGCGGCTCCGTCGGCGTCGAATCGTGTCCCCCGTCGCCGTCTCGGATCGCCCCCCAAACCACAAAGCCGACCAAGAACAGCGCGGCGATCGCCGCCGTGTAGAGAAGTCCGTTGCCCGTGTACGGAACCTGCGCGGCGTCGTCTTCGGAGTGGGGTCGAGGAGCGACGAGATCACCGTCGTCGTCGAGGTCGGAGGCATCCGCCCCGATCATGGATGCCCCGTTCACTCGGGCTGATTCCGCGCGGGGTGGCTCGGCGGCCTCCTGCGTGGCTGGCTCAGGGGCAGCGCGCTCGCCCGAGGCGGACTCGTCGCGCTCGTCGAGGGCGCTCTCGTCGTCCTCGCCTTCGTCGAACCTGCGGACGTCCTGGAGAGCCGGGGGGGCCTGGGTGGGCGTGCGAATCTCAGGCTCGCTCTCGAGAGGCCTCTCGCGAACGGTCACGAGCGCCTCCTCGATACGGTCCTCGCCTTCGGGACCGCGGATCGCCCTCAGCGCGCCTGCTCGCGCCAGCGCGAGCAACGCCGCGCTCAACCCCTCGCGCGAAGTGCCGCCCTCCAGCAGCGGCGCGATGGCACCGATTCGAACCAGAGCGTCGAGAACCCGCGGATCGACAGCCCTTTCCTTTCTGGCGGAGGGAGCGGCGTCCGCGTCGATCTCGATGCTCGCGATGCCATCGATCCGGGGTGGGCGGGTGGCAAGTTCGAGGGCAGAGAGCCGCTCGCGCCCTGCCGTCAGCGCGGTGTCCGGGCCTGGCAACGTGCTGCGCACGGGCCCCGTCGCGCGCTCGACCGATACGAGCCCACGCCGCATCCCGAGCAGCGCGATGAGCGCCGGTGTGCCGCGGGAGAACCAGCCGTCACGCGCGGTTCGGATGACGTCGCACAGCATCCCGTCACGCATCTCGGCGTCGATCGCGTCGTGGGCATCGCGGAGGTGGATGGTCGAGTTGGGGCGTCCCGTCTTGACTCGATCGAGCAACGCGCCGATGGACAGCCCATCGAATCGGTTCGACACCCGGGGGCGGTCGCTGGCGAGAGCGCCCTCGAGGTCTTCGAGACGCGCCGCGATCTGCGCAGGCACGAGTGATGGCAGATCCCGCAGCGCCACCTTGAGAGCCCGTCCGAGCCGCTCTCGGTGCGCCGCTGAGGGCGAGGCCCCGAGCAGCTCGCCTCCGAGCACGCGCAGCGTCGCTCCGATCCGGACCGCACTCTCGCGCAGCGCGGCGGCATCCGTGGCATCGGCGCACAGGATCGCGTCCGGTCCGCACCTCGCGAGCAGCGCGTGCGGAGCCTCGTCGGGATCCGGCGTGTGGATCTCGTTGCCGGGATCGCCGGCGAGCACGGCGCGCACGGCTTCGACGAGCGTCGACGGCGCGAAGAGGGCCACGATGCACGCGGGTTCGCTCTCCGCAGGAACGCTCGGGATGCTCTCGGTCGCCTGCGCCGAGGCGCGTGGCGGTCGGAGCCGCATCGGGGACGCCTCGCGGACGTCGTCGGCTGGAGGGCGCAGGCTGGGCACCGCGGGAGCGCCCGGCGGGGTCTTGTTGGTCAAGAGAGGAAGCGTGGCCGCGAGCGCCGCCAGGGCGTCGAGGTCTTCCTGCCGCAGCGGGCTCTTGGGGTCGCGAGCCCGATCGAGGCGTCCGATCGCGTCCCTCAGTGCGTCGCAGAGCGCTTCAATCTGAAACACCTGGGCCGACGCCCACAGCGCATGCAGTCGCCTCCGGAGCTCTTCGCGAGGTCGCTCCTCCGAGGGCGAAGCGACGATCAATGCCGTGGAGGCCCGCAATTCCGCGGCCTTGCGCGGAAGGCTCTCCACGAAGCGCGCGCGCGCCACGCCGAGCGCGGTGGGACGTCCGGTCTCACTCATCGAGGGCTGAGAGCCTAGTACGTCGGTTCGGAAGTTCGATCGGGATTCGCGTTCTACCCGCGAAATCCGTTCGGCGCCGCGAATCCTCGCGCGTGCACTGGAGGGCTGCCGTGGTACGGACGGCCGCCATGCGTTTCGTCGACGAGGTCGTGATCGATGTCCGAGGAGGTGACGGCGGCAACGGCGCCGTGGCGTTCCGTCGAGAGAAGTACGTTCCCCTCGGCGGCCCCGCCGGCGGCGACGGCGGCGACGGCGGCGATGTGATCTTTCGCGCTGACGACCGGCTCTCGACCCTGCTCGACCTGCGCTACAGGAAAAGGTTGCTCGCCGAGCGCGGCGAGAACGGACGCGGCAAGGACCAGTACGGAAAGGCTGGCCGCGACCTGATCGTGCGGGTCCCCATCGGTACCCAGGTCTTCGATGCCGGCACCGGCGCGCCCATCGCCGACCTCGATGCCAAGGACAAAGAGCATGTCGCGGCGGCGGGGGGGCGGGGCGGACGCGGGAACATTCACTTTGCGACGCCTGAAGATCGAGCCCCGAGACGCGCCGAGACGGGGACGCCCGGCGAGCATCGTGAACTTCGCTTGGAGCTGAAGCTCCTCGCGGACGTGGGCCTCCTCGGTTACCCCAACGTCGGCAAGAGCACCCTCATCTCGCGCCTCTCCCGCGCGCGTCCGAAGATCGCCGATTACCCCTTCACCACGCTGGTGCCGAACCTCGGCGTCGTCGCCCTCGGTGAGGAGCGATCGTTCGTCATGGCCGACATCCCCGGCCTGATCGAGGGGGCCGCCGACGGGGCGGGCCTCGGCACGCGGTTTCTCAAGCACGTCGAGCGATGTCGCGTGCTGCTTCACATCGTGACGCTCGATCCCGATCCGGATCGCGCCCCGCTGCGCGATTTCGACGTCCTCGTCGCGGAGCTTGCGCGCTTCGACCCCGAGCTGGCGAAGCGCCCGATGATCGTCGGCGTCAGCAAGGTCGACCTGCCTGACGTCAAGAAGCGAGTCGGGGTCATCCGGAAGGGCATGGCGCGGCGCGGCATCGAGACGGTGGTCCCGTTCTCCGCCGCCACGGGCGAGGGCCTCGACGCGCTGCTGTACGCGCTCGGCGAGCTGCTCGAGGCCCACCCGATCAAGCACGCCCCGCGCGCGGAGCCCCTGCCGCCCCGCGGCCAGCGCCGCGAGCTCGCGCCGCAAGGCGACGACGAAGCGGCCGAGGACTCGAGCGACCTGGCGGTCGAGTACGTGGAGTAGACGTGGTCCCGCCCCGTGTTCTCGAGGCCTTCGGGTGGTCGGACGCCGCGCATGTGCCGATCACCATGGGACTGATCAACGAGACGCACCGCATCGAGGCGCGCGACGGTCGGCAGTTCGTGCTCCAGCGACTGCACCCTGTGTTCGGTGCCGAGGTGAACCTGGACATCGAGGCCGTGACTCTCCACCTCGCGTCGTGCGGTCTCACGACGCCGCGCCTCGTCCGCACGAGACAGGGAGCGCTCCACGTGCTCGACGACGAGCAGCGCACGTGGCGCGCGCTCACGTTCATCGAGGGGCGCTGCGTCGGCGAGATCCGCTCACCCTCCCTGGCACGCGCGGCGGGCGCGATGGCGGGCCGCTTCACGCGCGCGACGCACGGCCTCGCCCACACCTTCGCGTTCACGAGGTCCGGGGTGCACGACACGCAGGCGCACCTCACCAAGCTCGCGCGCCTCAGCGCGACCTCGCACGGAGACCAACTCGCGGAGACGCGCGCGCTCGCCGCCGAGTTGCTCGCGCACGCACGCGAACTTCCACCGCTGGAGGATCTCCCGCTGAGGATCGTGCACGGCGACCTCAAGGCTTCGAACGTGCTGTTCGAGCACGATCGTGATGAAGCCGTCTGCTTGATCGACCTGGACACCCTGGCACATGGAACCGTCGCCACCGAGCTGGGCGACGCGCTGCGGAGCTGGACGAACCCTCGCGGCGAGGACGACACCCGCGGCGAAGTGGACGAAGCCCTGTTCGCGGCTGCGGTCGAGGGCTACTTGACGGAGGCAGGCGGGGTCCTCGCGCCGAGTGAGCGCACGGTATTCGCCCGTGGCCTCGAAACGATCGCGACCGAGCTCGCTGCGCGCTTCTGCGCGGATGCGTTCGAGGACCGCTACTTCGGCTGGAACCGCGACCGCTACCCGAGCCGGCGCGCCCACAACCTCACGCGCGCTCGCTCCCAGCTCTCGCTCGCGCGGTCGGCGCGGGCCAAGCGCGACGCCCTCGAGGCGATCGCCGCCCGCTCGGGCTGATCAGCGCTCGGGACCGCGATCAGTCGTCCTCGGCGCGACGCTCCGCGCTCGCGGCGCGGGCTCCTCGGGCCGTCTGACCGAAGAGGATCCGCCTCGCTTCGTCATCCATCGGTCGCGCGAGCTCGGCGCCGACCTTGCGACCGCGCGCGATCGCAGGTCGCGCGCGTAGCGCCGCGTACCACCGTGCGAGGTTCGGGAACTCGGCGAGATTCTGTCCGTGCGCCTCGGGCAGAATCCGCGGATACGACGCGAGGTCCGCGATCGAGAGCTCGTCACAGAGGAACTCGCGTCCTTCGAGGCGCGTGTCGAGGACCCCGTAGAGGCGGTTGACCTCTTTGGCGTAGCGGTCGATCGCACAGTCGACCCGCGTCGGCGCGTAGTTCTCGAAGTGGTGGAGCTGACCCGCCATCGGGCCGAGGCCCGCGACCTGCCAAGCGACCCATGCGAGGACCTCGTAGCGCCGCGGACCGCGCGCTGGCAGCAACTTGCCGGCCTTTTCGGCGAGGTACTGAAGGATCGCCGCGCTCTCGAAGAGCTCGATCGTGCCGCCCCCGATGCCGTCGTGATCGACGATGGCGGGCATGCGTCGGTTGGGGCTGAGGCGCATGAATTCGGGTGCGTGCTGAGCGCCGCGTCCGATGTCCACCGGTACGATCCGGTACGGGAGCGCGAGCTCTCCGAGCGCCATGGTGACCTTCCAGCCGTTCGGCCAGTAGTGAACGTCGATCATCGCCCCCCCTTCCCCCGCTTTTTCCCGCGCAGCTCGGTCCCCGCGCGGCGCAATTCCTCACGAAGCGCTCGACCCGTGTGGCTCGCCTCGCACGCCGCGATGTCCTCGGGCGTACCGCAGGCGACGATCCGACCACCCTGCTCGCCACCCTCGGGTCCGAGATCGATGACCCAATCGGACGCGAGGACGACGTCGAGCTGGTGCTCGATCACGACGACCGTGTCGCCTCGCTCGACGAAGCGCTCGAGCACGCGGACGAGCCGCGCGACGTCCTCTCGGTGCAGGGCGGTCGTGGGCTCGTCGAGCACGTTCGGCGTGCGGCCCTTCGCGCCCGTCGCCAGCTCGGCGACAAGCTTCACACGCTGGGCCTCACCCCCGCTCAGCGTGTTCGAGGGCTGCCCGAGCTCGAGGTAGCCCACGCCGAGCTCGTCGAGCAGCGTGAGCGGAGCAGCCACGCGCGGCACCGCGGCGAGGACCTTGGCCGCGTCCTCGATCTCCATGCGGAGGAGCTCACCCGCCGAGGCGCCGTGGAGCTTGGGCGCGAGGCTCTCCTCCGAGAATCGCATGCCGCGGCAGGTCTCACAGGGCACGTAGAGGTCGGGCAGGAAGGCCATCTCGATCGTGATCTGGCCATTGCCTTCGCAGGTCGGACAGCGTCCGCCGTGCGCGACATTGAACGAGAATCGGCCAGCGTCGTAGCCGCGTGCGCGCGCTTCGGGTGTCTGCGCCAGGAGCTTGCGGATCTCGTCCCACACGCCGACGTAGGTCGCGGGGACCGATCGCGGCGTGCGGCCGATCGGGCTCTGGTCGACGAGCACCGCTCGCTGAAGATGGTGCGCGCCCTCGAGCGAACCGAACGGAAGCGGCGGCGCTTCGCCCTCGGTGAGGCCGATGGCGCGGCGGACCGCGGGCAAGAGCACGCGCCTCACGAGCGTGCTCTTGCCTGAACCGCTCACGCCAGTGACCGCGACGAGGCGACCCAGAGGGACGGTCATGTCCACGCTGTCGAGGTTGTGGCCTCGTGCGCCGCGGAGGACGAGGCTCGGGATCTTCCCGCACGCGCGGCGCGAGGCGGGCACGAGCGGAGGTCGCGCCAGCGAGCGCCCCGTCGGCGACTCTGCGACCTTCGCCAGCACCTCCGGCGGCCCCTCCGCGAGCACGCGGCCACCGCGCTTGCCACCCTGCGGGCCCACGTCGATCACGTGATCCGACGCGCGGATCACCTCCGAGTCGTGCTCGACCACGAGGACGCTGTTGCCCTTGTCGACGAGCGACCGCAGCGCGCCGACGAGCTTGTGCGTGTCGCGGGCGTGGAGGCCGATCGTCGGCTCGTCGAGCACGTAGAGCAGTCCCGTCAGGCCCGAGCCGAGCTGCGCGGCCAGGCGCACGCGCTGGGTCTCGCCGCCGGAGAGTGTGTCGGCCGGACGATCCAGGCCGAGATAGCCGAGGCCCACCTCTTCGAGGAACGCCAGCCTGCGCGCGCACTCGCCGAGCGGGGCCTCTGCGATCTGTGCCTCTCGCCCGCTCACCTTCATCGCCTCGATCTCTCGGCGCGCAGCACTCACGGGAAGCCCCAGCACGTCGGTGATCCGGCGCTCGTCGAGGCGCACGGCGCGCGCGAGCGGCGAGAGCCGTGTCCCCGCGCACCCCGCACAGGTGCGCGTGATCTCGAGCGCGCCCTTGCCTCGCCCGACCGTCTCGACGACGGCACCGCGCCCCTCGCACGCGTCGCACTGCCCTTGCTTCGTGTTGAACGAGAAGAAGCGAGGGTCGAGCTCCGGGAAGCCGGTGCCGCAGTTCGGGCAGGCGCGCCGCGTGGAGTAGAGCCCCTCCTCGAGGCCTTGGCCTCCCGCACGCTCGCAGAGCAGACGCAACGATCCGTCGTCCGAGAGCTCAGCAGCCTTGCGTAGCGCCGCTTCGAGCCTCGCCGCATCACCCCGGACGCGGTCGACGACCAGGTCGATCTCGTGCTCGACGAAGCGCGCGAGGGACATGCCCGCATCGATCGACCGCAGCGCCCCGTCAATCCGCGCCTCGGCGAAGCCGTGCTTGCGCCAGCCTTCGAGCTGCTCTCGGTAGTGACCCTTGCGGCCACGCACGACCGGCGCGAGCACGGTGATCTCGCGCCGAAGGCCGAAACGGCGGAGCGCGTCTTCCGTGAGAAGCGCCGGGGCGCGCGCGGCGATCGGCACGTCGCACTTCGGGCAATGAAGCAGCCCGGCCCTCGCCCACCGCAGGCGGAGGTAGTGCGCGACCTCGGTGACGGTCGCCACCGTCGAGGTCGCACCGCCCCGCGTCACGCGCTGCTCGAGGGCAACCGTCGGTGGAACACCCGTGACCCGATCGACATCAGGACGCGGAAGCTGCGGAAGGTACTGACGCGCGTACGGCGAGAGCGTCTCGAGATAACGCCGCTGGCCCTCCGCGAAGAGCACGTCGAAGGTGAGCGTGGACTTGCCCGAGCCCGAAGGTCCCGTGACAGTCACGAGCTTTTCGCGCGGGATCTCGACGCTCACGTCCTTGAGGTTGTGCTCGCGCGCGTGCTCGATGCCGATCGAGCCCGGGCTCGCGTCCCGCTTGCGCCGTGCGACACGCGCGGGCCGCCGCACCGGCTCGTCGCCCGCGAGCCCGAGCTCTCGCGCGAGGAAGGGCGCCGTGCGTGACGCGCTGAGCGCGACCTGCTCCGGCGTGCCGAGCGCGACCACGCGACCGCCTTCACCTCCGGCACCCGGCCCGAGGTCGATGATCCAATCCGCGCGTGCCGCCACACGCATGTCGTGCTCGACGACGATCACGGTGTCTCCGCGCGCGACGAGCCGGTCGAGCACCGCGAGCAGCGGCTCGATGTCGGCCGCGTGCAGTCCGGCGGTCGGTTCATCGAGCACGACGAGCGCGCCTCGAGGTGTATCCGCGAGCGCGAGCGCCAGCTTGAGCCGCTGCGCTTCGCCACCGCTCAGCGTGTTGAGAGATTGCCCGAGCTTGAGATAACCGAGCCCCACCTCGGCTGCGGGAGAGAGTCGCGCGAGCGTGGACTTGTCTCCTACGTAGAGCGCGATCGCGTCGGCGATCGTGGTCTCGAGCAGTTGCGCCACGTCGAGGCCGCGGTGCTTGACGTCGAGCACCGGTCCGACGAAGCGCTTGCCACCGCAGTCCGGACAGCTGAACGTGACGTCCGCGAGAAATTGCATCTCGACGGTCTCGGCGCCGTCTCCGCCGCACGTCTCGCAACGACCACCCGGGACGTTGAAGGAGAACCACGCGTGCCCGTAGTCGCGCTCCTTCGCGAGCGGCTCTCGTGCGTAGCGCTTGCGAATCACGTCCCACGCGCCGAGATAGGTCGCGGCGTTTCCGCGCGACGTGCGGCCGAGCGGCGCCTGGTCGACCTCCACGACGCTGCTGAGCGCCTCGACGCCTCGGAGCGCCCGGTGCGGAAGAGGCTGCTCCACACCGTGCTGGCGCAGCGCCCGCTGCACGGCGGGCACGAGCGTCTCGAGAAAGAGCGAGCTCTTGCCAGAGCCGGAGGGCCCCGTCACGCACGTGAGTGCGGCGAGGGGGATCTCGACCGACACATCGCGGAGGTTGTGCCCCGTCGCGCCGTCGAGCTCGATGCGCCCCGGCCCTCCGCGGCTCGGGCGCGCCGACGTCGCAGGGCCGGCGGCGAGCGCGCGGCCCGTTGGCGTGGCGGCACGGGCGAGCGCCGAGGGAGGGCCGTCGAAGACGACGCGGCCACCGTGCTCGCCCGCGCGTGGACCCAGCTCGATCACGCGATCGGTGGCGCGCAAGAGCGACGCGTCGTGCTCCACGACGAGCGCGATGTTGTCGCGCTCGGCCAGCCGCCCCACCACGTCGACCAGCTTCTCGACGTCGCTCGGGTGTAGGCCCACCGTCGGCTCGTCGAGCACGAACATCGCGCCGGTGCGGCTCGAGCTGAGCGCGCTCGTGAGCGAGACGCGCTGCGACTCGCCGCCGGAGAGCGTGCGGGAAGAGCGAGACAGCGAGAGGTATCCGAGGCCCACGTACTCGAGGGTGCGGAGGCGAGCACGCAGCTCCCGAAGTAGCAACTGTGTCGCAGGCTCGGCGCCGCGAGCACGCCCGATCTCATGCTCGGCGTCGTCGAGGAAGCGGCGAGCTTCGGAGGCAGGCATCGAGAGCCAGGCTGCGACGTCTTTGCCCGCGAGCCGATGAAGCAGCGCCTCCGCCTTGAGCCGCGAACCCGCGCAGTTCGGGCAGGTCTCGTAGCTTCGGAAGCGCGAGAGAAGGACGCGGACGTGCATCTTGTAGGCGCGCCCCTCGAGCCACTGGAACCAGCCGCGCAACCCCCACCATCCCCGCGGATAACCGACGCCGTCGCCGTCCTTGAGCCAGGCGAGCTGCTCGGGGCTGAAGTCCTTGATCGGAGTCCTGCGCGGGACCCCGGCCTTGTCGGCCCACCGCGCCAACTCCTTCCTCTCCCACTGCGTCGAGGGACCGCCCCAGCACGCGATCGCCCCGCCCTCGAGGCTGCGCCACGGGTCCGGCAGGACCTTGTCCCAGTCGATCCCGATGACTCGTCCGAAGCCACGGCAGGTCTCGCAGGCGCCGATTGCGCTGTTGAACGAAAAGAGCCCGGGAGTCGCGTCGCGGTAGGCGATGTCGCAGCGGGCGCAGTGAAGGCCGCGAGAGAAACGCAGCGTCTCGCCGCCCTCGACGACGACGCTCGCCCTGCCCTCCCCGCGGCGCATCGCCTGCTCGAGCGCGTCGACGAGCCGTCCGCGCGACTCGGCCCGCGCGGAGGTTCGGTCGGCGACGACCTCCAGCACCGCCGGCGGCGGACGATCGGCGGACGCGCCTGCACCGGCTCTCTTGGTCCCGCGCTTTGTCGCCGCCTTGGTCTTCTTCGCGGCGCTGGGGCTCTCTCCCACCACGTCCGAGGGTCGCACCCCATCGAGGTCACGAACCTCTCCACCGACCCGCACGCGGCGGAAGCCATCTCCGAGGAGCGCATCGCGCACCCCGAGGAATGCTTCGGCGTCGAGCACCGGGACTGGATACGTGACCGTCACCCGCGCACCGGGCGCGCTCTCGAGGACGCTCTGGGCAGAGGACACCGCCGAGTCCCGCACCACGGGCTCCCCGCACGAGCGGCAGTGCAACACCGAGGCCCGGGCCCACAGCGACTTCGCGTAGTCGGCGACCTCCGTCATCGTTCCGACCGTGGAGCGGCTCGTTCGGACGGGGGCCTGGCGGTCGACGGCGATCCCCGCCGCGACGGGCTCGAGCGAGGTCACCGGCGGGCGCGCGAGACGCTCGAGGAATTGGCGCGCGTATGCGGAGAAGCTCTCCACGTAGCGGCGCTGCCCCTCCGCGTACAGCGTCGAGAAGGCGAGCGAGCTCTTGCCCGCGCCACTCGGTCCGGCGATTCCGATCAAGGTCCCGGCCTCGAGGTCGAGGTCGATGTCCTTCAGGTTGTGGGTGCGCGCGCCGCGCAGTTCCGTCTTCTTCAAGGCTCGGCGGTCCTCACGGCTCGGTGCGAGCGCACCCGGGGGCGCGCGGGAGCCCGGTTATAGCTCCAGTTGCATGCCCATCTCGACGACCCGATCGGGTGGGAGCTTGAAGAAGTCCGTCGCGGGCCGGGCGTTCTTCGAGAGGAACGAGAAGAGCAGCTTGCGCCACGTCGACATGCCCGGATTCCGCGTGACCACCAGCTTCTCGCGCCCGAGGTAGAAGCTCGTCGAGTCCGGACGCGTCTTGAGGCCGCGCTTGTCACACTCTTTGAGGATGTCCGTGACCTTCGGCACCTGCATGAACCCGTAGTGCGCCGTGACCCGGTAGAACCCTTCCCGAAGGCTCTCCACCGTCACGCGGCTCTTCGCGCTCACGTGGGGCACGTCCTCGGTCACGATGGAGAGCAAGACGACCTGCTCGTGGAGCACCTGGTTGTGCTTGAAGTGGTGCAGCAAGACGGGCGGTGTCCCCATCGCGGTCGATGTCATGAACACTGCGGTGCCCTTGACGCGTACGGGGTCTGCGGCGTCGACCTCGTCGAGGAATTGATCGAGGGGCTCGGAGCGGTCTCGCAGAAATTTCGCGACACGCTCGCGGCCCAACTTCCACGTGGTCATGATCGCGAGGATGCCAGTCGCGACGACGAGCGGTATCGACCCACCGCTCGCCAACTTCCGGAAGTTCGCGAGAAAGAACGCGAGGTCCACGGCGAGCATGACCCCGCAGACCAAGGCGGCTCGACTTCGCCCCCACCACTTCTGCGTGACGACGAAGAAGAGCACGGTCGTGATTGCCATCGTTCCGGTGACCGCGATTCCGTAGGCTGCGGCCATCGCGCCCGAGGACTGGAGGGTCAAGACCAGCGCGAGACACGCGAACATCAGCAGCCAGTTCACTTCGGGCACGTAGATCTGCCCCTCCGCCTCGCTCGAGGTGTGGCGAATCTCGAGACGCGGAAGGTACCCGAGCTGGATGGCCTGCCGCGTCAGCGAGAACGCGCCGCTGATGAGCGCCTGGGAGGCGATGACGGTCGCCATCGTCGCAAGAACGACGACGAACACCCGAAGCGCGCCCCCCGAGCCTGTCAGCGCGAAGAACGAGTCTTCGTGCAACTCCGGATCCTCGAGCAGCAGTGCGCCCTGCCCGAAGTAATTCAGCAGGAGCGCGGGGAAGACGGCCGCCCACGCGAAGGAGATGGGGCGCCGACCGAAATGCCCCATGTCCGCGTAGAGCGCCTCGCCGCCCGTGATGCACAGGACGACGCTTCCGAGCACGAAGAAGCCGGACCAGTGGTTCGCCCAGAAGAACTGAGCAGCATGGGTGGGTAGGACCGCCCACAAGATCCCCGGGCGCTGCGCGATCTGAACAACCCCGAGAAGGGCGATCGTCACGAACCAGACCGTCATGACGGGACCAAACGCTGCCCCCACGCTGGCCGTCCCGCGGGACTGCACCAGGAACAGTCCGATCAGGATCGCGCAACTGATCGCGAGAATCACGGAGCGATCGAGGTGGCCGTGCAACGCCTCGATGCCTTCGAGCCCCTCCACCGCAGACAAGACGGAGATCGCTGGCGTGAGCATTCCATCCGCGTAGAGCAGCGCAGCCCCGAAGAGCCCGGCGAGCACCAGGGCGCCCATCTTGGCAGCGCCCCGCTTGGGGATGACCAGGGCGAGCAACGCAAGGATCCCCCCCTCGCCGTCGTTGTCGGCGCGCGTGATGAAGACGACGTACTTGATGGTGACGACGAGTGTCATCGACCAGAAGAAGAGAGACAGCAGGCCGAGGACGTTCGCTTCGCTGACCGCGATGTGCGATGCGGGCGAGAAGCACTCCCTGAGTGCGTACAACGGGGACGTGCCAATGTCGCCGAACACCACGCCGAGCGCGGCGACGCCGAGCTTCCACACGCTACCGTGCATGTGGTGATGTCCGTGGTGCGAGACGCTCAGAGACGATGTGTCCGCCTTGGAGATGTCGGCCTTCTTCCTCGAGGAGGCCGGGTCGGTGGCGTCTGTCCGGTGGCTGTCGGGGAGCGGAGGGTCACTCTTGCTGCGACCGCCCGTCCCAGGAGGTGGTGGAGCCTCGCCGAGCGAGGAACTGTTCCGCGGACCACCGGCGCCGGACGCTTCGCCCGGCGAGTTCGTGTTCGGCATGGCGCGCCGCTCTACCAACGCGTCGCATTCCACGCAACGTGCGGAGCCCGCGCGCGCTGCCTTGATGACGCTGGCCGACGTGCTACCCGCGCCTCGTGGAAACGGTCAGCTATCTCCTCGGTCTTCTTCGCGATCCCGGCCCCATCATCGAGTGGGGCGGGTACCCGGCCCTGTGTCTCATCGTCTTCCTCGAGACCGGTGCCCTCGTCGCGTTCTTGCCGGGCGACTCGCTGCTGGTGGTGGCTGGCCTCTATGCGCGCGACGGCGCGCTGGACCTGCTGCTGCTCAACGCGTTGCTGATCCCGTGCGCGATCCTCGGGGACGCGACCTCCTACGTGATCGGCCAGAAGACCGGGCCGCTCATCTTCAAGCCGTCCGACCCACCGAAGCGGGAGGCGATGTCGGCGATGGCGTACTGGGTCCGCTGGGTGGGCTGGAAGCTTCGCAACCCCGACAGCCTCCTCCAAGCCAAGGCCTTCTACGACAAGCACGGCGGCAAGG
>JBKDQC010000190.1:0-38095 GCA_046342295.1 Deltaproteobacteria bacterium | reverse complement strand
CGTTGACACCTCCCGGGGAGCCCCCGCCGCCCCCGCCGCTCCCAGCCGTCGCCGCTGCGCCCGGCGCTCCGCTTGCTGCGCGCCACTGACCCGATGAGACGAGCCCCCCGGCCGCGCCGCCGAGGCCTCCAGCGCCGTCGTTGCCGCGAAAGCCTGATGTGCCTGGCAGGGCGTCGGTCGAGCTTCCGGGGCTCACGAGGCAGGTCGACCCGCCGCCGCTCGACTGCCCCTGAACATGGGAGCCCGCCCGTCCACCGCTGCCCGGCAAGGCGCCCGAGCCCGGCGAGCCGGGGCCCGACAGTACGAAGGGCACGGGCGCCGTCGCGTTGCCGCCTGCGCCACCGCCCACCGACGAACTTGCGCAGAACGACGTGCCGGCCGCGCCTCCCGACCGCGTGCCCGACCCACAGCCGAGCCGGACCGCGTCGACCCCGTTGCCGCCGGCTCCGCCCGCAGTTCCAGGGCTTCCGCTCGCGCCATCGCCGCCGTTGCCTCCGGAGCCGGCGGTCACGATGTTGTCTTGGATGGTCAGCGCGTTGGTCGAGTCGCGAACGTAGATCCCGATCGAGTTGCCCCCGGCCAGGCCGGGCAGGGCCTCGAACGAGAAGCCGCTGAGCTCCGTCGTCGAGGTGATGCCGACCGCCGAGACCACGATGCGGTCGTTGGCGCCGCCGGCGCCGACGGCGCTGTTCGCGCCTCGGAGGATCGTTGCGTAGATGAGCGGGTTGCGGACCCAGTTCACGGCGCTGTGGCCTCCGAGGAGCGAGATGCCGTTCTGCATCGCGACGTTCTCGACGTAGAGGCCTTCCGAGACCCGGACGCGGGGTCGGCCCGAGCCGATGGCGCGGGCGAGGCCGCCGTTGATCGACGCGCAGGGCGCGTCCCAGGCGCCGCACGTCGCGCTGTCGACCCCTCCGTTGGCGGGCGTCGCGACATAGATGGTGTCGGTCTCCGGAAAGAACTCGCAGCCGTTCTCCCGGATCCTGTCCGCGTCGCCCCAACCTGCCTCGCAGGTGTAGCCGCAGCTCGAGGCCGAACCGCTCGAGGTGCACGTCGGCACGACGTGGTAGCTCGCAGGGCCCCCGGGCCATCCCAGGTTGCAATCGTTGCCGCATGCCCCGCATGCCGTGACGAGCGTGTAGCGACCGCCCCCGTCCGCGAAGCCCTCGTCCGTGCTCCCGTCGCAGTCATCGTCGACGAAATTGCAGGTCTCCGTGCTCGCCATGCCCGGCGCGACATCGCAGACGGGCGGGGCCGTTCGGTCGGCGCCGTTGCACACCGTGACGCCGCCGCGACGGCATGCGCCCCGGCCCACGACGCACGCGGTGCCGAGGCCTGGGAAGCCTTCGTTGACCATCCCATCGCAGTCGTTGTCGAGGTCGTCGCAGATCTCGGGGCTCGTGCCGGGCGCGACCCTCGAGACACACGAGAGCCGGCCGGTGCGGCACTGGGTCGTGCCCTCGGCGCAGACGCCCGGCGAGCTCGCGATGCACCCGAAGCCGCCACCAGGGTTGCCGTCGTCGACGTCACCGTCGCAGTCGTCGTCGACCCCATCGCAGTCTTCGACCAGCGGCGTGACCTGTCCGATGCACGTGCGGTACTCGCCGCCGGCGCACGTCTGCACGCCGGCCCCACAGGCGCCCACGCCTTCGGTCCCCACGGGCCCCTCGTAGCACGGGCGCGTCAGCGCGCGGCCAGCGTCGTCCTCGTCCACGTTGGCGTCGCAGTCGTCATCGACCCCATTGCACACTTCCGGGATCGACGAGGCGGCGGCCCGACAGACGAGCGAGCCTGCCTCGCAGACCGTCGCACCCGCCGAGCAGGCGCCCGTCATTCCGGTGAAGCAGGTGAGCCCACCCTCGGGGTTGCCCTCGTCCACCGAGCCGTCGCAGTCGTCGTCTTGCTCGTTGCAGCGCTCGGGCGCGTCGAAGAACGCCTCGGCGTCGCTGTCGTTGCAGTCCGGGCCACGGCAACCCACGCCTACCCCGCGGTCGTCGCCATCGGCATCGACGCAGCACCGGGTGCCCACGGGCGTGCAGAGAGGGTCCGGTGAGCCCGACAGCACGTTCTCGACGCACTCGAAGCTGCGCGGGCAATCGGGAATGTCGCGGTCGCACGTGGTGAGGCAGACACGCTGCTCCGCGCCGCCCAGCCGAACGCAATAGCCGCCGCCCTGACAATCTTCGTTCGTGGCGCAGCTCTCACAGGCCAACCCCGAGGAAGGCCCGGTGTCCCGCAGGCCGCCATCTCGGTCGAACACGGCCGTGTCGGGGTACTCGAAGCGCGCGTCGTAGGCGTTCGTGTCCGTGGCCGCGTCCGGAAGTTGTGCGCCTTCGCGCGTGCATCCAAGCCCGCCCACACCAGCCACTCCCACCACGAACATCCACGAACACGTACGAAGCCATCCATGCATGCGGGCAGCCTAGGGCCACCGTCTCGTTCCGTCCATCGCGGGCGTCGAGGTCTCACTCAGGTCGATCCATCCGAGTGCCACGTGCTCTCAGACCAACCCTGCACGGGCGGATCGCGTCACGGTCGCCGGTGCGGGCTCGTCCGAGAGGATCTCGAAGGCGGCGCGTGAGCGTGTCGAGAGTGTCCGAACCGGCCAGCCTGCGCGCTCGACGCGCAGATCGCAGCGCGCGGTCTTCGAGTTCAAGCAGGTCTTCGTGCCGCCCGGCGGGTCGTCGTACGGGAGCGCCACGAAGGCTGACGCGGGTGCCGAGAGACGGCCTTCGAGGCGTGCGCGCCGGTCGCCCGTCTCGAACGACCACTCGAACGGAGCGAACCGACCGCGCGCCCGGAGCGCGCGTGGGATCCCGGAGAACCGGAGCTCCTCGCCGTCGAGTCGCAACACGAGCACCGTCATCGCTGGAGTGAGCACGGGCCTACCGAGGAACGATGCGACCCTCACGCGCGCCGTGGAGACCTCGAGGAACGCGTCGGGCGCGTCGTCGAAGCCCGCGACCTGACCCCACGCGTAGCGAAACGTGTGCTCGCTGCCCCAGTTGTGGTTCTGCGAGCCGACCCATCCCTCGACCGCGATGCGCTCGGAGCCCACCGCGAGGTGGCCGTCGAAGCGCGCGAACGGCGCCGGCACGAGCGCCTTGGCCCTGGGAAACGAGCCCCCGTAGAGGTGCTCCGGAAGGAGCAGCAGCGGCGGGGCCTCGGACGCGTACTCGAGCGACCACGCGATCGCTTCCGCGCCGCGTCGCGCGCTGCCCTCGAGCGAGCGCGCATCGAGACGCGCGGCACCGACGTGCGCCTCGAGGTTGCGCGTCGAGAAGCGGCACGCCGCGATCGGCAGTTCCTCCTTGACGGCGTCGATCCGCCCCGCCTCGCCGTCGAAGTAGACGGCCCAGAGCTCTCCGACCGCGTCCTCGGGTCGCCCTCTGGGCGAGAAGATCGTGTAGCGGATCCAGAACGCGCGGTCGCGGCTCGGGTGGTTCGCGCGCACGAACCAGCTCTCGTAGTGCCCACGATCGGAGCCAGCCGCGAACCTCGCGCTGTTCCACCTCGCCCGTTCGCTCTCCAGGTCCTCACGCTCCATGGCTCCTCCTCCGACGCGGTCTCCGTGTGGCATGCTCGCTTCGCGGGCCGCAGGCCATGACCTCCGCGGTCATGGGCGACTGCATCGGCGGCGCGTCACGTGCGGGTCGATCCACGCCTGCGCTCAGGCGCGCTCGACCCTGCGAAGGAGCGCCTCGAGCGCGACGCGTCGACGCGCGCCTCGGGCCTCGCGCACGCGCGTCACGAGCGCCGCGAGCGTGCGGGCGCCTGGCAAGGCCTCCAGGCTCCGTGCGAGCCGGATATCGTCGACCGTGTCACCGCGCTCGAGACGGTGCCGGAGCGCCAGGAGTACGTTCACGTGGGCGATCGTGCGGAGCGCCGGTTCGAGCGCATCGTAGGCGTCGGGCGAGGACGCGAGCAGGTCCAGGCCGGCGCGCTCGTCGCGCTCGCTCTCTGCGCAGGCGAGCATCGCGATCCCGAGCCGGCGCCTGGCTCGAAGGCCTGGGAGCGGCGCTCCGGCGATCGCGCTCGTGACGCTCGGATGATCCAGCACCGCGAGCACCTCGGCGCTCTTGCCGAGCGCGTGCAGGGCCTCTGCGTACGAGGTGCGCACCCACTCGACCTTGCCATCGGCGCCGCGGCGCGCGTCTTCCTCGGCCTCGCGAAGCGCGAGCTCGTAGTGTCGTCGCGCGCCGCGCGCATCGCCGCTGCGTCCGAGGGCCTCCACGAGATACGCGCGGCTTCGGGCTGTGTCGTTGGGACGGTGCGCGAGCGTGTGCTCGAGCGCCTCGGCGCAGAGGCGAACCGCCGCCTCTGCGCGCCCGTCCGCCAGCGCGCAGAGCCCCTCGGCGCCGAGTGATGCGATGAGCTCGCCGCGGAGTCTCGCGGCGCGCGCGATCGCGACGCTTCGCATCGCGGCCCGCCGAGCGCCCGTGAGCTCGAACGCCTGAAGGAGCGTCATCGCCTTCTGGCGCAGGACGCGCACGCGCGGCTCGTCGGGTACGGCGATCGCGGCGAGCGGGGAGGCCAGGATCGTCTCCGCATCCGCGATGCAACGTAGGCTCTCGGCCGTGCGTCCGAGGTGCCGCTCTGCTGCCGAGAGGCGCGCCAGGACCTCGACGCGAAGCTCGGGGCGGCGATCTGGCACCCGCACGAGCGTGCGCGCGATCGCCTCGCGCACCGAGGGCCAGCGGTAGCCGTTCCAGGCCTTGACTCCGAGCGCGGCGGTGGCCCGCACCTCGGCTTCGATGTCGGCGTCGCTCGTGCTCGTCTCGAGCGCCGCCTCCGCGAGCGCCTCGACGTCGCCGACCCCGCGCACGGCGTCGTCGTCGGGCGGAGCGATCGCGCTGGGTGCGAGCAGCACGAGGCCGCGACCGACGCAGGCCAGCCGCTTGTCCTCGAGGCCGTCGACGGGCACCACCGCGCGGCCCTCGAGCGCCCCCGTCACCGCGAGGCCCGCGCGGGTGCGCCGCCCCGAGAACAACGCCCGCGCCGACAGATACGCCGCCGCCGCGAGCGAGGGGCCCTCGATCTCGACGCCCGCGAGCGCCGCAGGCTGCACGGGCACGAGGCGCAGCCGCTCGAGCGACGTGCCTGCGGGCGCATCCTTGGCGGCGAGCGCAATCGCTGCGCGCACGGCGCGCTCGGCGACCCGACCGAGGACGAGCCCACCCGCCTCCCCCGTGTAGCTGACGATCAGCGCGCGCACGATCGCTCTCCGCGCGGCCCCTGGCTCACGCACGACGAGCGGAACGTGCACCGCGTGAGGCGGCATCGACGCCTCGCACGCTTCGAGCACCGAGCCCGACACCCCGAGCGCCTGGAGCCGCGCGAGATGCACATGCGTGGTCCCTGGGTCGGCCGCGAGCAGCGCTCGTTCGAGCCGCTCGAGCGCGAAGCGCCGCTGCGCGGGCCCGATCGCGCGCTCGGCGTGCTCGACGAAGGGCTCGATCTCGCTCGCCCGGCTCGCCCACTCGAGCTCGTCGAGGTTCGGAGGTGTCTCTCGCGCCGCAGGAGAGGCCTCTTGGCCCCTCGACGAGGTCATCCGAGGAGCTGCTCGAGGAGCTGGAGGTTCTCGCGCTCCTCCTCGCTCACGCTGCCGTCGGCGGCGATGAGCTCGCGGGCCACGGCGAGGAAGAGCTTTCGTTGCTCCTGCGGGACTTCGTTCGGATCGAGCTCTTCGACCTTCGGCGGAAGCTCCAGCCAGGCCTTGACCTGCCGGCTGTCCTCTCCGGTGAGGTGGAGCTGCTTGAGCATCTTCTGCACGAACGAGCGCTCTTGCTCGGCGACCTCGAGGTCGGCCCAGGCAAAGGCACAGACGAACTTCATCAGGCGGAGCCGGTCCGCGTGCTCGAGATGGGAGAGCTTCATGGGTCGCGAGGATACCGAAACCCTCTCGCTTGTCACCGCTCGGGGCGCATCGTTCGTGGCTCTGACATCTTGTCAGCGCACGGCCCGGACAATCCTCTTCGCTTGCCACGACGTCACCGGCCGACGCGTCGGCCCCGCGGGATCTCCTTCGATTCCCTGGACTTCCGGATCCGATGGGCTAGGCACGCGCGCTGCAACCAGGGATGGACGCGGCGCTGCCTTTCGGGCGGCGCTGCCCTCAGGACCTTCATGTCGACTGCCCAGGGAGATACCCGCCGCGCTCGGACCGTGATCGTGCTCGCCACGCTGGCGGGGACGTCGTTCTTCTTCGCGGCGGGCGCCTCGCAGCTCGTGGCGTCTGCGTTCCTCGACGTCCCCGTCGATGCGGACGCGGGCGTCCCCGTCGCGGCGGGCGCGGCGGCTGCGAGGCGCCGCGAGCCGCGCGCGGGGGAGCCCATCCTCGAGAGGAACATCTTCGACTCCACGACCGGCTCGATCCCGTGGGAAGATCCGCCACCACCCGCGGAGGAGGTCGCCGCGCAGCCCGAAGAGGTCGTCGACCCTGGCGACCTCACCGTGTCGCACCCGCCGTGCGAGGGCTCGATCCGCCTCGTCGGGGCGTACGTGCGTCGAGGCGAGCCCGATCAGTCGTTCGCGGCGGTGATCAACGCGACGGGCACCTCACTCCTCTACCGAGAGGGCATGCAGATCGACGACCGCCTCGTGATGGTCATCGAGCGGCACCGCGTGGTCATGCGCACGGCCGGCTCCGCGCTCTGCGACCTCAACATGTTCGGGCCCCCGCCCGGCACGTCGGTGGCGGCTGCGCCCGCGCCGGCGCCGATCGTCGTCGCCGAAGCGCCTGCGGCGGGGCCCGAGACAGGCGGTGTCGAGGCCGCAGACCTCGACGCCAACATCCACCAGGTCTCGGACACGAGCTACACCGTCAACCGCACCCTGGTCGACCGTCTCCTCGCCAACCAGGCGGCGCTCATGAGCGCCGCACGCGTCATCCCGCACGAGGAGGACGGCCGCACCGTCGGGATGAAGATCTACGGCATCCGCCGCTCGAGCTTGCTCGGGCGCCTCGGTGTCCAGAACGGCGACATGCTCCGCACGATCAACGGCTTCGATCTCACCGACCCCAACGCGATCCTGCAGGCCTACACGCAGCTGCGTGCGGCCGACCACCTCACGCTGCAGGTCGTGCGGCGCGGGAACCCCGTCTCGATGGACTACCAGATCCAGTGAATGCGAGGCCGCCCCGAACCGGCGGCCTCCTTGCTCCCCGACGTCGCGCCCGGGAGGCGCGAACGACTCGCTCGGACGACGCGCCTCATGCGCGAGAAACGACGACCGTGGCCACGATGCAAGCTCGCCTCGCCCTTCCGATCCTCCTCACCTCGGCCTCGATCATGGTGTCGGGCCTCGCGATCGCGTTCGTGTCGAACGCGGGTGCCCAGGATGTGCCTGCGCTGCCGCGGCCGCAGGTGCGACTGCCGGGCGGGCCCTCCGTCGGTGGCGAGGCACCGGCAGGCGAGGGCGCCGGTGAGACGAAGGTCCAGCCGTTCCGCACGGGCCTCGAAGGCACCGACGCGCGCCCCTCGCCGCCGGGTGCACGCGTCGCCTTCAACCTCGAGGACGCGGACTTGCCCGACCTCGTGCGGATCGTGTCGCGCATCACGGGCAAGCGCTTCATCCTCCCGAGCAAGGCGCGCTCGATCAAGGCCACCGTCTACTCGCCGAGCGACGTCACGGCCTCCGAGGCGTACCAGGCCTTCCTCTCGATCCTCCAGCTCAACGGCCTGACCCTCGAGACCTCGGGCCGCTACTACAAGATCGTCGAGTCGAGCAGCATCGAGCAGCGCGTGCTCCCGATGTACCAGGACGGCGAGGCGATGCCTGCCGACGACCGCTTCGTCACGCGCATGCATCGCCTCGAGAACGTGGGCGCCGAGGACATCGCCCAGCTCCTCACCCACTTCAAGACCGCCGAGGGCGCGGTCACGGCCTATGCGCCGACCAACACGCTGATCCTCACCGACACCGCGGCGAACATCCGGCGCATGCTTCGAATCATCGGCGAGGTCGATGTGCCTCGCACCGGTGAGCAGCTGTGGGTCGAGCCGGTGCACTACGCCTCCGCCGCGGAGATGGCCGAGCTCCTCACCCAGGTGTTCCCGCCCGAAGAGGGCGCGGCGTCCGCGGGAGCAGGCTCCAAGGCGGCGCCCGGGCGCCCGCGCCCCGGGAAGGCTCCGGCCACACGCGAAGGAGACAGCGCCACGCCTTCCGCGGACGCACAAGCGGGCGCGAGCACGATCGGTGCGTCCGCCGGAGGCGAGGCGCGGGTCCGGAGCATCCTCGGCGACGAGCGCACGAACTCCTTGATCATCATGGCGACCGAGCGCGCCTACCTCCAGATCATCGAGTTCCTCCGGGTCATCGACGTGTCGGTCGAAGGGGAGGGCAGCGTCCACGTGCATGCGCTCCAGTACGCCGACGCCGAGCTGGTCGCGGAGGTCCTCTCGGGCGTCGCGGCCGAGAGCGGCGGCGCGGGCGCGGGCGGCGGTGCCGGTGGCGGCGCGGCGGCGACCAAGGCGCGCGCGGCCGCGGGCGGCGGAGACGGTGGTGTCATCTCGGGCGAGACCAACATCACCGCCTACAAGCCCACCAACTCGCTCATCATCACCGCTTCGCTCCAGGACTACGCGTCGCTTCGTCGCGTGATCTCGAGGCTCGACGTGCCGCCGCGACAGGTCTTCATCGAGGCGGTCATCATGGAGCTCCAGGTGGAGCGCAGCTCTCGTCTCGGCCTCTCGTTCCACGGCGGCGCGCCCGAGCCGCAGGTCGACGGCAACCAGGGCCTGACCGTCTTCGGTTTCGCGCCGTCGACCTCCCTCGGCTTCCCGGCCTCGGCGCTCGCGAGCCAGGACACCCTCTCGGGCCTCGCCGTCGGCGTCCGCGGTCCCTCGCTGCAGATCCCCGGCATCGGCCTCTCGATCCCGAGCTTCGGCGCGGTGCTCACCGCGATCTCGACGAGCTCCGACGTCGACGTGCTCTCGACGCCGCACCTGATCGCCATGGACAACGCGGAGGCCGAGATCAACGTCGGCGCCAACGTGCCGCTCCAGACCTCCGGCATCGCCGGGGGCATCGGTGGCCTCGGGGGTCTCGCGGGTCTCGCGGGTCTCGGCGGTCTCGGTCAGCCGGGCGGCGCGGGACAAGCGGGCCTGGGCGGCCTGGGCGGTCTGGCGGGCCTGGGCGGTCTCGGTGGCCTCGCGGGCGGCTTCGGCGGCGCGGGCGTCCAGCGCCAGACCGTCGGCACCACGATCCGCCTCACCCCGCACATCAACGACACGGGCGACATCCGTATGGAGATCGAGGAAGAGATCTCCGAGGCGGGCTCGCCCCAAGGCACGCTCGGCGTCGTCCCGATCGAACAGCGCATCGCCAAGACCCAGGTCTTCGTGCGGGACCAGCAGACCATCGTCATCGGCGGCCTCATGCGCGACCGCGTGCAGACGCGCGAGACGAAGGTCCCGATCCTCGGCGACATCCCCATCCTGGGCGAGCTCTTCCGGACCACCTCGCGCGAGACGCAGAAGCGCAATCTCTTGCTCTTCCTCACGCCCTACATCGTCCGCTCCCCCGAGGATCTACGCTCCATCTTCGAGCGCCGGATGCGCGAGCGTCAGGAATTCCTCGACCGTTACTTCGTCTTTGGCTCCCACGACTACCACCCGCCGCTCGACTACTCGCGCACGCGCGGCCTCGTGCACGAGATCATGGACGAGCTCGACGAGATCGACGAGGAGCGGGCGCTGATGGAGCAGATCCGCGCGCAGCCGCCTCCCGAGCACCGCGCCCGAGCGCCCATCGGCGAGGCCGACCCGTACGAGGGTGGGCTCATCATCGGTCCCGATGGCGACGAGAGCCCGATCGCGCCGGACGACACCCCGGGCAGCCTCGGTTCTGGGCGGATCGACGTCCCGGCCGCACCCCAGGAGTGAGCCTCGAGCGAGATGCCATGAACGAAGCGGAGCGATACGTCGGAGAGATCCTCGTGCGTCGAGGCGCGCTGCCTGCGGGCCGCCTCGACGAGCTCTTGCGCTCCGTCAGCGAGAAGAACGTGCGGTTGATCGAGCTGCTCGAGGCCACCCGCGAGGTGCAGCCCGAGCAGCTCACGTAGGCGCTCGCCGAGGAGTTCGGCATCCCCTTCCTCGAGCACATCAAGCCCGCGGACGTTCCGGCGCAGATGATCGACATCGTGCCGATCACCTTCGCGCGTCAGCACAAGCTGCTCGCGCTCGGAGGCATCGATCCTGCGCGGCCCGACGTCGGCCCCGTCAAGGTCGCCGTCTCGAATCCGCTCGATCCGACGCCGCTCGACGATCTCCGCGCGCTGCTCGGCCGGGCGGTCGTTCCGGTGGCGGCCACCTCGGAGGCCATCGAGGACGCGATCAACCGCGTGTACGAGCGCAAGGACGAGACCGCGCTCACCGAGGCCAAGGACGAGGCCGCCTCCGAGGAGCTGCAGGATCTCATCGACATGACGGACGAGGCGCCCGTCATCCGGTGGGTGAACAACCTCTTCTACACGGCTGCGCAGCGACGCGCGTCGGACATCCACATCGAGCCGAGCGACAAGGAGGTCACGGTCCGCTACCGGATCGACGGCAACCTGCAGGTCGCCAAGACGGCCCACAAGGGCTTCCTCAACTCGATCATCTCGCGCGTGAAGATCGAGGCTGGGCTCAACATCGCGGAGAAGCGTCTGCCGCAGGATGGCCGCATCACCAAGCGCATCCAGGGCCGCCTGATCGACGTCCGCGTCTCGACGATCCCGACCAGCAAGGGCGAGAGCATCGTCATGCGCCTCCTCGACAAGGAGAAGGTGCTGCTCGACCTCGAGGACCTCGGCTACTCCGGGGCGCCGCTCGAGTGCATCCATCACCTCGTCACGCGACCCAATGGCATCCTCCTCGTCACGGGCCCGACCGGCTCTGGCAAGACGACGACGCTCTACGCGGCGCTCTCGAAGATCAACACGCCGGATCTCAAGATCCTCACCGCCGAGGATCCGGTCGAATACGAGCTCCGCGGCATCGGCCAGCTGCACGTGCAGCCCAAGATCGGGCTCACTTTCGCGAGCGCCCTGCGCGCTTTCCTCCGCCAGGACCCCGACGTGATCATGGTTGGCGAGGTCCGCGACCACGAGACGGCCGAGATCGCGATTCACGCCTCGCTCACGGGCCACCTCGTGCTCTCGACGCTTCACACGAACGACGCCGCCGGCGCGATCACCCGCATGGTCGAGATGGGCGTCGAGCACTACCTCATCACGAGCTCGCTCCTCGGAGCGATCGCGCAGCGGCTCGTCCGCCGCCTGTGCCCGCGTTGCAAGCAGCCCTACCAGCCCACCGAGCAGGACTTCCGCCAGCTCGGGGTCGACCGCAGCCGCCTGAAGCAACTCTCGACGATGCCTGGCGTACAGCCGTGGCCGGGCATGCCGCACGAATACGAGCTCGCGGGTGCGAGCAGCGGTGTGAACGGTCACGCCGGAGCGAACGGGCACGGGGGCGCGACCCACGAGAGTGGGCCTGGGTCGAGCGATGGCGCGGGCGGACTCTTTCCCGACCTGTCCGACGAGGTCGAGCCCCTCGACGCGGAGCCGACGCAGGTGCGCAGCCTTCACGAGCTCGCCTCGGGCTCGCCGCTCGCGCGCGAGGTCAGGCCGGTCGGTGGGCTCGCGGCGTGGGGCAGGAAGAGCACGCCGATCGAGCCAGGCGCCGTCTTCTACCGGCCGGTGGGCTGCGAAGAGTGCGGCGGTACGGGCTACCGCGGCCGGATCGCGATCGCGGAGATCCTCATCCTCGACGACGCCGTGCGTCGCGAGATCCTCAACCGATCCGACGCCAACCACATCTCCAAGGTCGCGACCGCGCGCGGGATGCGGACCCTCCGTGAGGACGGCGCCCGTGTCGTCGCGCAGGGCATGACGAGCCTCGAGGAAGTCCTCGCGGCCACGCAGGCCGGGGAGATGGAGTAGCCATGGCTGTCTTCGAATGGCGTGGCATCGACGGCCGGGGCAAGGAGATCCGCGGCATCCGTGACGCGGACAACGTGAAGGTGCTCCGTACGCTCCTCAAGCGAGACGGCGTGCTTCTCACCCAGGCGCTCGAGGGCGCCAAGGCGCAGCAGGCCAAGGCGCGCGACGTCGATTTCGGCAAGATGTTTCGCCGGGTCTCGACGCTCGACGTCGCGATGGCCACGCGACAGTTCGCGACGCTCCTCAAGAGCGGCGTCCCGCTGGTCGAGTCGATGTGCGCGCGCATCGACCACATGGAGAGCCCCGAGATGAAGACCGCGTTCACGCAGACGCGCGACAAGGTCAACGAGGGCTCCAGCCTGCACGACGCCCTGAAGATGCATCCGGCCATCTTCCCGCCGATCTACGTGAACATGGTCGAGGCCGGCGAGGCCTCGGGCACGCTCGAGGCCGTGCTGGCGCGCCTCGCGGACTTCCTCGAGGGCCAGGCGAAGCTCCAGGGCAAGGTCACGAGCGCGCTCGCGTACCCGGCCTTCATGGCGCTCATGGGCATGGGCACCGTGGGCATCATGATGGTGGTGGTCGTGCCGAAGGTCACTGCGATCTTCGAGGACTTCGAGCAAGCGCTGCCCTGGTACACGCGCGCGCTGATCTTCACGAGCGATCTCGTGACGAACTACTGGTGGGCCATCGTCGCGCTCGCCGTGATGGCGGTTGTCTGGTTCCGCCGGTGGAAGGCGACCGCGGAAGGTCGCGCCCGGTGGGATGCGTTCGTCCTCCGTGCGCCGCTGTTCGGCAAGCTGATCCTGATGGTCTCGGTCGCGCGATTCGCGCGCACGCTCGCCACCCTGCTCAAGGCGGGTGTTCCGCTCCTTCGCGCCATGGAGATCACCCGGAACGTGCTCGGCAACGTCGAGCTCATGAAGGTGATCGAGGACGCAGCCGGCTCGATCCGGGAGGGCGAGAGCATCGCGCAGCCCCTCAAGCGGAGCGGCAAGTTCCCCCCGATCGTCACACACATGATCGCAATCGGTGAGAGGTCGGGACAGCTCGAGGAGATGCTCGAGAACGTCGCGACCAGCTACGACGCGCAGGTCGAGGCGAGGGTGCAGATGATGACGTCCTTGCTCGAGCCGATGATGATCGTCGTGATGGGGGGCGTCTCGGGCTTCATCGCGTTCTCGATCCTCATGCCCCTCATGCGGATGAACGAATTCATCAATTAGTTTTCCGAGGGGTCGTGCGACCCCTCCCCCGCGAGGCGGGTCCCCCTCCCGCTCCGCTCACTTCGTTCGCGGCTTGCCCTGCTCCTGATGGTCCCGCGGGGTCGTGCGACCCGTCCCCCGCGAGGCGGGTCCCCCTCCCACTCCGCTCACTTCGTTCGCGCTGCCCACCTCGATGACCCATGGCCCGCAAGAAGAACGAGAGCGTGCTGACGATGCCGTGGGAGAGCCGCGGGGCGTTCCTGCGCGAGCTCTTCTTCGGTCGGCGCGTGCGGTACCTGCCGTGGATCGTGCTCGGGGTGCTCTGCGTCGCAGGCTTGCTCTTCGATGCACATCGCCGGAGCCAAGTGCAGCGGACGCGGATGGTCATCGACCAGGTGCACCGCGCGCTGACCGCGTTCCGGCTCGACTTCGGTCGCTGTCCGAGCTCGATGACCGAGCTGGTGCATCCGCCTCGGTCCGGTGTGCGCTACCTGGACGAGGAGCCCCTCGACGCGTGGGCGCGGCCGCTCTGGGTCCGGTGCCCCGGCCGCTATGATGCCGACGACGCGGATATCGTCTCCGCCGGTCCGAGCGGCAACTTCCTGAACGACGACAACATCTGGTGAGACGAGAGAACGAGGAGATCGCCATGGAACCGCAGAACGACACCAGCCCGAGCCCCCGCACCTTCCGTCGCGCCGTGCGCGCGGCCCGCTCGCGCCGACGTGCGCGGGAGGGCATGACGCTCGTCGAGATCATGATCGTCGTCATCATCATGGCGATGATCGCCGCTGCCGTGGGCGTCGCCGTGCTCCCCCGCCTCAACGACGCCCGCATCGAGCAGGCGCGCACGGACGCGCAGTCGATCCGCGGCGCCGTCGAGATGTACCTCGCGCAGAACCCGAGCGCCGACTGCCCCTCGGTCGACGAGCTCGTGAGCGAGCGCATCCTCAGCTCGCGCTCTCGCACGGCCGACCCCTGGGACAACCCGTTCTCGGTCGAGTGCGAGGGCGAGGACATCACGGTCGTCTCCGGAGGGCCCGATGGTCAGATGGGCACCGAGGACGACGTTCAGTGACGATCCACTGAGAGGTCCCGCACGTGACGAGCCCGCCCACGACGACGCCTCGACTGCGCAGCGCTGTGCGCCCGCACAGCGCCTTGGTCCGTGGTGCGCGCGCGGCTCGGCGCGCGCGTGAGGGCATGACGCTCATCGAGGTGATGATCGTCGTGCTCATCATCGCGGTCGCGGCGACGGGCCTCTCGTACGGATTCGGAGCGCTCAACCGCACCCAGCTCCGCTCCGCGTGCATGCGTGTCACCGCGGCGGCGCGCTTCGCCTACAACCGCGCCATCAGCCGCGGCACCACGGTCCGCCTCGCGCTCGACTTCACCGCCGACACGATGGCGATCGAAGAGGCGCACGGGCGGATCACGCTGGCGCGCACGAGCGACACCCGGCGCCGCGCGATCGAGGAGAACGCCGAGGACGGTGCGGACACGGCAGCGGCGGTCGACCCGTGGGAGGCGGCGCGCGCGCGTCTGGCCGATACGCTCCATCCGAGCTTCGGCGCTTCGCCGTTCCAGGCCATCTCGGGACGTCGCTACGTCGCCCAGCCCGTCGCGGAGGGAGTGGAGATCGATCGCCTCGTCACGCCCCACGAGGCCGACCCGCGCCAGCGGGGCACGGGACACATCTACTTCTTCCCGCACGGACAAACCGAGCACGCCGTGGTGTGGCTCAGCGATGGCGGCGAGACGGTCTTCTCCGTCGAGATCCACCCTCTCAGCGGCCGCGCCCGCGTCCGCGCGAGCGCGTACGAGCCGGAGGAGCTGATGGTCGAGGGCGACGAGTCGACCTCGGAGGTGAGGGACTGATGCGCACCTCCCACGTCTCGCGTGCCGCTTCAGGCCTCGTTCACCGGCGCATCCGACGCCCTCAGCCGTCGCCGGTGGCGTCGTCGACGTCCGGCTTCACGTTGCTCGAGGTCATGGTCGCGGTCGCGATCCTCGGCATCACGCTCGTCTCGATCTTCTCGAGCGAAGCGGGAGCGATTCGCATGGCCGGGCGCGCGCGGCTGCTCACCGCGGCCACGCTCCTCGCGCGCTGCAAGATGGGTGAGATCGAGGAGGAGCTCATGCGGACGGGCCTCCCGGCGGTCTCGTCGCGGGGCTCGGACGAGTGCTGCGAGGGGGGAGAGATCGAAGGCTTCGAGTGCGAGTGGGAGATCTCGCGCGTCGTCATCCCCGACCAGATGCCGCCCGGCGAAGGCGATGAAGAGGGTGGAGGCGGTCTCCTCGGAGGCCTCCTCGGCGGCGGCGGGGCCGAAGCGGGCGCGACGCCCGCGGCGCCGCCCTCTCCGGCGGAGCTGCTCTCGGGGTCGTTGATGGCCGGGGGCGGCAACATGATCAGCCAGCTCGCGATGCAGTTCGTGCTCCCGATGCTCAAGCCGATCATCGAGGAGCAGATCCGCCGCGCCACCGTGACCGTCCGCTGGCACGAGGGGGAGGCCACGCAGGAGTTCGACGTCGTCCAATACGTCGTCGCCGAGCAGCTCAACGCGGCGCAGGCCCAGGCGATCACCGGGCAACCTCCGCCTGGGCAACCCGGGCAACCGGGTCAGCCGGGTCAGCCCCCGGGACCGCGGAGGACGCCGTGAACGCGACGCGCGACACGCGCTCCCCTGCGCGCAGGCGGGGCACGGCCGCCGGGCGGGGCTTCACGCTCGTCGAGGCCCTCGTCGCGATCGCGGTCTTCGGCATCGTCGCGACCATCGTGTTCGGTGGCTTCTCCCAGACGATGCGAAACCGACAGTTCGTCGAGGCGCAGTCGGACCGCTCGCACGTGATCCGCGTCGCGATGGAGCGCATGGTGCGCGAGATCTCGGCCGCCTTCATGTCGATCCACGTGAACCCCAACCCCCAGCTGATCACCGTTCGAACCGGCTTCCACGGCCGTCGCGAAGGCCGCGGAGCGCGCCTGGACTTCACGTCCTTCTCTCACCGCCGCCTCTACCGAGACGCCCACGAGTCCGACCAGAACGAGCTCGGCTACTTCCTCGCCGAGGTGCGCGACGAAGAAGGGGCTCGTCACACGGCGCTCGTGCGTCGCGAGCAGAGCCGGATCGACGACGACTTCGAGCGGGGAGGTCAGGCGGCCGTCCTCGTCGAAGAGGTGCTGGAATTCGAGCTCGGCTTCCTCGACCCGCTCACGCTGGAATGGCGTGATACGTGGGACGCGTCGTCGGGTCAGGAACAGAACCGCTTGCCCGCACAGGTGCGCATCCGGCTGGTCGTGCCCCAGGCGGGTCGACAGCGACCGGGGCGTCGTCGCGAAGAGGTCTACACCACGCGTGCGATGGTCCCGATCACCTGGGCCCTCAACCACGCCGTCTACAATCCCTGAGAGCCGCACGGCACCATGGCCACCTACGTAGGCATCGAACTGGACTCCTTCTCCGTACGCGCGGCGGTCGTGCGTTCACAGCTCGGACGGACGCACATCGTGCGGCTCGTGGAGCTGTGGCTCTCGCAGTTTCCCGTCGAGCCGTCGAACCCCGACACCGAGTCGGGAGCGCCTCCCGAATCTCCTGCCAAGCGCGCGGTCGCAGAGGTCCTTCGCGCCGCCGGGGCAGGACCGGGCGCGGAGGTGGTGGTCGGCATGCCGAGCGACGAGGTCTCGCTGCGCCGCGTGGAATTGCCGCTCGCGGCTGCCAAGAAGGTCGACGAGCTGCTCCCGTTCGAGGTCGAGGCTCTCATCCCGTTCGAGTCCGAGGACACCCTCCTCGAGCACCAGAGCATCGAGAGCACCGATCCGAGCAAGCTCCGGCTGCTCGTGTGCGCGGCGCCGAAGGCTCGCATCCGGCAGCGCCTCGCGGAGCTGGCCACGGTCGGCCTCGACCCCTCGATGCTCGCGCCGAGCGCCGTATCGCTCGCGGGGCTCGCGACGTTCCTGCCGACCTTCGCGGCGGTCGAAGCACCTCGGATGCTCGTGTGTGTGCTGATCGACCGCACCGAGATCGCGATCGTTCGCCGGGGTCGCTGCGAGCTCGCACGCACGATCACCGTCGGGCACCGTCAGGTCGAGGAGCTCGGCTACGCCGAGCCGTCGTACGGCAGCGAGGGCGAGCGCTTGGCGCGCGAGCTCCGACAAACGATCGCGAGCTACAGGATGCAGGGAGGCGCCGATCCCGAAGGAGTATGGGCGCTCGGCCTGGTGGATCCGGGCGGCATGCTCGTGCGCTGGCTCGGTGCGGCTCTCCAGAGGAACGTCGAGCTCTTCGTGATGCCGGACGTCGCGGCGCCCTCGGGCAAGGTCGTCGAGGCTCCCCTCGAGCCCGCGCAGCAGGTCCGGTTCGCGGGCCCCCTCGGCCTCGTCGGCCACGCTCTGGCCCGTCCGCGTTCGATCGACCTCCGCAAAGGGGAATTCGTTCGGACGCGCCAGCTCGGGCGCGCGCGCGAGCTCGCGCCGCTCTTGGCCATCTCGGCGTTCGCGCTCTTCGTCTCGTGGGGCTTCTCGGTCTACGCGCAGTATTCCGTGCTTCGCGCGCGTCGCGAGGTGCTCGAGAGCGAGCTCGCGCGGCTCTCTCTCTCTCACCTCGGTCAGGAGACCACGAGCGTCGCGGAGGCCCGCCAGCTGCTCGCGGAGGGCCGCGCCAACCCTGACCCCATGCCGGCGTGGACAGCCTTCGACGCGCTCCTCGCCATCTCGGCGGCCATCCCGGGCGGCGAGTCGGGCATCACGCACGACGTCCAGCGCCTCCAGATCGATCTCGCGCAGGACCGCAGCGAGGGCCACTTCGAGCTCCAAGGTGTCGTGTCCACCATCGAGGAGAGCGACCGCGTCCGCGCCGCGCTCGCCGAGATCCCCTGCTTTCAGAACCTCGAGCAAGCCGGTGCGACGACGCCCGCGGCGGATGGTCGTCGTCAATACCGACTCGAGGCAGATCTCCGATGTCCAGACGAGCGCCGCGCCTCGGACGAGAACCGCCGCGGCCGCCGCCGCTCGGGCGGGCAAGGCGCGGGCCGCGAGGCCGCGTCCAAGCAAGGAGGCGAGTGATGCGCGCCCGACTCGAAGTTGCATGGGCCGGCCTCAACGACCGCGAGAGGAAGCTCGTCGCGTTGATGGGCGGCGTCTTCGCCGTGCTCACGGTCTTTTTGCCGATGTATCTCCTGAACATGTCGATCGCCTCGCTCGAGGACGAGAACGAGGAGATCGCCACCGTGATGCGCGACATCGAGCGCGCAGCCCCGCAGCTCGCCGAGCGGGAGGCGTCGAGGCGAGCTGCCGAGGCCCGCTACGACATCCAAGCTCCCGCGCTCTCGTCGCTGCTCGAAGCGCAGAGCCGCGACCAGGAGATCGCGATCAACGCGGTCACGAACCAGCCCGAGGTCGAGGTGCAGGAGGGCAGTTTCCGGCGCAGGCACGTGCGCGCTTCGTTTCCGGGCACCGGCCTGCGCGCGGCCGTCAAGCTCATGAATTCCCTCGAAGCTTCGCAGTACCCCATTGCCCTCGAACGGATCCACATCGACCACTTCGCCCCCAGCGAAGATCGCTACAACGTCGAGCTCGGCGTGATCACGTACGACCGTCAGCGTGCCGCGCCCGGAGCGGGCGCAGCACCGGCGACGCCCGCGCGCCCCCAGCCCGCCGGCCGCGCCGGCCCCCCGACCCCGTGACATGAGCACCACGACCGCCTCCCCATCGGCTCTTTCGAGCCTCCTCGCGCGCTTCCGCCGCACGCCTGGCCCCGTCAAGCCTGCCGGCAGCGGGCGTCGCTGGCTGCGTGTGCTCGGGTACTTGCTCTTCTTTCTCGTCTCGTTCGTGTTCTGCGTGTACCTGACGTTTCCGTACGACCGGGTCCGCGACTTCGTCGTGCACCAGGTCGAGCTCGCGATCCCAGGCTCCGAGCTCGAGATCGTCGGCCTCGAGCCTGCGTGGCTGACCGGCATCGAGGCCCGGGGAGTGCGGTTGCGTCTGCCTGCCGAGCCCACCGAGCCGGCGCGCGCAGGCGCTGCGGGCCAGGAGCCCCGTCGGCCGCTTCGACCGAGCGTGACCATCCCCTACCTCTACGCCCGGGCGAGCATCTTGTCGTATCTCCTCGGCACCACCGAGGTCGTCTTCGAGGTCGAGACCGACGGCGGCGGAACGATCGAGGGGGTCGTCAGCGACGACGGCACCACGAGCCACGCGACAGCCACCCTCCAGTCGGTCGACCTCCGACGCATCGGCGTGCTCCGGCACTACCTCGGCGTATCTCTCGGGGGAGAGGTGAGCGGCGAGCTCGACATGACCCTCGCGGAGGAGGCGGAAGGCACCGACGGCACCCTCCGCCTCGCCATCGCCGGGGCGACGCTGGGCGACGAGCAGTTCCAGGTCCCGCTTCCCGTGCCGGGCTTCTCGGCGCTCCAGTTGACTCGTGTGGAGCTGGGAGATCTCGAGGTGCAGGTCACCGTCGAGGACGGCGTCGGCCGCGTCGATCGCCTCGCGGGCGACGGACAGGACCTCGTGTTGCGAGGAACGGGCTCGCTGCGCTTGCTCCGCCCCCTCCGCATGAGCGCGCTCGATGTGCTCCTCCGCGCCGCGATCCAGCCGCCGTATCTCCAACGCAACCCGGCCGTGCAGGCAGCGCTGGACCTCGCAGGCTCGAGCCCCCTCGTTGCTCCCTACCGCGCACCCGATGGCGCCTTCCAGATCCGCCTCCAGGGTACGCTCGGGTCCCGGGTCACCGCCCTCGCCGCTGGGAGCGCGTCCATCCCGCAGTAGCCGACCCCGGCGCGCTTCGAGGCTGCCCGACCGTCGAAAGCGCGCGAAAGCGTCGACAAGCACCGCAGGAGTTGGGCACACTCCGCTCCCCAATGCCGCGTGTCCTCGGCATCGATCTCGGTACGACCAACTGCTGCGCCGCCATCGTCGACGGCACGCGCGCGCGCGTCCTCTACAACAAGGCGGGCTACAAGACGACGCCCTCGGTCGTCGCCATCACCGAGGACGGCAAGCGTCTCGTCGGGCAACTCGCCGTCCGCCAGCAGGTCACGAACCCGCAGCACACGGTCTACGCCGCCAAGCGCCTGATCGGCCGATCCTGGGATTCGCCCCAGGTGCAGCACGCGATGAAGGTGTGCTCCTACAACATCGTGCAGGGTCCGAACAGCGACGTGAGGATCGAGCTGCGGGACAGGCGTTATTCGATCCCCGAGATCTCCGCGATGCTCCTTCAGGAGATGCGGATCCTCGCGGAAGACCAGCTCCAGGAGCCGGTCGAGCATGCGGTGGTCACGGTCCCCGCGTACTTCAACGACAACCAGCGACAAGCCGTCCGCGACGCGGGTCGCATCGCCGGTCTCGAGGTCCTGCGCATCTTGAACGAGCCGACCGCAGCCGCCATCGCGTACGGCCACACGCGCGATCAAGCCAAGACCATCGTGGTCTACGACATGGGCGGCGGAACCTTCGACGTCTCGGTGGTCCACGTCGATCCCAAGAGCGGCTACGACGTGATCGCCACGACGGGTGATTCGTACCTGGGTGGCGAGGACTTCGACAACCGCATCGTCGAGTGGATGATCGAGTCTCTTCGTGAGACCTCGGGGACGGACGCGACCGAATCTCCGCTCGCGCTCGCGCGCATGCGACAAGCGGCTCAGAAGGCCAAGTGCGAGCTGTCGGACGTCGCGGTCGCGGAGATCCAGCTCCCCTTCCTCATGACCGGGCCCCGGGGCCCCGTGCACCTCGAGATGACGCTCCGCCGCGAGGAGCTCGAGACGATGACCGGGGACTTCGTCACGCGGAGCCTCGCGATCTGCGAGAAGGCGCTGCGCCTCGCCCAGCTTCGGGTCAAGGATGTCGAGGAGGTGGTGCTCGTCGGCGGCATGACCCGCATGCCTGCCGTGCAGCGCGCCGTCCAGGAGTTCTTCGAGCGCGAGCCGAGCCGCGGCGTTCATCCGGATGAGGTCGTCGCCGTCGGCGCCGCGCTCCACGGTCAGCAACTCCTCAGCCGAGAAGCATCCGGCTCGACGGCCGTTCCCTTGCACGACGTCACCGCGCACGCCCTGGGCATCATGACCGCCGGTGGCGCGTTCGACACGGTGATCCCCGCCAACACCACCGTCCCCGTCCGCATCGGAAACATCTTCTCGACGAGCCGGGACTTCCAGGAGCAGGTCAAGATCGTCGTGCTCCAAGGCGAGAGCGACAAGGCGGCCGAGAACGAGTTCCTCGGGCAGTTCGCGCTGACCGGCCTGCGTCGCGCGCGTGCGGGTGAGGTCGAGGTCGAGGTCGTCTTCGAGATCGACGACGACGGCATCTTCCGGGTCGCGGCGATCGACCGCGAGACGGGTGAGGCGCAGACCATCGAAGTGCTGGCGCAGAGCGGCCTCGAGGAGGACGAGATCTCGCAGATGATGGGCGAGGCCGAGCAGCACATGGCTGACCGGCGCGAGCTCGAGGAGCAGGAGCGAAATCGCCAGGGCATCCACGTCCTGCTCGCCGACCTCGGTCGCCTACTCCCTCAGGCCGAAGAGAAAGTCTCCGGAAACGCGGTGGCCACCACGGCGATCGCCAAGGCTCGCAAGGCCGTGGAGCAGGTGCGCCACCAGGTCGAGCACGGCGACCCCAAGAAGCTCGGCGACAACCTCGCGACCCTCCAAAAGCTCTCGGGGATGCTGAAGCAGGTCCTCTCGCGCTGACGAGGCGCGTCGTCAGATCGCCACGGGCGCCTTGATCGGCGGGTGCGGGTCGTAGCCGTCGATCCGCACGTGCTCGTATCGGAAGCCGTCGATCGCATGCACGCTGGGCTCGAGGCTCAACGTCGGGAAGGGGCGCGGCGCGCGTTCGAGCTGCAGGTCCGCCTGCTCGAGGTGGTTCAGGTAGAGGTGCACGTCGCCGAACGTGTGCACGAAGTCGCCCACCTCGAGGCTCGTCACCTGCGCGACCATGTGTGTCAGCAGGGCGTAGCTCGCGATGTTGAAGGGCACGCCGAGGAAGACGTCCGCGCTGCGCTGGTAGAGCTGGCAGCTCAGGCGCCCTTCGGCGACGTAGAACTGAAAGAGCGCGTGGCACGGCTGCAGCGCCATCTGCGGCAGATCGGCGACGTTCCACGCCGACACGAGCAGTCGCCTCGAGTCGGGTCGTGTCCGGATCTGATCGATCACCTCTGCGAGCTGATCCACGTGTCCACCGCCTGGTGTCGGCCAGCTCCGCCATTGGACACCGTAGACCGGTCCGAGCTCGCCATCGCGGCGGGCCCACTCGTCCCAGATCGTGACGCCGTGGTCTCGAAGATACGCGACGTTCGACTCTCCTCGGATGAACCAGAGAAGCTCGTGCACGATCGACTTCAGATGCAGCTTCTTGGTGGTGACCAGCGGAAAGCCATCGCGCAGGTCGAAGCGGATCTGATGTCCGAACAGACTGAGCGTGCCCGTGCCCGTGCGGTCGGTCTTCCGGGTACCGCGGGTTCGCACGTCACGCAGGAGGTCTTCGTAGGCGGACGAGATGCGCGAGGACATGGGCCAGATCTAGTCCCTCGGCGCACGGGTTGGCCACAGGTGTCTTCGACGCGAGGAGCTCGAGGTGGTCGACCCCGGCGGGGAGACGCCTCGGGGAGCTCAGCGCTCGACGTCCGAGACCGTCCGGGCTGCTTCCGCGAAACGCGGCAGCCACGGCTCGCGTTCGTTCTCGGCGACCGCGCCCGCGACGAGGAGGGTCTGATCTCCGACGTAGAGCAGCGCCGCGTACGTCGCGAGCGGCACGGCTTGGCCGTCCGGTCCCTCGTTCTCCTGCCAGCCCGTGGCCTCGCAGCCCTCGACGGACTCGGTCTCGATGCGCGCGCGCGAGCGCACACGCTCGTCTGCGATCGGGCCGGCCTGGAAGAGGATCGACTCGCACGCCTCATCTCGCTGCGCGCTCGGAACCACCACGGGCACCGGGATCACGAAGAGCGTGGGCGAGCCCAGCTCGGGCGGAGACATGTGCCCATCGACCCCATAGGTGATCGAGCTCGTCGTCGCCCGGTCGAGCACCAGCCCGCTCGGAACGTGCTGTAGCCGGAAGCCGACCGCGACCTCCGGATCGAGCGGCGCCGATGGGTCCCACTCGGCGGAGAGCACGCTCGCCCGCACGAGCTCCCGCACGCGCTCCGAGCGCGACGCATCGTAGGCGCCCGCCACCACGAACGCGCGGTCCCCCTCGGTGACGAGGACCCACACGCGCTCGATCTCCAGCTCCTCGCCCGTCTCCTGCCGGTCGATGTGCAGGATGGCCTCGCGCCCGGAGATCCGCACGCTCTCTGTCGCGACCACGTCGGCCTCGTTGTCGACGCCGCGTCGGAACGCGTCGAGGACCTGCTCGCTGCCCTGCGCGGCAGCCACGAGCATCTGGATTCGCCTCGCCCGATGGACGAAGCCCGCGCCGAACGGGGTCGGCTCGCTGCCGCGCGGCGCCCGGAGCGAGACTCCCGTCCCGGCGACCAGACGCCGCGGATCGAGGGGCAAACCACCGGGATCCCGGGAGTCCCGGTCCTCTCTGGCCGATGGCGTCGACGCCGCGGATCCATCCCCGGAAGCGCGCGCCCCGCCGCATCCAGCGACCGCGGCGAGGAGCACGAAGACGCTCGCTCCAGCGGTGAGCCGCGAGACAGAAGCATCCATCACCGTCGATCCCGAACTCGAGGTCCGCATCAGACGTCTCTATACACCCGACGCGAGACGTCGGCGCACCCAGAGCCATCCCAGACCGAGCGTGAGGACGACGAAAAGCCGCTCCCAGATCGAGAGCTCCCTCGGGCGCGCGGGGAGCGCAGTTGGAGCGACCGGGCTCGCGGCGAGCGCCACACGAGCGCTCTCGGCGTCGAGCGCCTTCACCCTCTGTGTCAGGCCGGATCGCCGCGGCGGCTCCCCGAGCGTCGCCCCGCAGTAGTCGCAGAGCATGGCACCGAGCCCACTGGGCGCGTCACAGTGCGGGCACGCGGGTCCAGCCGCCGCTGCGCGAGGCATGGACGGCGGCACGACGGAAGGGGAGGCGCCGGCGAGCATGAGCCCGCAGTACCCGAGCCGAGCGATGGCGCGCAAGAAAGCGACGTGCCGAGCGGTCAGGCCGGGCTCGACGCGCGCCTCGGAGGCGCCATGCTCGCCCGGGATGGAGATCGTCCTCATCGCCGCGGTCGCACGGAACGGTGTCATTGGTGCCGACGGTGCGCTGCCCTGGCGCCTGCCTGACGATCTCAGACGTTTCCGGAGGCTGACGCTCTCGAAGCCCGTCGTGATGGGCCGCAAGACCTTCGCTTCGATCGGTCGAGCGCTTCCGCAGCGTCGAAACGTCGTGCTCTCGCGCTCGCCCTGCCGCTTCGAGGGCGTCGAAGTGGTCGAGAGCGTCGAAGCGGCCTGTGCTCTGCTGTCGGGCGCCCCCGAGGTCTGCGTCATCGGGGGCGGCGACATCTACCGAGCCTTCCTGCCGCTGGCCGCCAGGCTCGAGCTCACGCACGTCGAAGCGGACGTCGCGGGGGACGCACGCTTTCCAGACCTCGACCCCACCGCGTGGAGGTGCATCGGCGAGGACCACCACCCCGCCGACGACACCCATCCGTTCGGCATGAGGTTCGCGACGTACGTGCGTCGAGGCGCGGACGCGACCCCCCGCCGAGTCGAGCATGCGTCCGGGACCGAGGAAGAAACCCAGCGAGCATAGCGCCAGGCGTGCAGGCGGGGCCCCGCGCGCAGCGCTCGCGTCAGCCAGTGGACCGTGAGGAAGCCCCGACGAATCTGGGAGAGGGTCTGCACGGACCCTCAGGCGAGCTCAGAGCATGAGACACTTGGATGGACTCATGCTCTGACGTTTCTTGCCGGGGGGTCTGGCGGCAGCCCCTCCCTCTCGCCGAGTGAATCGGCGAGAGCCTCCCTCCCGCCGATTCGAGCCCGTGGCACCCGCAACGATCCATCCGAGTGCCACGTGCTCTCAGAGCGGCTCCGACGCGGCCGGCGCCGCTGCCTCCACCGGCTGCCCCGCCGCGACCCAGCCCGCGATCCCCGCGCCCATCACCGAGACCGTCGAGAAGCCCATGGCGACAGCGCTCTCCGCAGCCACGTGGCTCGCCGAGCACGACTCGTTGTAGCAATAGAACACAAGGGGCGTGCTCGTGTCCGCTGGCAACTGCTCACGGGTCACGCCGTCGTAGTCCACCCACGTGGCGCTTGGCACGTGGTGCTGCTCGAAGGTCTCGCGGTCGTTGGCGTCGAAGACCGCCAACCTCCGGTCCGGGGCCTGGATCCCAGCGGCGACGTCATCGACGCTCATCCGCGAGAACCGCTCGGCTTCGCTGGCGGCTGCTGTGCTTCCGCCGCTGCTCGAACCCCCTGCCCCGCAACCCGACGTTCCGAATTCCAACGCTCCGAGTGCCAGCGCTGCGGCCATGGTGACGTGTCGCATGAAACCTCCGCTGCCCTGATAGAGCCAGCCTCGACACCTCGCAAGTCAGTCGACCGTCTCGGGCGCCAGGCGGTCGGGGGCGGCGCGGCCGCGTTCGGCCTCCCACGGCTCGGCAACCAGGGAGTCGATCCGCTGGTCGGGATGCTCCACGGAGCGCGCCTCGCCCCGCAGCGTCCGGACCTCACGATCCAGGACGGCGAGGTGAGGACGACACTCCGGGTCGCTCCGCCCCTCCTCGCCTCGCTCCGCGCAGTCGAGCGTACGCCTCGGAAGGTTCCGGCAGCGGGCGACAAATGCTTCGTCCGACCCAGGGGCGTCTCCCCGTTCGCGCAGGCTCTCTCGGTTCATCTCGAGCAACGCCCGACACCGCGTCTGCACAGCCTCGTCATCGTCCGCGCCGACGGGTCGCGGACCGCTCAACGCCTCTCTCGTCCCCGGCGGAAGGCGCTCCGCGAGCGCGGCCGCGATCTCCTGGCCATCCCGCATCCACTGGTCGTGCCGCTCGCTCAGTGGCCTCTGGGGGCCCTCTCGCGAGACTCTCTCGCGCTGGTTCTGCTCGAGCGCTTCCTGAGCGAGCGAGCGACCGCCCCGGCCTCCGCCCCTTCCAACGCCGCGGGCCCACATCGCCCCTCCGGAGAGCGCTCCCGGCGCGGCTGCCGGAGGGCTTGGTCCGGACACCGGCGGAGGCGCGACGCCCGGCGGTCGCCGCGTGGGCTCCGACCCCGTCGCACGCTCTTCACCTGGCCCGCAGGCTCCGAGCCAGAGTGCGAGCCAAGCGACCGACACGCACCCCACGCGAGCCCTGCGAGGTGCCGTGCTCGTTCTCGTCGGAGTCTTCACCCTGGCTTCGCGGCCGTAGACGTCCTCGAGGCATGCGATCGGGTCCGCCGCACGGGCCTCACTCAGCGCACTCGTCTTCACGAGGGCCTTCACTCCACCGTGAGAATGGACGCGACGCCCTGACCCCGTCGGTCCGTGTCGAGCACGACGAAGGTGACCCGCTCTCCCCGCTCCGCCGCCAAGAGGATCGATTCCATCCTCGGTCTCGGCGCGTCTGGGGGTGCGTCGATCAGACGAAAGCCGCTGCGCGGCAGAGCCTCGCGGTAGTAAGCCTCGAGTTCCCACTCCGTCAGCGACGACCCCGCGTAGGACACGACGCGTTGTGCCGTGCCGGTCTCCGAAGCGTCGAGGATGCGCCGCGACCTCGGCGGCCGAGGGATGCCCTGCACGTCGGTCCCCGGCACGTCCGCGTTGCCGCCGTTCCCAGTGATCTCGTCGAAATCGAGCGACCCCGTGGTCCAGAACGTGAGGAAATGAACGCCGTGCCCCTCATCGAGGGTGCGCGCGTAGACGTATCGAAGCCCGCCGAGGTCCTGAAGGTCGTTCGACAGCCGGAACCTCGCGGCGCGTCCGAGTAGCTCCGCGGCCGAGATCTCTTCTCCGAAGTCGAGACAGCCCACGGCGCCGGCGCCCCCGTCCTCCTCGCGCAGGACGAAGAAATCCTGCGCGCTCGCCGCCCGGATCTGGGCCTGGAGATCGGGGCTCTGCGCCCGGCAGCGCGCCTCGAACTCGTCGAGCACCGTTTCGAGGTCGTCGGGAGACGTGCCGCTCGTGACCATCAATGACTGGCCATTCAAACGTAGCTCGCGAGGCGCATCCTGACGCTCGGCGCGCTCGTAACGCATCAGGCTCTCGCCCGCCGACAGCATCTGCTCGCCGACCTGCCCCCGCACGTGTGAGTACGTGATGCCGACCCCGAACGCTGCGAGCGCTGCGACGAACGAGACCAGCCGCGCGCCCTTCATCCAAGGAGACGCGTTCAAGATCTGCCAACGGTTCAGCCGCAGCGGTGGCTGTGTTCCGGCATTGGTCGACGAATCCTGGCTCGATGAGTCCATGGGTCCCCTCAGAGTCCGAACGCGCCCCAGGCCTCGCTGATGAAGTTCGCGACCTCGTAGTCTTCCGGGTCCTCGTTGCACATCCAGAGCATGTCGCCCCGGTAGCGCTGGGTCTCTCCGCCGAGGACGCGGGGCTGCTCCACGTCGCCGGTACGGCTCGCGTGGAATTCCCTGAAAAGCATGTCGAGGACGGAGCCGAAGAGTGGCGTGTCGGTGCTTCCCGTGGCGCCCGAGCCGTCGAAGGCGTCGCCCCCGATCCGGGTGGGAGACTCCGGCGTGCTCCGGCATCCGTCGTAGGCACGCTGCCACGCACCTTCCCGGATCCGCACGTTCATCTCCACGATGTTGCGCCCCAGTGTGAACACGTAGAACACGCTTCCCCAGAGGACCAGGAACGCGGGCATCATCAGCACCGTCTCGGTGCTCGCGGTGCCGCGGTCGTCCCGAAGGAGCCGCAACCGACGCCTCCATGCGGTCGTGCTGCCGGGCTGACTGTCGGTCGGTGAGTGGCTGCTCATCGGTCCGTCTCCTCAATGCGCCACGAGTCGGCTCAGCGCGTCGAGCGATCCCGCCACCGCGCCCAGGCCGTCAGGGAGCGCGTCGCCGGGTCGGTAGCGACGCATTCGCGCTCGCCACTGGCAGTGCCAGAGCCACTCCTCGCGCTCCATCCCGTCCTCGTCCTCGAAGTAGTATTCGGCCTGGGCGTACGAAGCCTCGTTCGCGTACTCCAGCGAGTCGCTCACGTTGGAGCCTTCACGTCCCCAGCTCGCCACCTGAACGCCCTGCTGCGTGAAGCGAAACTTGGGCTCGCCCAGCATGTAGGCCTGGACCTGGAAACGCGACTCCCCGAGCCACGCGTCCTCTTCCACCTGCTGGAAAGAGTCCATGTCGCCGCAGTAGTGTCTCGCCCGCATCGTCCGGGTGAGGAGCGGCGTCGCGAGCACGGAGATCCCGTAGAACTCCGAGCTGTGCGTCTCGAGCGCCGAAGCGCTGACTCCGAGCAAGTGCGCGGGATTCCGCACTCGGGTGTCGCACGGCCAGTTCGTGTCGTCTTCCTCCGCCGCGACACTGCCGATCAGAGGCGAAGGGATGCCCGAGTACGTCGTCGGCGCGTACTCCGAGACCCCGTACTCCACCACCCTCGCCCTCGCCGCGTACGGGGCTCCGTCCCGCACCGCGACGGCGACCCCGTGGACCACGTCGATGAGGTCCTCCATCACGCCCTCGACGTCGTCGGCAGTGTCGTACGCAACCGTGGCGTCGATGCCGTGCCGCGCCGCGTCCACGCAGGCTTCGCAGCAGTACGCGCACCATGGCCCGCAGCCCAGGCACACCAGGCCCGCAGCCGCGGCCGCCCCTGCGACGATGTCCGCGGCGATCTGCATCGCTGCGCCCACGACCGCGAAGGCACCCATGATCATGTTGAGCACCGCCAGGATGTTCATGGCTCGCGCGTGGACCACGGCGGACATGAACGCCGCCGAGTCTGCTGCGTCCTGCATCCGCTCGCGGTGAACGACCACGTTGGCGACGCCGTGGAGGTAGTAGAGGACGCCCACCGCCATGGCGGCCATGAACACTCCGAGCACCATGGTCGCGCCGGACTCGTCGGACCAGAGGCTCCGACGTTCCGTCACGCGGGACTTGCCTCGCGCCGCGCCCTCCCGTTCCGTGCTCGAGTCCCACATGGCGCGATCTCCGGTTGGGCCCAGGGCGCGCCAGGTTCGCGCACGCATCTCGGGCCTCACGTCTTGCTACTCTTGAGCATGTTGCGTGCCTCGGCTCGCGTGGGTCAAGCCGTTCGGCTTGCCCCGAAGATCATGTGTGTGTCGCCCTCGCCGCTCGGGGGCGATGGGGAGTGAAAGCCCCAGGCGGGCCTCCTCGCGGAGTCACCCGACCCCAGGGTCACCACGCCAGCGCCCGGGCGTCTCCCTCCCTCTCCACCACCGCGTCGACGTGGTCGAGCAGCGCGCGTCGTCTGCGCTCGAGATGATCGAGCTGCGCCTCATCGAGGATCGGAGCCAACGGGTCGGTGTCGAGGCGCGCTCGCAGAGACTCGAGCTCGAGGCGCCGCACCCGTTCGACGAACCGGGCATCGAAGCGCTCGACGAAGCCGAGCCTGGCGTCAACGACTGTGGGCCTGCCCGAGCGGCTCCCGGCCCGTCGTCGCCAGAACCCCGCGGCGTTGTCGAGAAGGATGATCGGACCGCCCACACCGCGAGTTCGCACGTTCGGGAAGCTCCCGCCCCAGCGGTCGCCGTTCTGGGTCAGGAAGTCGAAGGCGATCACGATCGAGAGCTCACGTGCCCTGATCTCGGTCTCCCAACCGTCGGTGCGCGCTTCGCTGCCCGCGTCGTCCGAGCTCGCGCCGGCGTCGGGTTCGCTCGCAGCGTCGCCGTCGTGCGATGCCAGCGCCCGACGAAGCTCGCCCGCAGCCACGAAGGGAAAGACCTGAGGCGCCTCGGAGAGCCTCAGCACAGCTTCCCACCCTGGCGGTGGATCGATCGGAACGAGTCGCTCCTCGATCCACGCGATCAAGGCGCCCCGCACGCTGCCGCTTTCGTCCACGATGACCTCCTCCGCTCGGGGGTCGCCTTCGAGGGCGGGAGCGAGGAGCCGATGAGACAGGACTCGCCCCGTGCTCGGAGCGGTCCGGTGAACGTGCAGGGCTCGGTCGAGGTGAAACGCTGCAATCTCCGCGAACCAGTGGGTCCCCGAGAAAGTCTGTTCGGGCTTGAAGTACGCCCGGGTGCCGCTCGCCAGGGTCACGCGAAATGCAACGCTCCGCCCGCCGCGGCCGCGCGCGATCTCCACGATCTCCTCGTTCCTGAGCCGCGCGAGCACGGCTTCGTCGTTGCGCGGATCGAAGAGGTCCCCGGGGGTCTCGGGGGCACGAGCCCGCCGCCCGGCATCGGCTTCGCGGAACGCGTCTTCGGGTTCGGCCGCGTCGATCCCGGCATCGACTGGATCGACCGTCTCGGCGATTCCGCGCGGGACCGCCGGCTGCACCGCTGAGACGGGCATCGCGCGGCTCGTGGCGTCAGGGTCTACGCAAGCGCCGACGAGCAGCAGCGCGGACGCCAGCGCACAACGGCGTGTCCGCCTGTCCACGTCGAGCGACGAAACTGCGTGAACATCGACGGTCTTTCCTCGCATGATCCCCGCGGAGTGCATCCCGGGCGCCAGGCCCACCGGTTGCTGTCCGCTCGCTCCATGCGCCTCGCCAATCCAGCCTCGTCGCTCCGCTCGCTCGCATCGGGCCTCGCCTCGTCCCTGCTCGCGTGGATGGCCGTGCTGGCGTCGATGTCGCTGGGCTTCTCGGCAGGCGCGCAGCCGCGGCGCCCTCGCGTGGTGTCGGACCTCTGGCAGGAGCCAGCGCCCGGCGTCCGTCATCTGCGCCGTGTCACCTCGACCCCGACGCAGGTCCACGCTGTGGTCGTGGATCTGCGCGTCGAAGGAGTCGCGATCGTGGCGACTCCCTACGCGGACCGCTGGACGACGGTCCCGGAGTTTGCCGTGCGCCACGGGCTCGAGGTCGCGATCAACGGTGGCTTCTGGGGCACGCTGCAGGATCCCCGGGGCCTCGCAGCGGGCGGGGGCGAAGCCTGGCCCGACGTCGCTCCGGATCTCGAGTTCGCCACGCTCGCCATCTCGCTGGAGGGCCAAGCCTCCCTACACCCGCCGGAGCTGCCCCCGGAGCTCGACGAGCTCGCAGGGGCCATCAGCGGTCGGCCCATTCTCGTGGTCGATGGGGCGGCCTCGCCTGCGCTCGTCGATTTCCCCGGGGCGACCCTGCGGGCGCCTCGCACGGCGGTGGGAATCTCCCGTGACGGCCGGACGGTCTACCTCGTCGTGGTCGACGGGCGCCAACGCGACAGCCGCGGATTCAGCCTTCCCGAGCTCGCCGATCTCTTCGTCGAGCTCGGCGCGCACCAGGCCCTGAACCTCGATGGCGGAGGCTCGAGCGAGATGTACGTCCGGGGCGCCGGTGGGGTGGTGAACGTGCCGTCCAGGGGTCGCTGGGAGATCGCCGTCGACGAGCTCCTCGGCGCTGGCGAGACCACGCGCTCCACGCCGCGCGGTACCGAGGTGTTCGTGCGAGGCCGGGAGCGCGAGGTGATGAACCACCTCGGAGTTCGCGCGCCGCGGCCCGATGTCACCGTCGCTCCGCACGCGTCTCCCGTCGGCGGACAGGTCCCGATCGAGGCTCCCTCACCCTTGCCACCCCGAGTCCGGGTAGGGCCGTTCCGCGAGACGGTCGCCAGGGTCTCTCTCTTCTTGCTGCCCGCGGGTGTGGCGACCCTCGGCGTCTGGGTCGGCCTCCGCTTCTGGCGCGCCCGTCGTTCGCGAGCACGCGGTTGATCGCGCCGCCATCGTGGCTCGACTCCGAGGATTGTGTTAGGCGCTTGGCATGCGCGCGGTGGCCCAACGCGTCCGGTCTGCCACGGTCACCGTTGGCGACGAGATCGTCGGCCGAACCGGGCCAGGGGTCCTGGCGTACGTGGGCGCGATGAAGGGCGACTCCCCCGCGGACATCGACTACATCGCCAACAAGCTCGCCCACCTCCGCATCTTCCGAGACTCGGAGGGCAAGATGTCTTCGTCGGTGCTCGACATTCGGGGAGGGCTGCTGCTCGTGCCGCAGTTCACGCTCTTCGGCGACGTCCGGAGAGGCAGACGCCCCTCGTTCGACGACGCCGAGGCTCCCGAGATGGCGCGCGTCCTCTTCGACGATCTCGTCGCGGCGGTCCGCGCGCTCGGAGCTCCGGTGCAGACCGGGCGCTTTCGCGAGGAGATGCTCGTCGAGGCTGCCGTCGTCGGCCCCATCACCATTCTGCTCGACAGCCGCAAGGTGTTCTGAGGTGGCCCGCCATGAGATCCGAGCGGCAACGCTCGCCGACGAGGACCGCCTCTACGAGCTGAGCCAGTTCCTCGACTCGGTGAACCTCCCCCACGACCGCGTCGCGATTCGCCGCATCCTCGAGCACTCCGAACGCTCGTTCCGTGGTGACATCGGCGACCCGCGACATCGCGAGTACGTCTTCGTGCTCGAGGACCTCGAGTGTCAGCGCGCCGTCGGAACCTCACTGATCGTCGCCCAGCTCGGCCGACGCGATGCCCCGTACATCTACTTCGATGTCCGCATCGAGGAGCGCTACAGCGCCACGCTCGACCGCCACTTCAGCCACGAAGTTCTCTCGATCGGATACTCGTACGACGGTCCCACCGAGATCGGGGGGCTCGTCGTGCACCCGGACGCACGAAGGGCGCCCGAGAAGCTCGGGATGCTCATCTCCTACGTGCGCTTTCTCTTTCTCGCGATGCACCGTGACGCCTTCCAGCGCCGCGTGCTCGCGGAGCTGCTGCCCCCGCTCGAGCCGGACGGAACCTCGCACCTGTGGGAGGCGGTGGGCCGCCACTTCACGAACCTCACCTACCGCGAAGCGGACCGCCTCTCGAAGCAGAACAAGGAATTCATCCGCGGCTTGTTCCCGGACGGCGACATCTACGTCTCGCTCCTCTCGCCCCAGGCCCGCGCGGTCATCGGTCGCGTCGGGCCTCAGACCCGGGGGGTCGAGAAGCTCCTGCGCCGCATCGGCTTCCGATACTGGAACCGGGTCGATCCCTTCGATGGCGGGCCTCATTTCATCGCGGAAATGGACGAGATCGTGCTCGTGCAGCGGGTCCGCCGAGGACAGGCCGTGGCCGGGCTGCTGCCTGCGACCGCTGGCCGCGCCTTGCTCGCCGTTTCGCTCCCCGACGCGCCTTACTTCCGGGCGATCACTGCCCGCGCCTGGCACGATGGGAACGACATCGTTCTCGATCCCACGGCGCTCGCTGCACTCGATCCTCCCGACACCGCCTCGGTCGCCATGCTGCCTCTGGACTGATGGAAACGTTCGGATTTCCACTGCTCCGAAGGGTCCCAAACGAAATCGACGGATCGCATTTGACAGCACCGGAGCCGATGCTAGATCGGGCCTCCCCTGACCGGACGCTGCTCCGGGAAGTGAAAACCGAAGACACGGCTTCTTGCTCGCCACGGATCCGTCCGCGAGCCTGGGCGAGGGTGAAAAAAGTTCTTGACGACTCCGATGAACGGAGTAGAACACCCGCCCTTCACCGACGACCTGAGGGTGTCGAAGAAGCCCGAGCGAAAAAAGAAAATCGCTCTTGACAAGTTTCGCGGCGCAAGTCACAGTCCGCCCCCCTCAAACCGGGGCCGCTTCGAAGGAAGCTCGGTGCTCGCGCTGTCGGTCTTTGAAAACTGAATCGGAGAGTCCGTAATCACGGGTCCCAGTCAGCGACCTCCTGGTCGCTCGAGTGGAACTTTCTCAGGGGATACTGGTCTTGACCGGTAGCCGCTGAGAGTGATTGCGAGCAACGAGCTCTATTGCGGCGCGCGCTTCAGCATGCGCTGCAACGAAGCTCAGGACCGCTCAACAGTCAGGTGGCTGCTTCTGCAGCTCACCGAAAAATTCAACTGGAGAGTTTGATCCTGGCTCAGAGCGAACGTTAGCGGCGGGCTTAACACATGCAAGTCGAACGCGAAAGGGATTCGTCCCCGGTAGCGTGGCGTCCGGGTGAGTAACACGTAGGAAACCTTGCCTCGAGCGGGGGATAACGTCCCGAAAGGGACGCTAATACCGCATAAGCCCACGTCGGCTCCGGCCGGCGAGGGAAAAGATGGCCACTGAAATCAAGCTATCGCTTGAGGATGGTCCTGCGGCGCATCAGCTAGTTGGTGGGGTAACGGCCTACCAAGGCGAAGACGCGTAGCTGGTCTGAGAGGATGATCAGCCACACTGGCACTGAAACACGGGCCAGACTCCTACGGGAGGCAGCAGTGGGGAATATTGGACAATGGGCGCAAGCCTGATCCAGCCACGCCGCGTGAGTGATGAAGGCCTTCGGGTTGTAAAGCTCTGTGGGGAGGGGCGAAAACGGCCGGTAAGAAACGACCGGTCCTTGACGGTACCTCCTTAGCAAGCACCGGCTAACTCTGTGCCAGCAGCCGCGGTAATACAGAGGGTGCGAACGTTGCTCGGAATTACTGGGCGTAAAGCGCGTGTAGGCGGACGGGTAAGTCAGATGTGAAATCCCCGAGCTCAACTCGGGAACTGCATTTGAAACTGCTCGTCTTGAGTATCGGAGAGGGTGGCGGAATTCCTGGTGTAGAGGTGAAATTCGTAGATATCAGGAGGAACACCGGTGGCGAAGGCGGCCACCTGGACGATCACTGACGCTGAGACGCGAAAGCGTGGGGAGCAAACAGGATTAGATACCCTGGTAGTCCACGCCGTAAACGATGGGTGCTAGGTGTCTCGGGTATTGACCCCCGAGGTGCCGTAGCTAACGCGTTAAGCACCCCGCCTGGGAAGTACGGTCGCAAGACTAAAACTCAAAGGAATTGACGGGGGCCCGCACAAGCGGTGGAGCATGTGGTTTAATTCGACGCAACGCGCAGAACCTTACCCGGGCTAGAAAAGCACGGAACCCTGTAGAAATACGGGGGTGCCCGCAAGGGAGCCGTGATCCAGGTGCTGCATGGCTGTCGTCAGCTCGTGTCGTGAGATGTTGGGTTAAGTCCCGCAACGAGCGCAACCCCTACCATTAGTTGCCAGCGGTTCGGCCGGGCACTCTACTGGGACTGCCGATGTGAAATCGGAGGAAGGTGGGGATGACGTCAAGTCCTCATGGCCCTTATGTCCGGGGCTACACACGTGCTACAATGGTCGGTACAAAACGTCGCGAACCCGCGAGGGGTAGCTAATCGGCAAAAGCCGGCCTCAGTACGGATTGCAGTCTGCAACTCGACTGCATGAAGCTGGAATCGCTAGTAATCGCTGATCAGCAGGCAGCGGTGAATACGTTCCCGGGCCTTGTACACACCGCCCGTCACACCATGGGAGTCGATTGCTCCAGAAGTGGCTGCGCCAACCCGCAAGGGAGGCAGGTCCCCAAGGAGTGATCGGTAACTGGGGTGAAGTCGTAACAAGGTAGCCGTAGGGGAACCTGCGGCTGGATCACCTCCTTTCTAAGGAGCACTCGCGCTTCGGCGCGACAGCTCGGTCAATCCCGTGATTATAGGACTCCGGTTCAGTTTTCAACGACCGACCTACGTCGGTCTTTGAAGCCTTGTGCCTTCAAGCGCATCCGTGCGCTCGAGGGGCTATAGCTCAGGTGGTTAGAGCGCACCCCTGATAAGGGTGAGGTCGCTAGTTCGAGTCTAGCTAGCCCCACTCCGTGGGTCACCGGTTTGGTCATCGGGGGCTGTAGCTCAGCTGGGAGAGCACCGGCTTTGCAAGCCGGGGGTCGTCGGTTCGATCCCGATCAGCTCCATCCTGGCGGCGTCGAGTGAGCGCCTCGTCAATGTGCATGACTTTGTCGTGTGCATCGACGAGCAGCTGACAAAGCCGCTCTTCATTGAAAACTGAATAGAAGAAGTGTGAATCAATCGTCAATGGCGTTGAGCCATGGGCGGTGACAAGGACTCTTGTCACCAACCTTGGGCTCGAGCCACGACGCGTGCCTTAGGGATAAGGTCAAGCTAGAAAGGGCGCGTGGTGGATGCCTTGGCATCGGGAGGCGAAGAAGGACGTGGACAGCTGCGAAAAGCTCCGGGGAGTCGCTAACAGACTGTGATCCGGAGATCTCCGAATCGGGCAACCGGGCGGCGATGAGCCGTCAGTTGCGCGCCGAATACATAGGTGCGCAATGGCCAACCAGGGGAACTGAAACATCTAAGTACCCTGAGGAATAGAAATCAACCGAGATTCCCCTAGTAGTGGCGAGCGAACGGGGAACAGCCTAAACCAGAGCAGAGAAATCTGCTCCGGGGTCGTGGGACTGCAATATGGAAGAGCAACGGCTAGCCGAACGGTCTGGAAAGGCCGGCCACAGAAGGTGACAGCCCTGTACGCGAAAGCTGAAGCTCTCCTAGCATGTTCCCGAGTACCGCAGGGCACGTGAAACCCGGCGGGAATCTGGGAGGACCATCTTCCAAGGCTAAATACTACCCGATGACCGATAGTGCACAAGTACCGTGAGGGAAAGGTGAAAAGAACCCCGGCGAGGGGAGTGAAATAGTACCTGAAACCGCGCGTCTACAAGCAGTGGAAGCACTATGCCCGCAAGGGAATGTGCGACCGCGTACCTTTTGCATAATGGGCCTGCGAGTTACGATCCGTCGCAAGGTTAAGCCGTAAGGTGTAGCCGTAGGGAAACCGAGTCCTCACAGGGCGACTCAGTGGCTGGTCGTAGACCCGAAACCTAGTGATCTACCCATGGCCAGGTTGAAGGGAGGGTAACACCTCCTGGAGGACCGAACCCACTAACGTTGAAAAGTTAGGGGATGAGCTGTGGGTGGGAGTGAAAGGCTAATCAAACTGGGAGATAGCTGGTTCTCCGCGAAATATATTGAGGTATAGCCTCGGACGAATTCCATCGGAGGTAGAGCACTGGATGGGCTAGGGGTCCTACCAGATTACCAAACCCAACCAAACTCCGAATGCCGATGAGAACTATCCGGGAGACAGGCAGTGGGTGATAAGGTCCATTGCCGAGAGGGAAAGAGCCCAGATCGACAGCTAAGGTCCCAAAATCCAGACTAAGTGTCAAAGGATGTGGGAGCGCTCAGACAGCCAGGAGGTTGGCTTAGAAGCAGCCATCCTTTAAAGAAAGCGTAATAGCTCACTGGTCGAGCGAGCCTGCGCCGAAAATATAACGGGGCTAAGTCTGGTACCGAAGCTTCGGGCTTCGCAAGAAGCGGTAGCGGAGTACTCTCAAGCAGACACACGGCGTACCGGTAAGGAACGCTATCGGGCTTGAGAGGAGCTTATGCAGGCATGAGTAGCGATAAACAGAGTGAGAAACTCTGTCGCCGTAAGCCCAAGGTTTCCTGGGGAAGGATAATCCTCCCATGGGTTAGTCGGATCCTAAGCCGAGGCCGAAAGGCGTAGGTGATGGTAAGCAGGTTAATATTCCTGCACCTCCGAGGTGGCGTTGAATCGAGCAGGGACGGAGTAGGATATGCCGAGCCGACTGTTTGGTCGTCGGTTCAAGCGTGTAGGCAGATCTCGTTGGCCGCGACAGCGGGAAACGCGGGGTCAATGCCGAGACGTGATGAGGCTGGTCTTCGGACCAATAACTCGGTGATTCCAGACTCCCAAGAAAAGCTGCGCGTGGAGCTGCTTCGGTGTCCGTACCGCAAACCGACTCAGGTGGGCGGGGTGAGTATCCCAAGGCGCGTGAGAGAACGCTGGCTAAGGAACTCGGCAAAATAGCACCGTAACTTCGGGAGAAGGTGTGCCCATTCGGGTGAGAAGCCTGCGCTTCGAGCTCGTTTGGGTCGCAGTGAAATGGGGGTTGCGACTGTTTACTAAAAACACAGGACTCTGCGAACTCGTAAGAGGACGTATAGGGTCTGACGCCTGCCCGGTGCTGGAAGGTTAAGGGGAGGAGTTAGCGCAAGCGACGCTCCGAACCGAAGCCCCAGTAAACGGCGGCCGTAACTATAACGGTCCTAAGGTAGCGAAATTCCTTGTCGGGTAAGTTCCGACCTGCACGAATGGCGTAACGACATCCCCACTGTCTCGGCCAGCGACTCAGCGAAATTGTATCGGGGGTGAAGATACCCTCT
>JBKDQC010000189.1:0-11509 GCA_046342295.1 Deltaproteobacteria bacterium | reverse complement strand
GGACCGGGCCGTGCTGGCCATGATGCGCTCCGAGCGCAACGGCCCGGGCGAGACCGCCGATCCCACGACCCTCTGGCCCGACGACGAGGACGAGGCGGCGCTGGCCGGCGCGCTCGAGCGCCTCGTCGACAAGGGCTTCCTCGAGCGCATCGACGATCCCGACGTTCCGGTCGTCGTCACCTACCGCTTCGTCCACGGTCAGAGCCGCGAGTTCGTGTACCGGCAGATTCCCGACGAGGTGTGCGCGCAGCGCCACCAGATCGTCGCCGACTGGCTCACGAACGCCGTCGATCTGGGCACCGAGGCGCTCGCGGTGCTTGCCGCGCCGCATCTCGAGAAGGCTGGGCACCTCGCGCGGGCCGGTCGCGCACACCTCGAAGCCGCCCGCCACGAGCACAAGAAGATGCACACGCAGAGCGCGCTTCGCTCCGTGGAGCGTGCGCTCGAGCTCTTGTCGGCCGAGGAGCTGTCGCGCCGCGTCGAGGCTCTCCACATCCACGGTTCCGTGCTGAGCACGCTGGGCCGCTACGACGATGCCATCGCTGCGTTCTCGGAGATGTTGCGTACGAGCTGGCGCCTCGGCGCGCGCGGCAAGGGAGGCGCCGCCCTCAACCGCATCGCCCGTGTCCACTCGATGCGCGGAAACCTCGAGGCCGCGCGCGGGCCGCTCCTCCGAGCGCTGCAGCTCTTCCGCGCAGGCGGCGACCTGAGGGGCGTCGCGAGCTCGCTCGACGATCTCGCCCAGCTCGAGCGGTTGCGCGGAGACCTCGACGCGGCCCTCGACGCCTCGAGCGAAGCGCTGGAGATCCGCCGCAAGGCTGGCGACGCGCGCGGGGAGGCCGTGTCTCTGTCCACCATCGGGCTCATCCAGCACTCCCGCGGAAACCTCGATGCGGCCGAGGACGCCTTCCGGGCGGCGCTCCAACTGCGCGAGTCGATCGGCGACCGCGCGGGGACGATGCAGTCGCTCAACCACATGGGGATCATCCTCTTCGAGCGCGGCGACCGAGACGCCTCGGAGGCTGCCTGGAGCGCGTGCTTGCAGGAAGCGCGCAAGATGGCCGACCGGCGCATGCAGGGCTTCGTGCTCAACAACCTCGGCGAAGCCCTCTTCGCCGCCGGCAGAGCCGCCGAGGCGCAGGCGTTGCTGCTCGAAGCGCAAGGCGTCGCGAGGGAGCTCGCCGACAAGCGTGTGCTCGCCGAGGTCGAGCGGAACCTCGGTCTCGTCGCCTTGCAGCTCGAGGATGACGGGGCCGCAGAGATCCTCGAGCGAGCGCTCGCGCTCGCGCAGGACTACGGCGGCAAAGAGACCATCGCGCGCGCTCACCACGCGGTCGCGCGCGGCCGCGCGCGGACGCTCTTCGACGAGACCGGCTCGGTCGATCGCCGCGCCGAGGAGGGGTTTCTCGTTGCGGTCGACCTCTACCGTGACCTCGGCAACGAGCCCGAAGCGGCGCGGGTCACGGCAGAGCTCGGCCAGCATCTCGTCGAGCGTGGTGACGTGGACAGCGCCAGAGAGCGATTGCGCGAGGCGAGGGCGATCATGCGCCGCCTCAGCCTCGCGGACGTCGAGAAGGTCGAGCAGACCCTCCTCGACCTCGGGTGAGACGTGCGCGGCGCGCTGGTCGCGTCGCTCGCCGGACTCGCCGGCGCGCTGACCCTCGCGCTCGAAGGCGGCGCCGTCTCGCGGGACCTCGAGACCCCGCGCGATCTGCACCGCGCCGACTTCGTCGGCTCGAACGCGTGCACGCGCTGCCACCCCGCGCACGCCGAGTCCTTCGAGCGCACGTTCCACCGCAGCATGACCCGCGAAGCGAGCCGGGAGAGCGTGCTGGCGCCCTTCGCAGGCGAGACCCTGACGTACGGCGATCTCCGTGCGCGGATGAGCACGGAGCTCGACGCCCGGGGCGCGCCTCGGTTCGTCGTCGCGCTCTCCCGCATTCGCCCCGACGGCGATGGTGAAGAACCGCTCGACCGCGCGGTCGTCGCGCGCACCGTCGGCTCTCGGCGCGATCAACAATTCCTCGCGCAGCAAGACGACCGCTACGTCCGGCTTCCGGTCGCGTGGGACATCGAGGAGGCGCGATGGATCCACGTGAACGAGGCGTTCCTCACGCCAGACCCCGCGGGCCTCGACGAGGGCCGCGTCGCCCTCGAGGACTACGCGCGCCACGTCGTGACCTGGAACGACAACTGCGTCTTCTGCCACAACGTGGGGCCGCGCCCGGGCCGCGACCCTGCGACCGGTCGCTTCTCGACCGAGGTCGCGGAGCTCGGCGTCGCGTGCGAGGCGTGCCATGGGCCCGGCAGCGAGCACGTCCGCGCGAACGCGAGCCCCTTGCGCCGCTACGCGCTGCACGGCGGCCTCGCGGGCAGCCTCGTCGATCGACCCGATCCGACGATCGTTCATCCAGCCCGCCTGTCCCCCGAGCGCGCCGCGGACGTGTGCGGCCGCTGTCACGGGCAGCGGATCACCGAGGAGATCGGGAGATTCCTGGAGGCCGGGGATCCCTTCGTGCCAGGAGAAGACCTCGCGCTCTACAGCGCCCCGCTCTTCCTCGACACGACCCTGAACGGCGAAGCTGTCTTCGCGCCTCGCTTCTGGAGCGATGGAACCGCTCGGCTCACCGCGTACGAGTACCAAGGCTACGCGCAGTCCCGGTGCGCGAGCGAAGGCGGGCTCACGTGCAACGACTGCCACGGCATGCACGAGGGCGATCCCCGCGGACAGATCCGGCCTTCGGTCTCGGGAGACCGCATGTGCACGCGGTGCCACGAGGCGCTCGGAGCCCGCGACGCGCGCCGCGCCCACGTGCGCCCCGAGACGCCAGAGGAAGCCCGCGTGAGCGGTGCCCACGCGCCGCTCGCCTGCATCGATTGCCACATGCCGCGCGTCGTCTACGGCCTGCGCGACACGCACCGCAGCCACCGGATCGACGCGCCTCGGCGCGCCGCTGGCCCACGGACCAGCGACCGCCTCGATGCCTGCGCGCTGTGCCACCTGGACGACTCACACCTGGGTCGGATGCGTCCCCTCCCGGCGGCGGTGGAGGACCTGTTCGCTGGCGACCCGATCCAGCGGGCCGTCGTCGCGAGCGCGCTCGGAAGGCTCGACCCGCGCGCCCCCGAGGTGGGCTTCGGGCGAAGGGCGCGCCTCTCGCTCCTGCTCGAGGTGATGCGAGGCGATCGCTACCCAGGCGTGCGCTCTGTCGCGTGGGCGAGCGCACGCGGGATCCTTTCCAGCGAGCGGACGCTCGCGCCCGCCGACTTCTCCCCCACCGGGACGTCCCGAGAACGTGCCGCGCAGGTCGAGGCGCTCGCGGTCTCGATCGCTCTCGACCTCGACGCGCCCGACCCTCGATCGCCCGGCCTACCGTCGAGCGCCGAGCGTGCCAACCTCCGGGCGCGCGCCTCGGCGCGGGCCATCGAGATCGGTGAATGAGCGAGACGCACGAGACTCCCGAGACGAGGCTTCAGTCCCGCGGGCGCAGCGACCGCGGGCTCCGCACCGTCGGCTGGACGGGGCTCGCGGGCTGGGCCGCGGTGGGCCTCGCCCTCGAGGCTGGCCATGGCCTCAAGCTCTCCGCCTACCTCGACGACGAACTGACGCGGCTGCTCCTGACCCTCGCGCACGCGCACGGCGCCGCGCTGTCGTTGACGCTCGTCCTCCTCGCGCACCACGGCGCGCCGCTGCTCCGCGAAGGCGACACGACCACGCAACGCCTCGCCCTCTTCGCCTGGGCCGCGCTGCCGCTCGGCTTCGCGCTCGCCTCCATCGGTCACCCGGAGAGCGACCCTGGGCTGGCGATCTGGCTGGTCCCTCCGGCGGGGCTGGCGCTCGTCGCCGCGCTCGCGCGGGTCGCGTACGCCTCGCACCGCGCTCCCTGAAGGCACCGGGGAGCGAGCCTCATGCCCGGCGGATCTTCATGCCCGGCGGATCGCGAGCACGCGGTAGACCGGCAGATGATCCTCGTCGGCGCGGGCCTCGCGGTTCGAGCGCGCGCCGTACGGATTGGCGATGTCGAAGCCGCCCTGCCTGTCGAAGGCGAGCTCGCCTTCGAGCGTGTAGGCCTCGATCCGCTCGCGCATCTCGATCGCACGGTCCTCGACGTCCGTCTGCACGAACAACTCCCCGCCAGGCGCGAGAAGCCGCGCGACCTCTCGCAGGAAGTCGTCGTCGAGCACACGGCGCTTGCCGTGCTTTTTCTTCCACCACGGGTCGGGGAAATGAAGGAAGACGCGGGCGAGGCTCCGGGAAGGTCCGAGGCGGGGAAGAATCTGGCGAGCGTCGCCGGCGAGCGCCACGACGTGGTGCAGCCCCTCCCGCAAGCGACGCTGCTCCACGAGGTGTCCCCACTTCGCCTTGATCTCGATGCCGAGGATGCGAGAGCCCGGCGCGGCCCGCGCGCGCTCCACCAGAAATCGGCCACGCCCGAAGCCGATCTCCAGCTCGCGGGGGGCCTCCGAAGACACGATGGGCGCGAACAGAGCATCGAAGTCGACCTCGCCCTCGGGAGCGCGGCGGGCCATCGCCCCGTAGCGGATCGGCGGAGGCGTCGAGAAGCGCTCGGGCGAAGTGTCGGGAGGTCGGACGGGTTCCATGGGCTGGCAATCTTGACCCCGCGGTGCCCATTCCGGTACCAACACGGAACGCGCGCCCGGTGTGCGCACCTTTGTCCCGTCCGCCCACCCCCTCTGCGCCCAGCGCGCCCGTTCCCCTGGAGGCTCCGTGCCCAAGATTCTCGCGGTCGACGATAGCGTCACGATGCGGCGGGTTCTCGAGCTGACGTTTCGCGGGCTCGATGGCTTCGAGGTCGTGACGTTCGACTCCGGCGAGCAGGCGTTCGCGCACGCGCAGGGGAGCGGCGCCGACCTGGTCATCGCGGACGCCTCGATGTCACCGGACGGCTATGACCTCTGCCAACGGCTCAATAGCGGAGGCGCCACGGCCTCGATCCCCGTGCTGATCCTCGGTAGCCAGCACCACGCGATCGACGCGGACAAGGCCAAAGCCGCCGGCGCGGACGACACCGCGCTCAAACCCTACGACACGAACACCTTCGTCGAAAAGGTCAAGGCCCTCGCCGCCCGGGGCGGAGCGCGGGCCCCAGCATCGCAGTCGGCTGCGGGCGCACAGGTGGCGACCTACCGAACCGCACCCCAGGCCGCGATCTCACCGACGGCGACCCCGACGCCGGCCCTCAGAGCTCCGGCCGTCGAGCCGAGCGGGAAACCTGCGCTCCAGCTCGCGGAGGACGACGAGCAGGAGCTGCTCTTGAGCACGCCGCCGAGCCCCGCGCCCCCGCAGCCCGCGCCTCCGGTACCGGGCGTGATCGGCAGGCCTGCGGGCGCGATTCCCTCCGCAGCCAAGCCACCGCAGCGCACGACTGCGACCTTCGGAGGAGCCGCGGCGGCCGCGAGGCCGATCGCGGCCCCTGCGGCGAAACCCGCCGTCGCGCCCGCGCCCATCGCGACCGCGCCCATCGCGACCGCGCCTGTCGCGACCGCACCCGTCGCGCCCGCGCCTGTCGCGACCGCACCCGTCGCGCCCGCGCCCGCCGCGCCGCCGCTGGCGGCCGCGACCGCAGCGGCGAGCGCCGCCGTCGCCCCCAAGCTCGAGGGCCTCGGCCTCACGGCCGAACAGGTCGCTGCGGTCGTCTCGCTGACGAGAGAGGTCGTCGAGCGTGTGGTCTGGGAGGTCGTCCCCGATCTCGCGGAGACCATCATCCGCGAGGAGATCCGGCGCCTCACGAAGTGAGTGCTCGCCCGCGGCTCGAGCGCCACAGGGTGCCCGCATCCTGCTAAGCCTCGCGGGCCATGACCAAGCCGTTCGACCCCTCCGCCCTGCCTCCTCACTTCGATGCCCCGGCCGCCGAGAAGCGCTGGGACGAGGTGTGGAGCCGGGCAGGCGTCTACCACTGGGACGACACGCGCGGGCGCGCCGAGACCTTCGTGGTCGACACGCCTCCCCCGACGGTCTCCGGCTCGCTCCACATGGGGCACGTGTTCTCGTACACGCACACGGACGTGCTCACCCGACAGCGCCGCATGCTCGGCCAGAACGTGTTCTATCCCATGGGCTGGGATGACAACGGCCTGCCCACCGAGCGTCGTGTTCAGAACTACTTCCACGTCAAGTGCGACCCCGCGCTGCCGTACGAGCCGGGCCTCTCGCTGCCCCAGGCCGACGACAAGAAGCGAAAAGACGAGAAGCCCCGCATCGTCAGCCGCAAGAACTTCATCGAGCTCTGCCAGACGGTCACGCACGAGGACGAGAAGGCCTTCGAGGCGCTCTTCCGGCGCATCGGTCTCTCCGTCGACTGGAGACAAACCTACGCGACGATCGACGAGCGGTGCCGCCGCATCGCGCAGCTGAGCTTCCTCGATCTCGTCGACAAAAATCAGCTCTACAACATCGAAGCGCCGACGATGTGGGACGTGGACTTCCAGACCGCGGTCGCGCAGGCCGAAGTGGAAGATCGCGACAAGCCCGGAGCCTTCCACGACATCGAGTTCGCGGTGGAGGGCGGTGGCTCGTTCGTGATCGCGACGACGCGGCCCGAGCTCTTGCCCGCGTGCGTGGCCGTGTGCGCCCACCCCGACGACGACCGCTTCAAGAGCTACTTCGGTAAGCGCGCGATCACCCCGATCTTCCGGGCACCCGTGCGGATCTTCCCGAGCGAGCTCGCCGATCCGAAGAAGGGCACCGGCATCCTGATGGTGTGCACGTTCGGCGACGCCACCGACGTGCTCTGGTGGCGCACCGAGAAGCTACCGCTGCGCGCGATCGTCCAGCGCGACGGCACCCTTCGCGCGGTCCAGTTCGGCAGCGACGAGTTCCCATCGCTCGACCCCGAGCGCGCGAACACGGCCTACGGACAGCTCGTCGGAAAGGGCGTCACGCAGGCACGCAAGCTGATCGTCGAGCTGCTCAAGGACGCCGCCCACGCGTCGACCGGTGAGGGACACGGCGGCGGCACCCGGCCCCCTCTCCAGGCGGATCCAAAGCCGATCCAGCACCCGGTGAAGCACTACGAGAAGGGCGAGCGCCCCCTCGAGCTCGTGACCACACGGCAGTGGTTCGTGCGCCTCCTGCCGGACGCCCAGCGCGGTCAGGACAACCAGGCGGGCCTGCTCGCGAAGGGCCGAGAAGTGAAGTGGTGGCCCGGCTTCATGCACAGCCGCTACCACAACTGGACCGAGGGGCTGAACAGCGACTGGTGCGTGTCTCGCCAGCGCTACTTCGGTGTTCCGATCCCGGTCTGGTATCCGATCGGCGAGCACGGTGTGATCGATCACGAGCGGCCGATCTACCCGAGCGCAGCGCAGCTCCCCGTCGATCCCATGAGCGATGCCCCCGCCGGCTACCGCGAGGAGCAGCGAGGCAAGCCCGGAGGCTTCACCGGCGACCCGGACGTGTTCGACACCTGGTTCACCAGCTCGCTGACGCCGCAGATCAGCTCGCACTGGGCCCTCGATCCCGCGCGCCACGCGAAGCTCTTTCCTGCGGACATCCGCCCGCAGAGCCACGAGATCATCCGCACCTGGGCCTTCTACACGATCGCGAAAGCCATGCTGCACGAGGACAGGGTGCCCTGGCACAACGTCGTCATCAGCGGTTGGATCCTCGACCCGGACCGCACGAAGATGAGCAAGTCCGTGGGCAACGTGGTGACGCCGATGAAGCTCCTCGAGGACTACACGGCCGACGGCGTCCGCTACTGGGCTGCCTCGGCACGCCTCGGGATGGACACCGCCTTCGACGAGAAGGTCCTCAAGGTCGGAAAGCGGCTCGTCACCAAGCTCTTCAACGCGGGCAAGTACGTGCTCGCGCAGACGGCGGAGGGGGACGTGTCCCTGGCCTCCATCACCGAGGAGATCGACCGCGCCTTCGTGCACGAGCTACGCGCGCTCGTCGAGAGGACGACACAGGCCTTCACGGAATTCGAGTACGCACAGTCCCTGATGCTGACTGAGCAGTTCTTCTGGTCACGCCTCACCGACAGCTACCTCGAGCTCGTGAAGATCCGAGCGCGAGGCGAGGTCGGCGACCCCGTCTCGCGCCGGAGCGCGGTGGCCACGCTGCGGCTGGCGCTGGGTGTGCTGCTGCGCCTCTTCGCGCCGGTCGTGCCCTACATCACCGAGGAGGTGTGGAGCTGGGCCTTCGCGGAGCAGACGGGCCAGACATCCATCCACCGCGCACCGTGGCCGAGCACCGGAGAGCTCGCGGCCATCCCTCTGCCGAGCGATCCGGACTCGTTCGAGCTCGCGTGCAGCTTGTACGCGGCGCTCAACAAGAAGAAGACGGAGTGCGGCGCTTCGGTCGGACGCGTGGTCACGACGACCACGATCGCGGCGAGCCCCGCGCTGCTCGCGCGCATCGCGCCTGCCCTGGAGGACGTCCTCGCGGCGGCCAAGGTCAAGGCACAGACGCTCGCCGCGCGCGAGTCGCTCGCAGAAACCGACGGCTTCGTGATCGAGGCGATCGAGATCGCACCGAAAGAGGCGCGCTCCGAGGAGGCCGACGCGGCCGGATGAGAGGGCACCCGGGATCGCTTCTCCTCAACGCGCCGAGGCCTGCTCCACGAGATGGTGGCGGAGCGCCTCGACCGCCGCGTGGCTCGCCTTGATGCGCCACTCGGGCGTGTTCACGACGAGCGTCGCGATCGCGATGCGAGGATGGTCGGCGGGCGCGAAGCCGACCCACCACGTGTAGCCCCGGTACGGGCGCTCCTCGGAAAGCGTCCCCGTCTTGCCCGCGACTGCGATCCCAGGCAGGAACGGCCGTCCACGCTCGTCGTGGAAGGCGCGACGCGCCGTGCCGCGCGACACGGTGAGCCGCATCATCCGGTTCAGCGCCTCGGCGGTGTCGCGACCGATCACCTGGCGGTAGCTCTGTGGCTCGAATCGGTGAACGACGTGGCCGTCGGCGTCGAGCACCCGATCCACGATGCCCGCGCGGGGCATCGCACCGCCGTTGGCGACGGTGGCCGCGATGAGCGCGCCGTGGAGCGGCGACAGCCGCGAATGCCAGAAGCCCGCGGAGGTGCGCGCGAACTCGAGCCGTTCCGTCGGGACCTCGATGCTGCTCGGAGTGCTCTCGAGGTCGAACGGCAACCCCTGACCGAAAGCGAACGCGTGGGCGTAGCGCTCGAGGGTGGGCGCATCGAGCCGCTGGTCGGCGAGCCGAGCGAACACTGCGTTGAGCGAGCCGCCCATCGCCTCGGCGAGGGTCGCGCAGGTCCGGTCGAGGTCGGGGTTGGGCTCGAGCAGCGAGGCGACGAGCCTGCTCTCGCCCCCGTGGTAGCAGACACGCTCGGACGCAGAGACGCCCGCGTCGAGGAGCGCCGCGCCCGTGATGATCTTGAAGACCGAGGCTGCGGGGGCAGAGGCGTCGCGTGCCATGTCGGCGGCGGCGCCGTCTCGACCGCGGTGGCTCACGTACGCGAGCACGCGGCCCGACGATGGTTCGATCGCGACGAGCCCAGCCTCCGGCACGTCGTAGCGAGCGAAGTACGCCTCCATGTGTTGCTGCAGGCTGGCGTCGAGCGTCAGGACGGCGGTGTCTCCTCCGTGGGCATCGACCAGGTAGGTCTCATCCTCGAGATGGCGCGCGCCGAGGTCGAGGCCGACGAGGGCGCGGTGCCGGGTGGGACGTCGCTCGGTCGCGTGTCGCGGGGAGGCCGCTCTCTCGGGCTCGGAGGCGCGCGCTGCGTGCTCACCGCGGGGCTCGTCCGCACTGCCGAGATGCGGCCCGAGCAAGCTCAGCGCACCGACCGCGACGGCTCCGGCGATCCAGCGGGCCATCGGACGCCTGGGCGCGGTCGCCTCCGAAGCGTCGGAGGGGAGGAGAGATGTCGGCTGCGTGTCGTCCTCGAGCGCCTGCATGGAGCCGGATGGTCGAGGCACGATCCCGGACGGTCAAGAAACGCGCCTCTTCCTTGGCCCATGGGCGCGCTTTGCGCGATACTCGGGCGGCGCCATGGATGACGACCGGACGACGAACCCGAACAAGACGGTCGTCACGGTGGTCGCCCAGCAGCCGAAGAAGGTCGAGGCGCGCGACGCCTGCCTCGTCGTGATCTACGGGGACGACCTCGGGCGGCGTATTCCTCTCGGTGGTGAGCCGTGCGTCATCGGGCGCTCCTCGAAGTGCGACGTCGAGATCGACCAAGAGAGCGTTTCCCGCAACCACGCGCGTTTGTCACGGGGACCGGGCGGCTACCTCGCGAGAGACCTGGGCTCCACGAATGGGACCTACGTCAACGACGAGCAGATCGACGAGGTCATGCTGCGCGACGGCGACCAGATCAAGGTGGGGCGGACCATCTTCAAATTCATCGTCGGCGGGAACATCGAGTCCACCTACTACGAGGAGATCTACCGCCTGATGACGGTGGACGGCCTCACCGAGCTGCACAACAAGCGCTTCTTCACCGAGTCGCTCGAGAAGGAGATCGCCCGGAGCAAGCGCTACGAACGCACACTCTCGCTGGTGCTCTTCGACATCGATCACTTCAAGCGCATCAACGACACCTACGGGCACCTCGCGGGTGATGCGGTGCTTCGGCAGCTGGGCGCGCTCGTCAAGTCTCGCGTACGTCACACGGACCTGCCGGCGCGCACAGGCGGCGAGGAGTTCGCGATCATCCTGCCCGAGGTGGGCGCGCCGGGCGCCGCGCAGATGGCCGACAAGCTGCGCCGCTCGATCGAGGAGACGTCGTTCCGCTTCGAAGGGACGGTCGTTCCCGTGACGGTCAGCCTCGGGGTCGCCGAGTGGGACCCGAGCATCCAGGACCCAGACGAGCTCGTGAAGCGCGCGGACGCGAAGCTCTACGAGGCCAAGCGCGGCGGACGCAACCAAGTGCGGCTCTGAGGAGAGCACGCGACGCGATCGTCGGCGCAGCATGTTCATCCGCGCGCAGGGCGTCCTCGAGCCCCGCTTCACGAATGTCGAGGTGCTCTTGGACACCGAGGGGGTGCTCACCGCCATCTGGCAAGCCCTCCACCGACCGCAGTAGCCCCTCGGATGCGGGCACCGGCGGATCTGGCCTGAGCTGCACCCGATTCCCATGCAAGAGGCCAGGACATCCGAGTCGGCGCGCGCTGGTCGTGTCGGTCGCGTCATCCACGACCGCTGTCGCATCCTCTCGCTCGTCGCGCGCGGACGGATGGGTCGGGTCTACGCCGGTGGGCAGCTTCCCCTCGGTCGCCCGCTCGCGCTCAAGGTGATGCACCCGGAGCTCGGCAGCGATGAGTCCGTGGACTTCCAGCGGCGCTTCTTCTTCGAGGCCGCGACCTGCGCGCGGCTGAGGCACCCGAACGCGGTCCCCCTCTTCGACTCCGGTCAGGCCGACGTTCTCTACTACACAGGATCGGCGCGACGCCGATCCATGTGTAGCCCTTCTTCCCGGCAGGTCTGATGCAGAGCCGCGCCCCCCCCGGCAGTGGCGGCTGGGGGGCCCCCACCCCACTCCGCTCCGCGAAACAGAAGCGCCGCGAAGCCGCT
>JBKDQC010000188.1:0-17104 GCA_046342295.1 Deltaproteobacteria bacterium | reverse complement strand
GTGGGCGGAGGGCATCGAGCACGACGAGGAGGGGCTCTTCTCCGCCACACCGGAGGCCCTCGCGCTTCGCATCGCCCGAGGGCTCGGCGGCCGTGTGCTCGATGGGACCTGCGGCATCGGTGCGATCGCGATCGCGCTCGCGCGTACGGCCACGGTCGACGAGGTCGTCGCCGTCGACCTCTCCTCCGAGCGCCTGGCGATGGCGCGCCACAACGCGCGCATCTACGGCGTCGAAGACCGCATCCGGTTCCGGGTCGCTGACGTCCATGCGGTCGTCGCGGCCGAGCGCTTCGACGGGATCGTGCTCGATCCCCCCTGGGGTGGCCGCGGCTACGATCGGGAGCGCACCACGCTCGACGACCTCGGTCTCGATCTGCGCCCGATCCTCTCCGCATTCGACGGACCGATGCGCCTCAAGCTGCCGCGAAGCTTCGCCCCCGAGGAGCTCCCCGGCTTCGTGCTCGAGCCCCTGCGTGACGAGCGTGGTGTCGTGAAGATGCTCCTCGCATCGCGTCCGCGACCTGTCATGGTCGGGCCGTGACCACCACGCGCTCGTTCTCGGTGCAGATCTACTACGAGGACACCGATCACTCGGGGCTCGTCTATCACGCGAATTACCTCAAGTACTTCGAGCGGGCGCGAGAGCACCTGCTCGGCACCGACGAGCTCGTCCGGCTTCTCGCCGAGGAGGGCAAGGGCTTCGTCGTCTACAAGTGCGAGATGACGTTCAAGCAGGGCGCCGTCTTCGGCGACACGATCGAGGTTCGCTCGACACCGCGCCTCGAGAGCGAGTACCGCGTCGTCTTCCAGCAGGACGTCTACCGGCGTGACCGCATGACCCAGCGCGACGAGCTGCTCGTGCAAGGCGTCGTCCACATGGTCTGTGTCGGCGCCCACAAGAAGCTCGTGCGATTGCCCGAGAGCGTGACCCGCAGGCTCTGAAGAGAAAGCACTCCGAGGATTCCTCGATGGCTCGCTGGGTCTGGGAGCGAGCGCGGTTTCCGCTCGAGTCTCCGGCGAATCGTCCGATATCCTCGCCGCCCGTACGGCTCGAAGCCCAAGAAGTATGTCGCATCCCAAGCCAGTCATGCCTCGAGAGCGGGGCCCCATCGTCGTGGTCGACGACGACGCCATCGTGCTCCGTGTCGTGAGCAAGGCGCTCGAGGCCGCGGGCTTCCGGGTCCTCGGGCGGGAGAGCGCGTTCGGCCTCTCGGCGCTGATCGCGGCCGAGCGACCCTCCGTCGTCGTGCTCGACGTCTCGATGCCTGGCCTCGATGGTCCGGGGGTGTGGGGTGTCGCGCGGGCCGTCGTCGACCCCGCTCCTTCCGTGATCTTCCACTCCGCCGCCGAGCCGTCGGTGCTCGAAGCCTCGACTGCCCGCTTCCCCGAGGCGCGTTCGCTCGCCAAGCCGGCGCCTCTCTCCACGATCGTCCGCGCCGTCGAGGATGCCCACCGAGAGCGTGAGCGCCGCGAGATCGTATGGGGATCGCGCCCGAAGGGCTGATCGCGTCGATGCCGGGCACGGACGACAGCCGCCTTTCGAGCCTCGCCGAGGGACCGTTCCTCGTCGAGGAGCGTCTCGAACCGGCGCTCGAGCGCGCGCGCGCGCGCGCCACCGATCCCGTCGACCTGCACCTCGAGATCGACCAGGACGTGCCCGACGTCGTCTGGGGCGATGGCGAGCGCTTGCGGGACGCTGCGACCGCGGCGCTCTCCGGCCCCGGGGGAGCCCATGTCGTCCGGGTCACGAGCGCGGCGCTCGAATCCGGACGAGTCGAGCTGCGCGTCGCGGTCGACGCGAGCCCTGCGCTCACGTTCGAAGCGTCGGTTCACGCGACCGCCCCCCGCGCCACCGTGCAGGAGCTCGCGGGGCGTCGGATCGCCGCCCTCGGCCTGCGCGCTGCCCACGTGGGTCTGCTCCGGACGATCGGCATGCTCGCCGAGTCGCTGGACACTGCGAGCGAAGTGGCCCGGTTCGCTCCGGACGTGGCTCTCGTCGACGTGCCCGCCTCGCTCACGAACGAGCTCGGGAGCGAGGCCGCGATCCGCGACCGCTGGGGGCTCGGTTCGCTGCCGCTCGTGATCGCGTCCGACGCGGAGGTCGCGATCTCGCCTGGCGCGTGCGCGACGTCGATCTCACGGCCGATCCGGCGCGCGCGACTCGTCTCGGCGTTGCGCATGGTCCTCGCCTCGCCCGCGGGCGAGGCGTCGTCGTCCGCGCTCGCCTCGCGCCCACTGCGGGTTCTCGTCGTCGACGATCAGGCGATCAACCGCGTGGTCGTCATCGCGATGCTCCGCAAGCTCGGTCAACGTCTCGTCGACGCAGCTGCGCACGGTGTCGAAGCGGTCGCGGCTTGTCGCTCCAACGCGTACGACCTCGTGCTGATGGACCTGCAGATGCCCATCCTCGACGGCCTCGGGGCCACCGAGCAGATCCTCTCCACGCTCCCTGTTCCACCGCGTATCGTCGCGCTCACGGCGTCGAGCTCCGAGCACGATCGCGCCGAGTGCCAGCGGGTGGGGATGCGGGGCCTGCTCACCAAGCCGGTCGCGGAGGCGGACCTGCGCGACCAGCTCGAGCGGGCCGCGCGCGCGCCACGTCGGCGCTGAGCGATACCCTATCAGAGGAGTGAGAGGAGGCGCCGCGCGCGGACATCGGCGTCTGCGAGGATCTGGGAGGCTTCATCCTCCGGGACCCGAAGCTTCGTCACGAGTGACGCGAGGACCTCCTTCTCCTTCTCGGTCTGGGCACCGTCGATGTAGGTCAGGATCACCGCGTGTTGGAGAAGGACGCGGCGGTCGCTCGCGGAGAGGTCGCTGAGCGGGATGTCCTCGAGGGTCCTCGGAGCGCGCGCGTAGTCCCGGATGTGCTGTGCGTCCTCGGCGCTGACCTCGAAGGCCGAGAGCAACGCCTCGATCACCTCGTGCTCGTCGGCCTCGACCCGTCCGTCCGCCCAGGCGACGGCGACGAGCGACTTCAGCATGGCTTCCTGGTAGTCCTGCATCGGTTCCCTCTGCTGCCGCGACCCTACCACGAGCTTCCTCGGGTGGGCGTCTTGGAAACCCGGGGCGCCGAGGACGACCCATCCACGTGCAGCGCGCGACGCCGGTGGGAAGTTGGTGGCCAATCGGGCTGATCATGCTCGCGGCCTCGGGCGTCGCCCGCGCGCAGGACACCGAGACCGGGCACCTGCTCGCGCTGACCGTTCGCGGTGGCACGATGGCCACAGACGATCAGCGTCTCGTGCTGGGCTTCGACCGCGAAGGAGCCTCGGCCGAGCTGACCGGCGCGCTTCGGCCTCTGCCGTGGCTCGCGGGCGAGCTGGGCCTGGGCGCGCTCTTGGTCGGCGGACGCGAGGGCGCGGGTGCCCTCCTCGACGCGTCCCTCGGCCTGCGCGTCCTGCCTCGGCTCGGCCGCGTCACCCTCCATGCCCGCGCGGCGCTCGGTCTCGGCATCACCGGGACGCTCGTCGTGCCCGTTCTCTCTGGATCCGCCGGTTTCTGGGTCGACATCACGGACGAGTGGTCGATCGGGCTCGATCTCGGTGTCCGACACGTCGTGTGGGAGGATGGCGCCACGCAGACGAGCGATGCGGTGTTCCTGGGCGGCGGCCTCTCGCTCGCGTTTCGCCCGCGCTCCTCGCCTCCGTCCCCCAGGCTCCCGACGCCGCCTGCGATGCGGGTGGTTCACCGAGAGCGCGCCGAGCGGCGCGCCATCGCAGCGCCGCCGCCCAGTGACCCCGAGGCGCTCATGCTCCTCGTCGAGCGCGCCGTCCCGGCGACTGTCACGCGCAGCGTCGCCTCCATGATCCCGCCTCTGCTGTTCGAGCACGACCGCGCGGATCTCTCGAGCTGCGGAGAAGCATCCCTCTACGATCTCGTGCGCGCGGTCGACGAAGCCCCGAGCGACGCCCGCATCGTCATCGAAGGCCACGCGGACGGCACGGGTGAAGACCTCTACAACCACACCCTCTCGCGCCAGCGCGCGGAAGCGGTCCGAGACTTCCTCGTCTCGCACGGCGTCGCGCCCGCGCGCATCGAGCTGCGTGCGGCGGGGGAGGGGGCCCCGCTCGTCGCGGGCACCGACGAGCGTTCCCTCTCGCTGAACCGCAGGGTTGTGGTTCATTTCGAGCGGACACTCTCGGTCTCGCGCGATGTCGCGCCCGGGGGCGCGCCATGAGCCCGCGTGCGATCGGGCTCCTCGCCCTCGCCGTGCTCGCGGCGTGCGACGGGATCGGAAAGCCCGTGGTCGGCGAGATCCCGCGCGATCCTCAGAGGCGAACGGGCTCTTGCTTCGAGACCCGGTGCGACGATGTGCTCGCACCCCGTGAGCCGGTGTGGGAGCCCCACGAGGCGCTCGGGGTCCAGGCCGCCTCCTGCACGGGTCGGAGCGAGGTCCGCCTCGACGCCCCCGACTTCGCCGTCGCTGCGGACCGGTATCCGACTCTGAACTGTGTCGATCTCTTCCTCGAGGCCGACGAGCCCTTCGCGATCGACCTGCGCGAGGTCCCCGTGGTCGGGGCACGCATCGACGTCCGCGCGTCCGCTCCGGGAACGCTGTGGCTCGGTGGAGCGGTGTCGGCTCTCGAGCTCTCGGTTCACGGTCCCGTCGACGTCCACGTCGCAGGCGGTGCGCTCGGTGCGAGTCGGATCGTCCTCGACGGATCCTCTCCGGACCGTCTCGCGACGCTCAGCACCGACCGCGTCCTCGTCACCGACGTGGCTGTCGAGGCTCCGTACGGCCTCGTCCGCGCAGAGCACACCCAGCTCGCGCGCTTCGCGCTGAGCGCGCTCGAGGTCGAGCTCTCCTTTGCGAGCGCGTCGAATGGTTCCATCGAGGCCAGCAGGGTCACGCTCCTCGACGCGTCGCTCGCCCGCGTCGACCTCGGCGCCGAGACACTCCTCGCCGCCGCGGGTGAGCTGAGGGACATCGACGTCTTCCGCTGCGGTGCGGTGGACCTGTCCGTCTCCTACGTCTCTCGCACCCGCATCGCCCGTTGCGCCGAGGCCGTCATGCTCCGTGACGTGGATCTCGAGAGATCCCTCGTCGATGCCGACGTCGTCGGTTCGGCCCGCGTTCGTCAATCGGGGCTCCGCGGCGAGCGCATCGAGCTCGAGAGGTCCCGCGTCACCCTCACCGCTTTCTGCGGCGTCGAATCCCTGCGGGTCTGGGAGACCTCGATCGAGTGCCCGAGCTGTCAGCCCGCTCCGCCCGTCGAGGTGTGTGGGGGCCCCCGACTGGTGCAGCCCTACTGCCCTGGGTTCGAGACGGCGCCCTGCGACGGAGAGCGCGCGGGACCGTCGTCGTTGCCGGGACTGTGAACCGGGCGTCCGGCCCTCTCCGGCTTGCGCCGACGCGTTGTGATCTGCACCCGTGTGACCCCGAGCCGCAGCGAGGGTAAAGCACCACCCATGCAGCGATTCGAGCGGTTCTCGTGGGGCGTCCTCGCGTACAACCTCGGTGTGATCGCGTGGGGCGCGTTTGTTCGCGCGACGGGCTCGGGTGCCGGGTGCGGGGCGCATTGGCCGACGTGCAATGGAGAGATCGTCCCGCGCGCCGCCAGCGTCGAGACGATGATCGAGCTCACGCACCGCGCGACCTCGGGGATCGCGCTCCTGCTCGTCGCGGCTCAGCTCGTGTGGGCGCTGCGGCTCTTCCCGCGAGGACACCGGACCCGTGGTCTCGCAATCGCGACGATGATCTTCATGCTGCTAGAGGCCCTGGTCGGCGCGGCGCTCGTCCTGCTCGAGCTGGTCGCCGACGACCAGTCGGTGGCCCGCGCCGGATGGATCGCGGTGCACCTCGTCAACACCTTTCTCCTGGTCGCCTCGCTCACCCTGACTCCGTGGTCGGTCGAGCACCCCGCCCATCCTCCCGCAGGACGCGGCGGGCTGACGGCGCCGCTCGGTGCCGTCGCGTTGCTGATCCTCGCGACCGGGGTGGCCGGGGCCATCACCGCGCTCGGAGACACGCTCTTTCCGAGCGACTCGCTGGCCTCCGGGCTGGCCGCCGACCTCTCGCCGACGGCGCAATTTCTGGTGCGTCTTCGCGTGATCCATCCACTCCTGGCGGCGCTGACCGCGCTCGTCCTGCTCGCTCTCTCGGGCTTTCTGGCGGCGACGCGGAGCGCAGGCGTGGCCGGGCGTCCCACGCGCTCGCTCTCGCTCGCCGTGGCCGTCCTCGTCCTCACGCAGATGCTGGCGGGTCTGCTCAACCTCTACCTGCTCGCGCCCGTCTGGATGCAGCTCGTTCACCTGCTGCTCGCGGACCTGCTGTGGATCGCCTTCGTGCTCCTCGCCGATGCCGCTTCGCAGACCTCTCCGCGCCCGCGCGAGGCTCTTGGCACGGCGGAGCTCCCGCGATAATCGCGGGCCATGCGAATTCGTCGTCGTCACGACAGCCCCGCGGCGCGTCTTGCGGGCTACTTCGGTCGCGGTCTTCTCGTCTTCGTACCGACGGTCGGCTCGCTCTACACGCTGTGGCTCGTCCTGTCGTACCTCGACAGCGCCGTCGGCTTCCCGATCCCTGGGATCGGCCTCGTGCTCACGGTCTGTCTGATCGTGCTGATCGGCTTCTTGCTCTCGAACGTCCTCGGACAGGCGGTGCTCGACGCCTTCGAGGGCGGCATCCGTGCGCTGCCCGTGGTGAGCTTGCTCTACACGAGCTTGAAGGACCTTCTCGGCGCCTTCGTGGGAGACAAGAAGAGCTTCGATCGCCCGGCCATGGTCGCGCTCGACGCGGCTGGCACGGTGAAGGTCTTCGGCTTCGTCACCTGCGACCGGTTCGACGATGTCCGGCTCAAGGACATGTGCGCGATCTACCTGCCGCAGGCCTACAATTTCGCGGGCAACATCCTCATCGTGCCCAAGGCAGCGGTGGAGCTCGTGGACGCGGAGCCCGCGCAGTTCATGGCCTTCATCGTGTCCGGCGGGGTGAGCGCGATGGGTGGCGCGCGCACGCAATTCGACTCGACAGCGGGTACGACCGGGGTCTGAGGCGTGCCCCGGCGCGTCACTGCCGCTCGATCGGCGCGTGGGGAGCGCGCCGTCGGATCAGGCCCACCGGGGCGTCGTTGCGAGAGCCCGCTGGAGCGAGCGCTCGATCGCCAGCGCTGCGGCGCGCACGCCGCTCCACCACGAGAGCGCCAGCTCCGAGAGCGAGACAGGCGGCTCTCGCAACGAGTCGATGGGGTCCGCGCGGAACACGAGCGTGAAGGTGCTGTCGACGCGTTCGACCGCGGAGGATTCTTCGCCCGAGGGCCCGGGCGGAGCGATGATCGCACCGTATGGCACGGCGGGCGGGCCCGAGGGGAAGTCGTCGTCATCGTCGTAGGCGAGCTCGATGACGAGCTTGGGGACGTCCTTCTCGATCGAAAGCGCGACGCGGGCGATGCGGGCGCGGCGGCCACGATCGTCGGTCACGGCGCTCTCGAGCCGCAGGAAGGGCAGCTCCTGCACGCAGGTCATGCCGCGATCGCGGCGGCGCGCGACCTTCGCGAGCACGGGGCTACGTACTCCGTCGAGGTGAAGACGCGCGCGCTGTGAGCCGGTGTGAGACGACGTACGATCGGTCATCGCAAGCTCCTCTGGGTCGGGATCGCTGCGACCGGGACGCGAGGCGGAGGCCTCTGCGCGCGGGCGGCGTGGGCCCGGAGTCGTCTCCGGGTCCCCGCGTTGTCCGTGAGGCGTTTCGTCCGGTCAAAAAACGCGCACGCGCTGGTACCCCACGACGAAGCGCTCGACGAACTCGGCGACGCTCTCGACCCGCACGGACGTGGTGTGGTCGACGTAGAAGCCGAGCGCATCGACGAGCACCGCCCTCAGCCCGGCGGCGTGTGCGCCGACGACGTCGACGCCCGGTATGTCGCCCAGGTACACGGCCCGCGAAGCGTCGACCCCGAGGCGGCCGAGCGCGCGACGAAAGATCTCGGGGTCGGGCTTGCGCACGCCCTCGTCGTGCGAGTCGACGATCAGCTCGAACGCGTCGCCGAGACCGACCCGGTCGAAGACTTCGGGAAGGCGTCCCTCGGAGTTGCTGACGATCGCGACCCGGAAGCCGAGCGAGCGCAGCCGCGCGAGCGCGGGGCCCAGACCGTGGGGCACGAGGCGCCAGAGGTTGAAGGCGTCATGCGCACGGCGGAGGGGCACCACCATCGCGCGCGCGACCTCCGCGTCGACCCCGCTGCTCTCGAGGAGCGCGCGCAGGTAGAGCCCCCAGCCCTCCTCGTGCGAGACGCCGGCGGAGAGGAGCTGTTCGTAGCGGCGCTTGGCGTGCCCCTCGTTCCGCGCGAGCGCGCGTGCGTCGACCGAGTGGCCGTGGCTCGTCACGATGTCGGCCACGGCCTCGTGATCGAGAAAGATGACGGTGTTTCCTGCGTCGAGGAGGATGAGCTCGAGGTCCACAGGGAGAGGCGTAGCCGGACTCCTCGAGCGTGTCGCGGACCTTCGCCCGACATCCGGGAGCGACTACCCACGCGCCCGACGTTGCGCGATCCTCCCGCGCATGTTGATCGTCCAAGTCTTCGTCCACGTCGTCCCCGACCACATCGACACCTTCATCGCTGCCACCGAGCTCAATGCGCGTGCGAGCCGAGCGGAGCCTGGCGTCCTGCGTTTCGACCTCCTCCGCGAAGAGGGCAGCCCCGACCGCTTCCTGCTCCTCGAGATCTACCGGACCGACGAGGATCCCGCGCGCCACAAGGAGACGGCGCATTACGCGGCATGGAAGACCGCGGTCGAGCCGTGGATGGCCTCGCCCAGGAGAAGCGTGAAGTATCGCGCGGTCGATCCGACCGATCCGTCGGCCTGGAAGGGCGCGTGATCGCTCCCTTCGAGATCGCTTCCCCACGCCGTGTCGTCTTCGGCGTCGGTCAGGCCGCGAGCCTCGCGCTCCACGTCCGCGGGCTCCTCGGCTCCCCGGACCGCGCTCCGATCGTCGTCGTGACCGGCCGCGATCCTTCGCGTCGCGAGGCGATTCTCGCGCCGCTCCGCGAGCAGTTCGAGGTCATCGCCGTCGCGCTCGCCCGTGAGCCCGACGTCGAGGACGCGCGCACGGCGACCGACCTCGCGCGCCGCACCGGTGCGCGTCTCGTGGTCGGGGTCGGCGGCGGAAGCGCTCTCGATCTCGGGAAGGCCGTCGCCGCGCTCTCCACCAATCCTGGCGATCCGCTCGATCACCTCGAGGTCGTCGGGCGCGGACTGCCGCTCACGCACGAGCCGCTGCCGTTCGTCGCGGTGCCCACCACGCCGGGCAACGGCGCCGAGGCGACCAATAACGCCGTTCTCTCGGCGCGCACCTCCGATGCGCGCGCGGTGAAGGTCAGCCTCCGCAGCGACCGCATGCTGCCCGCGCTCGCCCTCGTCGACCCATCGCTCGCGCTCTCGGTTCCGCCCGACGTCACGGCCGCGACCGGGCTCGACGCGCTCGTGCAGGTGATCGAGCCCTACGTCTCGAACGCGGCGACGCCCTTCACGGACGCCCTGTGTCGAGACGCGATCCCGCGCGGAGCACGCGCTCTGCTCCGCGCCTTCGCGGATGGCTCCGATCTCGAGGCGCGCAGCGACATGGCCCTCGTGAGCCTTCATGGGGGCCTCGCGCTCGCCAACGCCAAGCTCGGTGCCGTGCACGGCTTCGCCGGGCCCCTCGGAGGGCTCTGTGGGGCTCCTCACGGCGCGATCTGCGCGCGTCTCTTGCCCTCCGTGCTCGAGACGAGCCTCGCCGCGCTTCGTGCGCGCGCCCCCGGCTCGCCTGCCCTCGAACGTTATGCAGAGGTCGGACGCTGGGTGACGGGGCGAGCGACCGCGACGGCCGACGACGCCGTGCGCTGGTCGTCCGAGACCATCGCGCGGCTCGGAGTCCCGACGCTCTCGGCGCTCGGTCTCCGCGCCGCGCAGGTGCCCGAGGTCGTCCTCCAGTCGGCGCGGTCGAGCAGCATGAAAGGCCACCCGATCGTCCTCACCGACGACGAGCTCAGGCAGACGCTCGAGCGCGCGCTGTGAGCGACCGAGAAAGAAACGGTGTCCCGCCCAGCGCACCGCGAGATGCCCGAGCGGGGCTGGGGCCCTGCGCGGGAGCACGCGCTGGGGCGTGGAGCGGATGCGGGCCCCGCGTCGGAGGGCGAAGGCCCACCCAAGCCGCAGCGAGCCGGGGTAGTCTCCTCGAGCTTTCGGTGATGACGTGATCCGAACGCTCGAGAAATACGAGCTCCTCGAGGAGATCGGCCATGGCGGCATGGCGACGGTCTTCCGCGCGCGCGACACGAACCTCGATCGCCTCGTCGCGCTGAAGCTGATGCACCCCCATCTGCGCGGCGCGAAGGAAGCGCGCGCGCGGTTTCGCCGCGAGGCGCAGAGCGTCGCGCGCCTCAAGCACCCGTGCATCCTCGAGATCTACGACTACTCGGGGGAAGGCTCGGACGAGAGCTACATCTCCGCGGAGCTCCTCACCGGTCCCACGTTGAAGGTCTACGTCGAGGAGGCGGTCGAGATGCCCGCCGAGATCGCAGCCTGCTTCGGCATCGAGATCGCGCGTGCGCTCGCGGCCGCGCACGACAAGGGCATCATCCACCGTGACGTGAAGCCGGAGAACATCCTGCTCCACGACAACCGCTGCCTGAAGCTCACCGACTTCGGCATCGCGGACATGGTCGACTCGCAGTCGATGACCGCGACCGGACAGATCCTCGGCTCGCCCGGTCACATGGCTCCCGAGCAGATCGAGGGGCAGCACACCGACGCCCGCACCGATGTCTTCGCGCTTGGAACGGTGCTCTATTTTCTGGCTGTCGGTCGCCTCCCGTTCACCGGCAAGAACCCACACCAGATCCTCAAGCGCATCCTCGACGCCGACATCCCCGATCCCTTGCGTTTCCGGCCCGCCATCGGTGGCCGATTCAAGGCGATCCTGCTCAAGGCGATGGCGAAGAGCGCCGCCGACCGCCACCAGAGCGCCGTCGAGCTCGAGGCGGCGTTGCGCGCCTACGTCGCACCCATCGGCATCGACGATCCCGCGCGCGAGGTCGCGCGCTTCCTCGCGGATCCGAGCGGCGTCCGAGACGACGTGAACAAGCGCATCGTGCTCGCCGAGATCGAGCTCGGAAAGCGCGCGCAGGCCGAGGATCGCAAGGCTGACGCGAATGACGCGTTCGGCCGCGCGCTCGCGATCGACGAGAAGAACGCGGAGGTCCTGGCCCTCGTTTCTAGCCTCGGCCGCGCTGCGGAGCGCCAGCGCAACCAGCGCCGGGCCGGCCTCGTCTCGTTCGTGCTCGGCTCGCTCGTCCTCGTGGGTTGGGCTGCGTTCTCGCTGCTCGGCGTCGTGGACCCCAGCGTCACCGAGCCCATCGTCGCTGAGCCGTTGGGTTCGCTCGACGCCGGCGTCCCTCGCGATGCAGGCCGTGATGCAGCGTTGGACGACGCGCCGAGCCTCGACGCCTCCGCCGAGCCCGACGGGTTCGTGCCGCCGCTCACCGTCGAGCCGCATCTCATCCGTCGCGATCCGAGCGTCGCCGCGATGCCGCGTCGCGTGAACCTCGACCCCGACCCGACCGGAGTGCGGGTCTCCGTCGATGGCTCCGAGCCCAGGTCTTGGGGCACCTCCTTCAATCACGTGGAGCTCCTGCCCGGGCTTCATCGCTTCGACGTCCTCTCCGAGGATCCGTGCTGTGGGGACCTCGAGTCGTTCGAGCGAGAGATTCCCCCTGGTACCGACCCGTACCGGCTCGAGCTTCACCTGCCCTCGCGGCTCGCAGGCGTGACGGTCTACGCGAACGTTCCAGGCGCCCGAGTCGTCGTCGAGGGGGCCCCGCCTGGGCGCAACCAGGCGGTGATCCCCGTTCGAATCAGCGGCCCGGGCCGCACGGAGCGGCGCAGGTTCACGGTGACAGCGCCGGGCTACCGCGCGTATACAGGCGACGTGGAGCTGCGCGCTGGCGACACCTCGACCACCGTGAGGGTGACGCTCGAGCCCGAGTCGTCGTCCGACGACGGGGCAACCGAGTGAGAGCACGTGGCACTCCGATGGGTCGATGCGGGTGGCGCGGGCAAGTGACTCACGCTCCGAGAGCACGTGGCACTCCGATGGATCGATGCGGGTTCCACGGGCTCGAATCGGCGGGAGGGAGGCTCTCGCCGATTCACTCGGCGAGAGGGAGGGTCTGCGGCCAGACCCTCCGGCCAGAAACGTCAGAGCATGAGTCAATCCAAGTGACTCATGCTCTGAGCCCAGGGGAGGGCGCGTCGCTCCCGTGCCGGCCTTTGACGTCGTGCCTTCTGCGCCCCAGAAGAGAAGGGCGCGCGCATGGCGCGGCAAGGAGCGCGAACGTGGCCGTCCAGATCCTCACCGATGCCGATTTCCAGACGGAGCTCGACGCGAGCGAGCTCGCCGTCGTCGACTTCTTCGCCACCTGGTGTGGCCAGTGCATGTTGATGAAGCCCAAGTTCCAGAAGCTGTCGGACGAGCTGACGCACGTGCGATTCTTCCTGGTCGATGGAGAAGCGGCGCCCGAGGCCCGCAAGTCCGTCGAGATCCCGAGCCTCCCGTACTTCGCCCTCTACCGGAACGGCAAGCAGGTCGATGGCCTCTTCACCACCAAGGTCGATGGCCTGCGGGAGAAATTGCTCGAGGCCTTCGGGACCGCGCCGAGCGTGTGAGGAGCTGACAACGTGAAGCCCGCAGAGTCCCGTCGCCTCGCGCTCGAGCGGGGCGCTGAAGAGCTCGCCGTCGCCATCGAGCATCTCTCCGAGGAGCGCGAGCCGCCGTTCTCGATCGCCGGCGCCGACCACGGCGAGATGCTCACGAACGTGCTCCTGGCGCAGCGTATTCGCGAGCGCATCGACCGCGGCGAGGACGCCAAGGAGGCGTTTCGGGCGGTGATGGCCGAGGTCCGCGCGGTCGTGTCCAACGATGGATTAGAGCACGCGGCACTCGGATGGATCGAGGCGTGGGGCGCGGGCGCGACTCGGCGGGAGGGAGGCCCCCGCCGGTTCCCTCGGCGAGAGGGAGGGGGCCGACGAGAAACGTCAGAGCGTGAGTCAAGGCAAGTGACTCATGCTCGGACGAGGCCGTCGTCAGTAAGGCCGCAGGCCGGCGCGATCGACGAGAAAGGGCTTGTCGCTGATGCGGTGGGGCGCGCGGGCGTGGTCGTCGCTGACGCGGGCCATCATCGCCTCGAACGAGCGCGGCGCGTCCGCGCGGCACGCGAGGAGCGCGTCGCGGTGAGGCACCGTCGCGACGAACGGCTCGCCGAGCTCGGCGCCGAGGACATCGACGAGGCCCGGTAGCACCAGCCGCGCGGAGTCGAGACCGTCGCCCGTGCGCGCGAAGATGATCGGTCCGTCGAGCGCATCGATCCGCCCGAAGCGCGCGCGGACCGAGCGCTTTGCGAGATTCTCGAGCGCAGCGCGGACGGCCTCGTCGGCCGTGAGCGCCCAGCCTTCGAGCTCCCTTCCGTGGACGAATCGGCAACGGCCGTCGTAGGCGAGCACGAGGCCCAGGCGCGCGCCGTTGGGCAGGGGGCGCGCGTAGAGCGTCTCGCGGAGGTCGAAGGCAGGCCCGACGATCCGTGGCAGGACGCGCCCGAGCGCGTCGTCCCGCGACACGCCGACGGCGGTCCCGCCGGGGAGCATCGAGACGAGCTTCCGCACCGCGCCCTCGACGGCTGCGTCGCTCTGGCCATCGGCGAGCGAGACGACGCGCCCCAGGTCCACCTCGATCGGCGCGCCCTCTGCGTTGCAGTCCAGCGTCGAGAGCCAGAGGCGGCCCTCGAAGCGGTCCTCGATCGAGAAATCCGGTCGCACGTCGGCGAGGACGCGCTCGAAGATGCTGGCGACCCGACCGTAGCCCGCGAGGCCGGCAGCCTCGGCCTCGGCGCGCGCGACCTCGGTGACGAGGGCTGCGCGGTCGGAGCTCGCCGCCAGGGCGGTCTCGACGGCCTGAAAGGGGTCGAAGAAGCCGTGGGTCCCGAGCCGCAGACGGTGGACGCCGTCGCGCTCCACGTGCGACCCGAGCCCGACGTGGTCGACCAGCACGGCCGCGAGGAGCGCCCCCGCGCCCTCGACGAACTCCGCCTCCTCGCGCGCGCTCACTTCACGGTTCGCGAACACGTCGATGCGTCGAGAGAGCCACGCGAGCGCAGCGGCGCCGCGCGCGAGGGCGCTCCCGCCTTCGTGAGAGACGAAGCGGACGGCCGCAGGCAGGAGCGGCCCGAGCTCGTCGTGCGCGAGCAACCACGCCGGCGCGGCGCTCACACGCCGCGCTCCAGGAGGGCCCGCGCGATCAGCAGGCGCTGGACGTCCGAGGCGCCCTCGTAGATGCGCAAGGCGCGCACGTCCTCGTAGAGGCGCGCGACGATGCTCGACGTCTCGACCCCGCGCCCGCCGTGGAGCTGAACCGCGCGGTCGATCACCCGGAACGCGGACTCGGTCGCGACGAGCTTGGCCATGCTGCCGGTCTGCGCGACGCGCGCTCGCTCGCCCGCGTGCGCGGTACCATTCTGCGCCTTCAACTGCGCGGTCACGTCAGCGACGGCGGCTGCCCGGTAGACGAGCAGGCGCGAGGCCTCGAGCTCGCACGCCATGTCGGCGATCGCCATCTGGACAGCCTGGAGCTCGGCGAGCGGCGCGCCGAACTGCTCGCGCGAGCGCACATGCGCGAGGGTCTCCGAGAGGGCGCGCTGGCCCATGCCGAGCGCCGCGGCCCCGACGGTCGGGCGCAGCTTGTGGAGGGTCTCGAGCGCGATCGACATGCCCGCGCCCTCGGGGCCGACGCGCGAGGAGACGGGCACGAGGACATCCGCGAGCGAGAGCTCGCCGATCGGGTGTCCTCCGAGAACCTGCTGCGGACGCGTCGAGACGCCGGGCTGCCCCGCGTCGACGACGAACGCCGAGAGCCGGAGCTTCGTCTCCGCGGTGGCGGGCGTCGTCACTGCGAACACGACGTAGAAGCTCGCGACACCTGCGTTCGAGATGAAGCTCTTCTAGCCGCGGAGCAGATACCCGTCCGACACGAGGGTCGCGCTGGTTCGCATCCGCGAGAGGTCCGAGCCTGCGTCTTCCTCGGTGAGGGCGAATGCTGCGACCGCCTCGCCCGCCGCGACGCGCGGCAGATAGAGCTCTCTCAGGTGGTCGCTGCCGCGCGCCGTGATCGGGTAGCTCCCGAGCGCTTGCATCGCGAACGCGAGCTCGACGAGCGGCGAGGCGTAGCCGAGGCGCTCGCGCGCGAGGCAGAGCGGCACCGACCGGACGTCGGGGTCCGTGCCGCCGTAGGCGCCGGGGACCGTCGACCCGAGGAGCCCGCGCTCGCCGAGCAGGCGCACGAGGGCCACGAGCGCGCGAGGTGCGTCGGACGCGTCTTGCTCGACGCGGAGAGCGGCGGTCTCGAGGGCGGCGGCGGAGGACCAGCCGTCGCGCATCGCGTCGGCGTCCACGAAGGCGCGCTCGACGACGTCGTCGGAGAGGAGCGGCGGGGCGTTCACGGTGCTGCGCATGATCCGTTTCTCCGGGCTTCGAGAGCGGGCCGAGCAGGGAGCCGCGGGCGCGATGGCGCCCGGAGCGGGGTGGGGCGCCGGTCTGGGAGGGGGCCCCGGTCCGGGAGGGGCCTCGCGCGGCCCCCCGGGGACATCAGCGAAACCTCGGCGGGCGCTTCTCGACGCCGGCGTCGTAGGCCTCGCGGAAATCGGGGTGCTGCATGCAGATCGCCTGGGCCTGCGCCTCGGCCTCGATCGCCGTCTCGAAGTCCACGTGCTGTTCGTAGTCCAGCATCTTCTTCGTCATGGCGTGGGCGAAGGCTGGGCCGTCCGCGATCTTCCGCGCGAAGGACTCGGCCTCGCGAAGGAGCGCGTCGGCGGGCACCACCCGGTTGAAGAGGCCGATGCGGTGCGCGGTGTCGGCGTCGACGAAATCCCCGGTGAGCAGCAGCTCGCTCGCGCGCCCGTAGCCGACGATGCGCGGGAGCAACCATGCCGCGCCCATGTCGGCGCCCGAGAGGCCGACCTTCGGAAACAGGAAGGCGATGCGCGCATCCGGAGAGGCGATGCGCACGTCGGACGCGAGGGCGATGACCGCGCCGGCTCCACAGACGACGCCGTGCAACGCGGCCACCACGGGAACGCGACAGGAGTGGATCGCGCGCACCAGCGCGCCCGTGAGGCGCGTGAACTCGAGCAACCCCGCCATGTCGCGCGAGAAGAGCTGGCCGATGATGTCGCGGACGTCTCCGCCGGAGCAGAACCCTTTGGGGCCCTCGCCCCGCAGGAGCACCGCGCGCACTTCCGGGTGATCGTCGAATCCGCGGAAGGTGTCGCGGAGCGCCGCGTAGGAGGCGAAGGTGAGCGCGTTGATGCGATCGGGGCGGTCGAGCGTGACCGTGCACACGCCGTTCTCGATCTCGATGCGGAAACCTTCCTCGCGGACTCGCATGCGCTGCTCCTTCGTCGCGCCTTCGCGCGCCGTCTGTGTCGGGTCAGAGGACCGCGGTCGCCTCGATCTCGACGAGCGCGCGTGGCTCGAGGAGCGCGGCGACCTGAACGAGCGCCATCGCAGGGAAGTGCTTTCCGAGCACGGCGCGGTACGCGCGGCCAATCTCTTTCGTCTTCGCCGCGTAGTCGGCCCGATCGAGCACGTAGATCGTCAGGCGTCCGATCGACCCGGGCCCACCGCCTGCGGTGCGAACGACCTCGAGGACGTTGCGGAGCGCGAGCTCGAACTGCGCGGTGAGCCCATCGACGAATCGGCCATCTTTGTCCCAGCCGATCTGGCCGGCTACGAAGAGGAGGCGCCCTCCGGCGGGAAAGAGCATGCCATTCGAGTAGCCGCGTGGCTGCGCGAGCGTGTCGGGGTCGACCGGTTGGCCTGTCACGGCGCCGAAGCTACCAGACGGGCCGCGCCGCGACACCGTTCGAGTGAGGGGTGACACCGTTCGAGTGATTGGTTTCGGCGCGCCGACGCCACGAGAGAGGGATGCGCGCGCTCGGTCCAAAATTCCCCACCGCCTCGGCGGTTCGCTTCCTGCTGCTGACGTCCGTGCTACCGGCCTGCGGCGAGCCGACGGCGCGCCTCTGGACCCCTGCCCCGCCGCCGGACCCGGTCGGCGACGCGGGGCCCGCCACCG